>NZ_JBXSOL010000029.1:0-58997 GCF_057784555.1 Rhizobium sp. CNPSo 3670
AGAGAAGAAGCCGGCGAAGCCCTCAGAGAACTGGTTGGCAGGGCTATCTTAACCAATCAGGCGGAAATCCCGCAGGCAATCGAGATTTGGGACGCCCACGGTCAACTGGCTGCCGAAGTACATATTGGTGCAGCGATACCCCAAATCGTAAATCGAAACCGAGATCGATAGCGCCGGTAATCAGTTGATCTTCAAACCGGTGTCGCAGCCACCCACAGGCATCGGTTGCGGGGAAGCCGCTAGATGCTGGATGACGATCACTCGAAAAAGCGACTTACCGAAGTTGGACTCGTTTAGGCAGCGGCGGCGCGGCTGAACCCGGTTGGAAGAATTGAAAGCGCGTGCAGCGAATAAGGCGCGGCTATCGGTCATCTGATATCCTTTGCCATTTGTTCTGAACAACCTTCATCGGGGGAGAGCACCCCTTCGTCCCAAGACAGATACGAGAAAGGTCGCGCCAGCTGGCGAGCTCCCACAGCAACGACCTCCTCCGGATTAAAGAAGACGACCGGGGCATTGCCCGCGTATTCGAATGACCCCTACCTCTCTTCGCCATCATGCAGCGGTCTGCACCCCGAGAGCAGCCCTGGTCGCACGGCGCATGCGTGCACCATGGGTACGTACACCTGGCAGAGTTCGGTAGATTTCGAGATAATCGCGCGCCATGCGCTTTGCAGAAAAGCGCTTTTCGAACGTTGCGCGAACTCTGCGGCGGTCCAGGCGCAGCGCTCGGTCGATGTTTTCCACGGCTTCGGTGACTGTATCGACGATTATGCCGGAGACACCGGCGTCAATCACTTCCGGTACGGAACCGCAGCCAAACGCAATGACTGGGGTGCCGCATGCCATAGACTCGATCATCACCACTCCGAAGGGTTCTGGCCAGTCGATCGGGAACAGCAATGCACCGGCATTGCCGAGAAACTCCGCCTTTTGATGTTCGTTGATCTCTCCGACGAACTCCACGTTTTGATGGCTCTTTACCAGAGGCTCGATCACGGTTTCCCAGTAATGCTTGTCGACATTGTCGATCTTCGCCGCGATCTTCAGGGGGATCCCTGCTTTAGCAGCGATCTGGATGGCTCGATCGGGTCGCTTCTCCGGCGAGATGCGCCCGAGGAAAGCAAGATAGTTTCCTTTCGGCTTTGCGGTGAAGGGTAGAATCTCGTCCGAGAGCCCATGGTAAACGGTGCCGGCCCAGTTGACCGGCGGCATGGGCTGTCGCTGATTGTTTGAGATCGACACCAGCGGTATGTCCGGGAAGGCTTGGTAGAATGTTCGAAGGTCCGGTAGATCCAACCGTCCGTGCAGCGTCGTCACGGTTCGGTCTGCGAAGTCCATAATCAATGGGAAATGCAGCAGATCAATGTGGAAGTGTAGGACATCGAATTCGTGTGCCCGGCGGCGAACCTCCTCCAGCATGGCAATATGGTGCGGCACGTGGTCCCTGACTGCTGGATTGAGACGCAGGGCGATGCGCGAGCACGCTACCAGTTTGGCGTCAGTAACAGAGTCGCCGCTGGCGAAAAGCGCGACCTGGTGGCCCTGACGGACCAGCTCGTCTGTCAGATAAGAGACGATGCGCTCCGTTCCGCCGTAAAGCTTCGGTGGGACGCTTTCAGCAAGGGGTGCGATCTGGGCGATCTTCATCGGAAAGCCTCCTCGAATGAGCGGAGCATCCTCTTGGATGCCGCGCGATCATCAGATGTAGAACTTGAACTGATGCGCCGCGTTCCGTAATCCTTTTCCATTAGCCGAGTTGGCCTGAAAGTTGAATCGGGGCGCCGCGACGGTTCCTTGGCTGATGAGGATCAAAGGTCAGGTATCCTGACGAGAAATCGCAAGCTTTGTTCGATTGAGCGCACATGGCTGTCGGGGCAGGGATTCGAACCCTGCGTCACAGCTCGAAAGCTGGAAGCAACCTCGGACACCCGAGGGATGGGGAGAGCGCCACGCTCCGATTACGCTTACGCCCGACTACCGCATTAACCCCCAGGGCCTTGTGTTTGTTCCTTGGTCGCGGACCATGCCAATAAGAACATGAGGCAGTCGAAAGCTGCTGAGCAACCTGCAAGAGTAACCAATCCGCCCGCCAACTAGACTGCTGCCACCGTGTCCCTGGTGCGAACATCCCCCTCATAAATGCCGACAACTGCCCCGTTGCAAGAATTGCGGTGGCAGGTCACGCTCCTCGCGTCTTCAGACCGCACCCTCTGCCCTGGTTAGGAGAACTGGTGCAGAACCTCCGCACCAGCTCCGAGCACTCCGGGATCAACCGTCTTCTTTGACGCGATAGGCATCCGGAAGGATGAAAATCTCGTCGGCACGCCCGTATCCGCCGTCCTTCACTTCCTCGATCAGTACCATTGTGTGTGGCCGTGCCGCCTCGGAGAAGTACTCCACCAGCATGTCGGTGGCGCGGTGCACGATTTCTTCCTTCTGGTAGCGGCTAAGCGCGCCCTCGGGTGTCTTTATGTTAACGAATGGCATTGGAATCTCCTTTCTTGTGGGTTCTGCTTCAGATCATGCCGCCATTGGCGCGTAACACCTGACCGTTCACCCAACCGCCTTCCGGGCCGGCCAGGAAGGAAACGACTGAGGCAATGTCATCCGGTTGGCCCAGGCGCCCGAGCGGAATGGTACCAACGATTCTCTGGACCAGCTCGTCGGGCTTGCCGGACATGAAGAGTTCGGTCTCGACGGGACCGGGCGCCACCGCATTGACGGTAATGCCGCGCCGGCCGAGTTCCTTCGCGGCGACGTGCGTGATCGCCTCGACGGCGGCTTTGCTTGCCGCATAGACGCCGTAAGTCGGCCCGTAAGCGCCGACGACGCTTGAAGAAAAATTGATGATGCGCCCACCATCGCGGAGCCGACGGGCTGCTTCGCGAACGGCGCGGAATGTCCCTGTGAGGTTTGTGGCGATCTGCTGCTCGAAACTCGCGTCGTCCATATCGGCAATCGGAGCCAACTTTATTATGCCGGCATTGTTGACCAGTATGTCGGTCCCGCCGAAGCGCTCGTCGGCCGCGCTGAACAGATCGGCAGCTGCGGCTGGAGCGCTAATGTCAGCCTGCACTGCGAGAGCCTTCCCCCCGCCCGATTCAATGTCTGCGACGACCGCATCAGCCGCCTGACGGCTCTTTGCGTAATTCACCACGACGGCGATGCCGTCTTGCGCCAGCCGAAGCGCTATGGCTCGGCCGATCCCTTTCGATGCGCCGGTGACGATAGCGACGCGCTGCCCTTTGATGCTCATTGTAACCTTCTCCTTTATGACGGAACAGGAGATATCGATGGTGTCCCGGGAGAACAATCCACCAACATTTGACATGAGAATTCGTCTGTGGTGAATAAAGATATGGATCGGCTTGACCGCATGCAGCTCTTTATCCGGGTCGTTGAGCGGCGTAGCTTCGCCGCGGCGGCGTCCGACCTTGGGCTTGCCCGTTCCACGGCCACCGAGGCGATTAAAAAGCTAGAAGGCGATCTCGGCGTTCGCCTTCTTGAGCGAACGACCCGGCATGTCGCGCCGACACTGGACGGCGCAGCCTTCTACAGGCGATGTGTGGCGATCCTCGCCGAGGTGGACGAGGCGGAAAACGTCTTCCGTGACATGCAACCGCGCGGCCTGCTGCGCGTCGACGCGCACCCTTTGCTGACACGCACATTCCTGTTGCCGCGACTCAATGAGTTCCTCGATCGGTATCCTCTGCTGGACCTGCAGATCGGGCAGGGCGACCGGCTGGTAGATCTCGTCAGGGAAGGTATCGACTGCGTCATCCGCGCCGGAGAGATTTCAGATAGCGGCCTGATCATGCGTCGCCTCGGGATGATCGCTGAAATCACCTGTGCCAGCCCAGCCTATATATCAAGGCGCGGAATGCCACGCTCCCCAGACGCGATGGAGGGGCATCGCGCCGTTGGTTTCATATCGTCCCGTACCGGGCAGATCATGCCTCTCGAGTTCACGGTCGGCAACACTGTCCGTTTCGTATCCTTGCCGTGCCGGCTGACGGTCAACAACTCCGACACCATGACCGATCTCGCCCGCCTCGGCTTCGGCCTCATTCAGGCGCCGCGTTACCGCCTCCAGCGGGATCTGGACGAAGGGACGCTGGTCGAGGTCCTTGCCGACTATCTTCCTCCGCCGACACCGCTTACCGCGCTCTATCCGCAGAACCGCCAGCTTTCGCCGCGGGTGCGCGTCTTCCTCGACTGGATCGTCGAATTGTTCTCCAAAGCTGAATTCTGACGGTCGGGCGCGATCCCAAATATCCAGCTATCTCCGGAGGGCTGCCAAGACCGATTGCTCGCTCCGTGGAATAGCTAATCGAAAGGAGCAACAAGCAAGGTCTACACCTTAGAGGTATGCGAGGCGTCGGCCTTTTCGCGCGACATGGCTTTCGCCAAATGTCGCTCATCTTGCTTCGATGCGATTGAACGGTCGAACAGCGTCTTTGGCAAGCGGCGTGTCCTTACCGCTCCATAGACAGGGTTAAAGCCGATCTTGCAGCTCATACGTTGAGCTGATCACCTCATTCCACGCCCAGTTCTGGAGGAGTCGAGTCGCCAATTCGATCGCCGTTGACCTGCCACGGGTAATTTCCTCGAGATTGGATTAGAGTCCGGCCTCTTGAAGGGCGGACAAATGAAAAAGCAGAGATTTGCTGAAGTCCGGGGTCAGGAATTTGCTTTCCGTCATTCTCACCTCCTTCGGCGGCAGTGGCCCGGAGCCGAGTCGCCGAATCGTAAGCCAATCTTCATTGTGGAGGTGAAGTCGGGACATGACACAATGAATGACCGGCAAGATCGTAAGATCGTTCGGCATACCATTGGAGGCTCATTCACCCCAGCCAGTACCTCGCTCCCGGCCCTTTTCGCCCTGCCACGTCGGCAGGGTTCGCCAAGCGACATCGATCGATCGACAGGCAGCCGCAACCGATGCATTCGCCAAGACCGGACCGTAGGCGCTGTAACTCGGCTATGCGCTGGTCGATACGCTTTGCCCACGCGCTCGACAGCCGCGACCAATCCCGACGTGACGGTACGCGATCGGCCGGCAGCTTAGCGAGCTCGGCGCCGATCTCCTCAAGCGTCAGCCCGATCCGCTGTGCAAAGACGATGAAAGCGATCCGCCGCAATGCGGACCGGTGGTAGCGTCGGTGTCCCGAGCCGGCGCGCTCGGATGCGATCAGCCCACGCTCCTCATAGAAGCGCAGAGCTGATGAGGCAACGCCGCTGCGTCGCGACACGTCGGTGATGGTCAGCATCGGATCCATGCATAAATAAAAGCACGAAGCTCTCTTGACTTCAAGTTCACTTGAACTTGTAGCAGTTACGCGTACCCATTGAAGGAGCACCGCAATGCAGGCGAATATCGATCTTCAAGGACTTCGCGTAGGGATCACCGGCGGCACTTCCGGCCTCGGGCTGGCGCTTGTGCGGCAGCTTGCCGGGAAGGGTGCGAGCATTGCCTTCGTCGCCCGCACCGCCGCGAATGTCGAGCGCGTCGCAGCCGAGACGGGCGCGTTTGGCATTGTCGCCGACATCGGCAAGAAGGAAGACATCTATCCGATCGCGATGCAGATCAGTGCCAATCTTGGCGGGGTCGACGTCCTGATCAACAATGCATCGAACCTCGGTCCTGTGCCTCTGGCGCTTCTTGCCGACACGGAGTGCGAGGAGCTGGAGGCGGCGCTTGCTGTCAACCTGCTTGGCGTCTTCCGGCTGACGAAAGCTCTGTTCGGTGCGCTTGCCGCGTCCGCGCGCGAGGGCCGCGGCGCGCTGGTGATCAACATCTCCAGCGACGCGGCGGTCAACGCCTATCCCGGTTGGGGCGCATACGGCGCGAGCAAGGCAGCGCTTGCCCATCTGACGGCAATTTGGGACGAGGAGTCGAAGCCAGATGGAATAAGGTTCCTTGCGCTCGACCCTGGCGATATGGACACCCCGCTGCACGCGTTGGCGCTCCCGGACGCCGATCCTTCGAGCTTGAAAGACCCGGAACTGGCCGCTGCCGAAATCCTCGAAACGATGCTCGACGCGTTGTCGGCTCACGCTGCGCTTACCGCCGGAGCCCACGCATGATCGCCGCTGATCGCCTCGATCGGCAATCGGCCAGGCTGTTCGTCATTGAGGCGGACGGCACGATGCGCGACCTGCCGCGGGCTCACCTCGGGACGTTATTTGATCCTGGCGATCTGGTTGTCGCCAACGACGCCGCGACCTTGCCTGCCAGCCTGCACGGCACGCATCTCCAATGCGGAAAGGCGATCGAGATCCGCTTAGCCTGCTGGCTATCAGCTTCCGCTCCAGTCCGCTTCATGGCGATAGCCTTCGGCTCTGGCGATCATCGCACCCGCACGGAAGATCGGCTGCCGCCGCCTGCGCTGTCATCAGGCGATCGCCTCCAGTTCGGCTCACTTGAAGCCAATGTCGAGCGCGTTCTCGACCATCCTCGTCTTGTCGAGCTCAGCTTCCAGGGCACCCGAGCAGCCATGTTTGCAGGACTGGCGCAGCATGGCTGGCCGATCCAATACGCGCATGTTCCCGAGCCGTTAGCACTATGGGATGTTTGGACGAGAATTGCTGCCCGGCCGGTCGCGTTCGAGGCGCCATCGGCTTCCTTCGCGCTCGACTGGCGCACACTGCAAGCTTGGCGTCGTCGCGAGATTGGTTTTGCAACACTCACGCATGCCGCGGGCATTTCTTCCACCGGCGATCCCGCACTCGACTCGCGCCTTCCCTTTGACGAGCCTTACCACATCCCTGAATGCACCGTGGGGCAGGTCGCGCGGGCGCAGCTCAGAGGCAGCCGCATCATCGCGATCGGCACCAGCGTCGTGCGCGCAGTTGAAGCAGCCGCCAATCCCGATGGCAGCGTGCGTGCCGGAGATGGTATTGCGACAGGCCGCATCGGCCGTGGCACTCCGCTCCACGTCGTCGATGCGGTTCTCACCGGCGTCCACCAGCCCGGCGAAAGCCATTTCGAGCTGTTGCGCGCCTTTGCCGACGACGGCCTGCTCGCCAGCGCCTCCGCAGCTCTCACGGGATGCCGCTACCGTGCGCATGAATTCGGCGATTCGATGCTCCTCAATCGTCAACAGCGGCTCTATCGCGCGAACCTTCCCGGGGCATATGATCATCGATCTTAAGCTGCAGATGCTGTTGGAGTTTTATTCCGGCCACCGCTGATATCTTCTTGAGAGTTATTCGATCGATAGGACAGTTTGCATCGCCGTGCCTTGGCTGGCTCGCCGGCGCTGAAGCGTGGCGTCAGGTCGGTTCGAACATTGGCTCGCGCAGGGCGGTGCTCGGCGCCATCGTTATCAATGGCAGGATCTAGCAGGAAGCCGACCTGGAACACCTCGTCGCTCAGCAGCTCCTCGATCTCTCGGCCGATCTTCCTTCCCTGCCGGGCGCGACAGTGAGTTCCGGCCGCCGACCGGCCGCGGCGGCGACGAGTTCGCGCACGGCTCTCTGGGCAGTCCGAATTCTCGCGAACGGCCGGCGCCGGGGCTTCGGCTGAGAGATATGTTTATGCCGGACCTTTGATATCCATAGCCGGAGAACAAGGGCAGGAATTTTCAGTAGATTTGCTGCTGACTAATGATAGCCACTGCACCGCGGTGATTCGATTGCCATCAACTGCAAGCAGATGCTGAATGACGGGTTTGGTTCTGCTCTCATCAAGGCGACAGAGACCGGATAATCGGAAAAGTCGGACTATTTTGGTGTTTAGTTGCGGGGATGGGCGGGCTTATGCAATGAAGCGCCTGCCTTTCGGCCGCCGCCTGCAGACGCTTGTCCTTGGTCCATAATGCCGCTCGCCGATCAAGCAGTATCGAGGCGAGCAAGTGGGCATCGGTATAGCCGATGCCCATACTGAGGATGCCGTGACGGTCGATCATTGTCATCACTTCGTCGTGCGTTGCGACGAACGCTTGGCGCTGGGCTGCCAGAAATGTAATCACACGCTCGCGATCTCGAAGGCTGCCAAGCGCCGGTTCGCCGACCACAGCCGGATGGCAGAGTAGACGATCGTGCTCAATGATCGTCCGAAGCTCCGCATCAATTTGGCGAAAATGATCGATCCATATAGAAGTGTCTGCCAGTATCACTTGGTCGTCGGGCTCCGGCGACGTGGAGCTGCCTCCGCATCGGGCATAGTTCCACCGAACGCGATCAGGCGTTTTCCGGACTCTACTCGGACAAGCGTCTCCAACGCCTGGCGGACGAGAGCAGCGGTTTCTTTTGTGCCGGTGAGGGACCTGGCCCTTTCCATAAGAGTGTCATCGAGATTGATAGTCGATCGCATCGTCTATTATCCTTGTACTGATGTTCTAAATAGCACCATTTGGTGAAAATCTACGCCTAAGTCCCGCGTTGATACCTCCGGCGTCATGACAAGAATCAAGCGGCGACCTGTCGCCCGAGATAATCCGATCTGACCAGCATGGCGCGATCGTCTACTGTCACAATCAAGCCGGATTGAGGAACTCCTATCGGGGAACGTGCTTGGACTTTTGTAGTTGCGTTTGTAACCAATCCATACAGTTCAGAGAGGACCAGGGCCGTTCTGGTACAGAAAATACAGAGCGGATTGCGGCGCACGAGTGGAAGCGAAGTGGCAATTTGTGGTCTGGTGTCGCCTCATCCGGTAACACTGATCGAAGAAAGAAATAGGTGCCCCAGCCAGCTATTCCTGACTGACTTGTGCCTCTGAAGGCAGTCTGTTGCCGCGGGCAAAATCCACGAAGGCACGCAGCGGCGGCGGCATCTGACGCCGGCTGGGATAATAAAGGTGGAAGCCGGGGAAGGGGGGTGTCCAGTCGTCAAGTATGCTGACCAGCCGGCCCGCGGCGAGATGTTCCGCCACGTGATGATCGAAGAGATAAGCTATCCCGACACCATCCAGCACGGCCCGCAGCATCAGGTCGTTGTCGGTAGTACTGAGCGGCCCCGAGACGGCCACTTCGAGCTTCTCGTCGCAGCGTTCGAATTCCCAGAGATAGAGGCTGCCATCCGTCGGCCACCGGGAAGCGATGCAAGAGTGGTCGCGCAGGTCGCGCGGCGTTTGCGGCATGCCGTGGCGCGCGACGTAGCCCGGCGAGGCGATGACGACGAGCCGCATCTCACCGCCGAGCTTTACGCTTACCATGTCCTTTTCCACCATCTCGCCTAGTCGGATGCCGGCATCGAAACGACCGGCGACAATATCGGTAAGTTTGTCATCCACGATAATGTCCATGATGATATCGGGATAGGCTGCATTGAAGGGAGCAATCAACGGCGCCAGCGTATGGACGATCGCGACCCGCGGTGCGGTGATGCGCAGGAGACCGGCTGGCTTATCGCGCAGCGCCGCAACATCCGCCACCGCCCGGTCGAGATCGGCAAGCGCGGGCACTAGTCCGGCAAGCAATCGCTGGCCAGCCTCGCTCGGCGCCACGCTGCGTGTCGTGCGGTTGAGCAGACGGATTCCCATTCGTTCTTCGAGTGTGCGGATCGTCTGGCTGAGTGCGGAGGCCGACATGCCGAGCCGGGCAGCCGCGCGGGCAAAGTTGCCATGTTCGGCAACTGCCACGAAAGCCCTGAGTTCCGCATAATCGCTGCCGCGCATTATGTTCTCTTTGCTAAAGAAGTCATGTCGATAATGTAGCATTGTTATCAGTATTGGCAAGGCGCATCTTCTGTCTGCAACACAGGAGATTTATCCGATGTCAGATGAAACAACCAACACAGCGTCCCTTGACCGCTATCGTCTCCTCGGCCGTTCCGGCCTGCGCGTCTCGCCGCTCTCGCTCGGCACCATGACCTTCGGAACCGATTGGGGCTGGGGCGCCGACGAGCAGGAATCGCGTCGCATATTCGACGCCTATGTCGATCGCGGCGGCAATTTCATCGATACTGCCAATCAGTATACAGGCGGAACCTCGGAAAGACTGGTCGGTCGCTTTGCCGAAGGCCGCCGCGACGAGCTTGTCATTGCCACCAAATATACTATCACCTCACGCCCGAAGGATCCGAACTCCGGCGGCAATCACCGCCGCAGCATGGTTCGCTCTGTGGAAGACAGCCTGAAGCGGCTGAACACCGATTACATCGATCTTTTCTATCTGCATGCCTGGGACTTTACGACCTCCGTCGATGAGGTCATGAGGGGGATGGACGATCTCGTGCGTGCCGGCAAGATCGTCTATGCTGGCATTTCCGACACGCCGGCATGGCAGGTGGCGCGCATGCAGACGCTGGCGGACCTGCGCGGCTGGGCCCCTCTGGTAGCTCTGCAGATCGAGTATAGCCTGATCGAGCGCACGGTTGAGCGTGAGCTGATGCCGATGGCGCGTGAACTCGGCCTCGGCGTCATCCCCTGGTCACCGCTCGGGATGGGCGTTTTAACAGGGAAATACAGCCGTTCCGATCTTGACATCGGAGCCGGCACGGCAAGTGCCGTCGGCACCCGCAAGAATGTGGCTGCCGGCAACGGCTCGCTGAGCGAGCGCAGCCTCGGTATCGCAGATGTCGTGAAGCAGGTCGCGGCCGAGATCGGGAAGACGCCTGCGCAGGTGGCGATCGCCTGGACGCTTACCAATCCTGCCGTGACTTCTCCGATAATGGGTGTGAAGACGATGGCTCAGCTCGAAGACAATCTCGGTGCGCTCGATGTCGTATTGTCTGAGGAGCATCGCACCCGCCTCGCTGAGGCCAGCGCCGTCGTTCTCGGCTTCCCGCACGATTTCCTCGCCAAGCCACTGACGCGCGGCGTCATGTTCGGCGAAGCGACCATCGAGCCGCGACGCTGAGTACGCTCGTTCGACGCAGAAAAACGCGGCGACGGTCGAAGAATCGAACGCCGCCGCCATACACCAGCGACTGAGTTCAGCGCCTTGTCGTAACGTCCAGCTCAGGCCAGTACGCCTTGAACGTGGTGCAGCTCGCGCGACGATTTCAACGCCGGATGGCTAAGATTGCTGCCGCTCCGATGTGATAGCTTACGACGCCAGTGATTGCTTTGGTGTGCGATGCCGGAGTTTGGAAGCTTGGTTGTTGAAGGCAAGGCGCTGCTGGCCGCCGTTACGATGTCGGCCGCAGTTGCTTCCGTGCCGAGGGTAACTGTCGCGCCGACCCGCTGACTGTTTGGCGCCTCCTGATGGCGCCGATGACTCTGGAGGCGAGGGGGCGGGACGACTGAACAGTATCCGCGACGAATACGTCCGCCGCTCCGATCTCGATGGCCAAATCACATCGGCTGGAATCCAGCATCAAGGATCTTCGCGAAGAGCACCGTGAGACGTCGAAGGAAACCACCCGACGGCTCGATGCCATCATTGCGTCACTGGCGAAAAACAGCGCGTGAGTGTCGGGCGGCGACGCATCGCTTGGGCGGAAACGGGAAACTTCGACTGGTCAATGGACCGTGATTGGACTCGGAGAGGTGAGATCAATGCAGATGGCTGGCGCAGTCTCCAGATCAAGGGTCCAACAGGGTGGGATTGTCGGCTTGATTGCGTGGGCTCTGTCATAGTCCATAATTTGGACAGCCACTGGAAATGGCAGCTCTCCTGCACCCTGATCGTAGCGCATGATTGTCTTAATGAATTTCCCTGAGGTCTTCGATATCCAGATTTCTATCGCCGCACTCCATTTGTATCGGTGCCAATGTGCGGAGTAGTGAAAAGCAAGACCTTCTTCCGTTTGCGAGACGCCGAGCTCTGTACAAGACGTGAAGACTGGCAGTCCCGAATGTGCATCGAGTGGGGTACGAATAGGCAGCCGCCGTTCTTCACCCCAGCCGGCATTTTCAATTTTGTAATAGACGAGATTGTCTATCGCTCGCACTTCCACGTAAGGCCTGAGATGACCATCTTCTTGCAACTCTGATAAGGTATAGCTGTAGCGCCCGCTATTATGCATGTTTTCGTATGCACGGTTGACGGCATAGCAGGATTTATCCTCCCCATTCAGCGCCTGATGAGAAGAGCGACTATCCTCCGCGCCGTGAGCGGTTGCGATTTTGATCAGAAATAAACAAAAAGCGGCTGCAGCAATAATACGCATGGAAACCTGCGAATGAAATGACGGGTAGAGTCCCAATGATCTCACTTACCCGGAGCATTGATGTCTGGGCAATTTCATACCTTGGCGACGTCGACGTTAACCGCAAAATAGTTTCTACCACCAGGGTGAGGTGGTATGTTCGTGACGCGCCACTGAAGACGGCTAATGCCTTACCAGAGTCGCTAAAGGGACTGAAGATGCGAAGATACGTTTTTAGTTTTCTAAGAATTTTAGTGATAAACGAAGAGAAATATGGCCTTTATGCTATAATAACTGGGCTTTTAATTTCCGCCCTTGCCTGGATTCCCCTTGTTGTCTTGGCGACCACTTTGTCATCTGAGTTATCGATCGGGCCAGGGCTCGCGATGTTGTGTGTTCTTTTTATATTTTCGCCTTTCGTTATTTTGTTTTACGCTTCATTTGCTTTGTTATCTGATGAGGTTTCTGGATATTTAACGGGGCGAACGCTGATTGGAAAAGAACCTGGTTCTCTTAAGCGCAAAATTCGGCAGATGGCTGGGATCTAGAAGACATGGGAACTAAAGCGGACGACCGCGTAGCGCAGTGCCATCTTTATGTTTCGGTCCGTGAGAAACATCGAAAGTGTCGGGCCGCACGGAGACACGCTTGGAGAGCACTTCACTGGGAATTGCTGCACGACCCGACTCTTAGGTGGGCGGATTGCAAACAGGAAGGCATTCCGCTGCCATCAAAGCGGCTGATCAATGTATCTGAGACCGGTGAGGCAAGCCGCTGGCCGTTGGATCAGCCGGCCTTGGCGGGCGGGGTGAGCCAGCCGTCGCGTGGCAGTTCCGGCCGTTGCGGCTTCGGACGGAACTTCACCAGCACCTCGCGCCCGTCGACGGAGGCCTGCGTGCGTTCCAGCGCGTCCCGCTCGGCGACTGCCTGGCGCCAATGTTCGCTGTCCCGGCCGTCAGGGCGGCCCTGTTCTTCCCAGATCGCATAGGCCCGTTTGCTGATCCACTCATGGCGTCTGTCGCTCATCTATCGATTCCGTTCGTGAAAGGCGTTATTCGGCAATTCTGTCCGGCAGAACAGGCGCGCGGCGCTTGGCTGCCATCAGCAAATCGAGTTCGATCGAGGAAGGCCCGAAACGGGTGAACAGGCTCTCGACCTGGTCGCTGCGCAGTGACCTTCCTCCCGCGATCCGATGAGCTAATCAAGTTCTCTGCCTGCAGTTCCCGTACGCTGGCGGACAAAAGAAGGGGGATAGGTGGAAGCTGATGGGTCTTGGAGGGTCAGGTATTGTCGAAATAGGGGCGTCGGCGCACACCTTCATCCTTATAAAGTTCGGCACGGCGGCAATGGCGTGGGCGACCGGAAAATAGCGACGGCTGACCAAAAAGAGGCCCCGCCGAGACGAGGCCAGTTGTGATGTGGGAAAGAAGGGATCATGACGCCCTTAAAATTTCGGTATGATCGTCCGTTTGGAACAGACTCTCCTAATATACGTTGTAGGAAGCCTGCCCACGGAGGACGCCATGATCAGCATCTGGGACGCGAACGTCCAATTGAAGATAGATGATCGTGTTCACGTCATCAGGAACGCTAGAGAGGCGGTCGCGTTCTTGAAGAAATACTGGCCCGACAAGAAAAACGCGAGCTATGCGACAGCGTGGAAGGTATGCCTGGACGCGGCGCATGGCGTTGTTCCCGATACGGAAGCACGATCTGCGTTTGAGGCTGCGGCAAAGGAGGCCGGTATCCTTCAACAAACTTGAGGTCGCTTCGTTTGAAGTGAGAAACTGGATCATGCCGCCATCGGCCATCATGCGGCATTGGGCCGTGCGAAGCACCTCCGAGAGAACTGGGAATTACCTCCGCACGGCCCAACTCTGGTTTGGATTCTAAGAGGACGGGCACGTCGTTCGCGCGGTCCAGTGAGCTAACCTAATTCTTTCTCTACTGTTCCCGTACGAAGCGGGGGCCAAGGCGCGCGTACGGAAAGATCGGATCTAGATAGCTGTAAACGCAGTAACGCAACAAAGTTCCACGACCAGCGCATGGTCGTGGGAGAGAAAGCCCCGCGCGGAAGCGGGGCAGAAAGGTAAGGGGGTGTTTTGATGCGCCACTTGTGCGTCGCGCAAATAGCTTGCCTATTATTATCTTTTTTGGCAATAAACTATGCTATTGACAAATACGCAATTTAAGAGACGGGCGTTCATTATTGGTCATGGCCCAGCATCGGTCCAGACATTACATGATCGCGAGGCGCGGAAGCAAAAGCTGAATGGACACTCCCCCTGGCGTCCATGATCGCTGGATATCAATTTTAAGGCTCCGTGCTATCCTTTGCTCCAGGATGCTTCCAAAGCCACAAGGAGCTTGATTTGGCTCCGTAGTCGGCGGTCCGTTCGCTTCAACCCAAACCAATTCGATTGTGTCCGGCGAGATTGCAGTTGCGATCTCGAGGGTACCTTCGTTGACAGAGAGCGCTCCGTACTTAGCCGCGTTCGTCGCGAACTCGTGAAACAACAGCGCCAGAGAGCTGATCTTCGCTGGACCTACCTCGACGTCCCCGCCGCTCAGCGTCCATTGCCGGTTACCATAAGGTGCAAGGACATTCGAGAGAAGCTGAAACAGCGTGGCTGACTGAACCTCGACGGCCTGTTCGGTTAGACTTGGCAGCGTTATCTCGTGCGCTCGGGCCAGAGCCATGAGCCTCTCTTGGGTGCTGGCGGCGAGATCGCCGGGCGTTGCTGCGGTCCGGGCACCGAGAGTGATAATGCTGCTGATGATCGCGAACAGGTTTTTTACGCGGTGATGCATTTCCCGGAGGAGCAGTTCTCGGTGTTCGGCTGCCCGTCTCCGCTCCGAGACGTCGCGGGCAATCTTCGATGCTCCGATAATTTTGCCATTGCCGTCTCTGATTGGGGAGATCGTCAAAGAGATGTCGATGAGTTCGCCGTCTTTGCGGCGTCTTACGGTTTCAAAGTGATCGACGCGTTCACCGGCTTGGATTCTGCTAAGTATGGCGGGCTCTTCATCAAGGCGATTATCCGGGATAACAAGGGTGATGGGCTTTCCTATTGCCTCGTCTGCGGTATATCCGAAAATTCTCTCGGCGCCTTTGTTCCATGTCGTGACAATGCCGGACAAGCTCTTGCTGACAATGGCATCGTCTGACGATTCGATAATGGCCGCGAGAAAGGCCGCCGCATCATAAGCAGGCGATGCAGGCTCGGCGGTAGCCGGTCTTTCTCGATCACCCAAACCCATCTTCGCCCCTGTCTGATGTTTGATAAAGCCATCTCTCACGGTCGAAGATTATAGCATATCGCATTGCCGTTCGGTCGAAATGAATCCTCAAGCGCGGCTGCAAACCCGCGCGATCAGCAATGCCAGCTCATCACCAGAAATAATGTCATAAGATTTGTTGTTGCCGTGAACAAAGACCTCCAGGGCGTCGAGCTGGTCAGCGTGCTCGCTCGCATATTCGATAGCTTGCCTGAGAGAATCGAAGGTCTTGTTCGGAGTGTGGATTAACCAGCTATGAACCGTGCACTGAGTTGTCGTATAGACAGAGATTTTGTCCATCATTGAACACCGGTCCATCTGTGATGCAATTTAGGAGATTAATATATACCCCTGAGCAAACGAGCAGACCAACCGCAAGATGCAATCTGGTTGCTAATTAGTTAACGAAGAAGCACCGCAGCCTTGCGGGCAATTCCCTCTCCCGATATCTCAGAACCAAAATGCCCCGCAGTGTCACCGTCGAGGCCGTCAGCGAGGCGCACAGGTCGATATGGACACCCCGCTGCACGCGTTGGCGCTCCCGGACGCCGATCCTTCGAGCTTGAAAGACCCGGAACTGGCCGCTGCCGAAATCCTCGAAACGATGCTCGACGCGTTGTCGGCTCACGCTGCGCTTACCGCCGGAGCCCACGCATGATCGCCGCTGATCGCCTCGATCGGCAATCGGCCAGGCTGTTCGTCGTTGAGGCGGACGGCACGATGCGCGACCTGCCGCGGGCTTGCCTCGGGACGTTATTCGATCCTGGCGATCTGGTGTCGCCAACGACGCCGCGACCTTGCCCGCCAGCCTGCACGGCACGCATCTCCAATGCGGAAAGGCGATCGAGATCCGCTTAGCCGGCTGGCTGTCAGCTTCCGCTCCAGTCCGCTTCATGGCGATTGCCTTCGGCTCCATTTCGAGCTGTTGCGCGCCTTTGCTGACGACGGCCTGCTCGCCAGCGCCTCCGCAGCTCTCGCGGGATGCCGCTATCGTGCGCATGAATTCGGTGATTCTATGCTGCTCAATCGGCAACCACTGCTTTATCGGCGCGATCCTTCTCGGGCCACTGATCGTCGAGCATAGCTGCACATGCTTTTGGGGTTTTATTCCGACCACCGCTGATGCCCACTAGAGTGTCAGCGCCCTCTATCGTCTTCTCGTCACAGTCTATAGGACAAGCGGTCAGCTAGATGGCGATCGAACAGTTACTGTCGTCTTCGATCGCGGTACTCCCCGTGGGCAGGCGCGAGGATAGCGTGGGATTCTGCACGGTTCAGCATGTTGACCAGTTCTTCGCCCTCATCGGCGGTAAGCATGTCCATAACGAAGCCGTGGACGAGAGCTTTCTGGTCTGAAACCGTATCGATTACCGTCCAGTAGATGTTGAGGTTCTTCTGCAGGGCGTATCTCTGGTTTTGCATCGATGATACCTTTCCTGGATCTTTCGGTTGCTCGCGCGTTGCATCAACATCGATGACGTCCGTCCATTGGTGGGGAGGCGCGGACCCGACGCAGATTCTTGCACCGAGACGCGATAACGTGCGTCCTGTCTCTGCATGCTTTTTCAGCTGGGAAGAGGATAGAGCCGACGGGCTTCGGAACGTATTGCCGAATGAGATAAGCGACCAGCCGAATTGGCACCCCGACTATCCACCCGTGGCAGACGCCCGATACTTTGGTCTAGATATGTGAGCCTACCTGACCCACGCCGGCTTCGTCGTTAATCCGAGGCTGTCCGCCATCCGGACCAGGTCAACGAGAGATCTCGCCTGCATCTTCTGCATGACGTGGCCGCGATGAACCTTGACGGTCACCTCGCTCAGGCCCACTTGAGCAGCGATTTGCTTGTTGACGCTGCCCGCGACCACCAGGTTCATGATCTCGCGCTCGCGCGGCGTCAACGAATCATAGCGGGACCGAAGCTCGGCAATGAGCGCGACCTCCTGCCTGCGAGCGCAATCGCGCTCGATCCCGGCATAGGCGGCATCGAGCAATTCCTGCTCGCGCAGCGGCTTTGTCAGGAATTCGATAGCGCCGGCTTTCATCGCCCGCACAGAGATCGGAATGTCGCTGTGGGCACTGATAAAAATGACCGGAAGCTCAATTCCAAGGGAAGTGAGCATGCGCTGAAATTCCAGGCCGCTCCGCCCCGGCAGCCTTACATCGAGAATGATGCAGCCCGGAACGTCGGGGCGCTTACTATCCAAAAATTCCTGGCTGGACGCGAATGTCAGTACCTCAAGTCCAACCGAGCGCAGGAGATCGCCGAGTCCTTCGCGGACGGATGCGTCGTCATCAATGATGTAGACAATCTCCTTCATCCATGTCCCCAAGTTTTGCGCCGGTCAGGCGGCGCCCCGGACATGGATCAATTATTTCTCCTCGGTTGGTAATGTAAACTGAAAAATGGCACCGTGGGGCGCGTTTGGCGTGGCCCAGAGTTGGCCTTTGTGAGCCTCTATGATCGAACGACTGATCGTCAGGCCCATGCCCATACCCTTGGGTTTGGTACTGAAGAACGCCTCGAATATATCGCCGATCTTCGCCGGGTCGAGGATAGGGCCGCTATCGCGGACTGCCACCAAAACGGTGTTGGGTGCTGCCTTTTCAGTGCTTACGATGAGTTCGCGCGCTCCTTTTGGCATCGCCGCCATCGCGTCGTTGGCGTTCATGATAAGATTCAGGATCACCTGCTGGATTTGCACTTGGTCCCCTACGATCGGGGGCAAGCCGTCGGAGAGGTTTGTACGAAGCGACACCGCACTGCGTTCGAGGTCCGTGGACACCAGCGCAATCGTCTCGGACACGATGTCGTTGATATTCAGCCGGTCCCTGCGTTCGGGCGATTTCTTCGCCATTGCCCGAATCCGGTCGATGACCTCGGATGCACGAAAAGCGTCGCTGATCATGCGCTCGATGGCGCGACGGGCGGAGACGATGTCACGGGGATCCGCGTCGAGATAGCGAAGGCAGGCATTGCCGCTGCTGACCAGCCCGGTGAGCGGCTGTCTGACCTCGTGGGCGATGGAGGCTACAAGTTCCCCCATAGTGGTCAGCCTGCTTACATGGGCAAGTTCTGCTCGCGCAAGCTGAATGGCATCCTCGGCCTGCCTGCGGTCGGTGATGTCACGCGCCAGCGAAAGACGAAACCATTGCTCTTCCTGTCGGAATTTACCGACGCGAACCTCGACCGGAAACGTTGTTCCGTCCTTCCGCCGGTGGAGTGTTTCGAAAGTCATTGGATGTCCTGCGTCGACGCGATCCACCAATGTCGCAATCGCCTTTTCGTCGATAGCTCCGTCAAAGTCGCGCGGGTGCATGCCAATCAACTCCTCCCGGCTGTAACCGAGGCTTTCACAGGCTTGGCGGTTGACGTCTATGACGGTCAGATCGTCGGTATGGAGGAAAAAGGCATCGGTGGCATGGTCGACGAAGGTCCGAAAACGAGTTTCGCTTGCTCGCAGCCTCTCCTCTGCTCGCTTGCTCTCGGACAGGTCGAGCACGAAGGCCACGACCTGGCTCCCGGCCCCCTCGAAACTTGCCTCACCGATCATCACGGGTACGTGACCGCCGTCCTTTCGCTGGTACACCTTTTCAAAGGGGCGGACGCTGCCGGTCACTCTGAGCTCGGCCTGGGCCTCGGCGTCACGTTCGCGCCATTCCGGCGGTGTCAGCTCTTTATCGAGGAGCTGACCCGCCAAGAGTTCGTCACGGCTGTAGCCCACCATTTGCAGGAACGCCTCGTTGGCCTCGATTATCCGACCTTCGATGTCCCGGATAAAAATTCCGATGATGTTCGCTTCGACAAGCCGGCCTATTCGCGCTTCACGCTCTGCCAGGTCGTGGTAAAGTCCGGTGATTTCGAGCGTGCTGGCGGCTTGCGAGGCGATGAGCTTCAACACCGGAATGCGCCCCGGCGCGAAGACACGGCCCGCCAGAGTATTTTCCAGATACAGCGCACCGATCAGCTTCGCGTGATTGATCAGCGGCAAACAGAGAATGGATCTGGCCGCACGATGGCGGATATAGGGATCGGCCGCAAAGGCGTTTTCAGCCGACGCATCGTCGAGGCTGACGATTTCCCGCATACGCAGGACGTAATTGAGAACTGATTCCGGCATCACGCCGGCGACGGGCTCATTACGCAACTCGATGAGGACCGCTTCGCCGCGGATCGTCGCCTCAGCGGCAATCCGCGGTTCACCGCCGCGCGACAGGATCAGAAGGCCACGTTCGGCTCCCGCCTGCTCGACGGCCATTCGCAGCACCGTATCGATCAGCTTCTCGACAACGATTTCGCTGGAGACTGCTTGCGACACCTTGATGACGGTGGCGAGGTCGAGATGCTCGAGCGGCGCTTCGATCGTGCTTGTTGCAGCCGGTGCCGGTTGCCCATCCCGCAGTTGGCGATAGGCTTCTTCAAGCTGCCGGACCTTGCCGTCGGCTCCCCAACTGAGATAACAGCGACGGGCGCTTTCAAGATACAGGCGAGCAATCTGATCGAAGCCGCGCGCCCGGTAAAAGCCCGAAGCGCGCTCATACGCGATCGCTTCGTCGTGTGGGAGCGCGTGCGCACGCGCCAACTGGATCGCCTGTTCATAGAGGCGCTCGGCTTGCAACTCACGGCTTCCCAAGCGGGCGATCTCTGCGCCGAGCAATGTTGCGCGGCTTGCGAAATTCTCCGGACTGTGCGCGGCCCAAGTGTCGAGCTGCCGGCGATGAGCGCGTAGGGCCTTGCGATAAAGAGCTGTTTCAGTCGTCGGTCCTTGCAAAGCAGAGGCCAATGAAAGGCCGGTGTAAAAGTGATATTCCGCCCGCTCGAAAATAGCGGGAGTCATCCACAGGAGGCTTTCTGCTTTCGCCGCTGCCGAAAGTGCTGTGAGGGTATCCCCGGCAAATACACATGCCTGTAGCTTGCGGATCCAGTACAGGCAACTGCCCGGCTTGCCGTCGGTCTTAAGTTCGAATTGCTGCTCGTCGAACCCTTCATCGTTGAAGCATCCGAAGATCGGCGTCAGCCCGCGAAGCGTGCGGATGAGTTGGAGCTGCCCGCTGATGAAACCGACGGCGACTCCGAAGCCGGCCTGACGCGCGAAGTCCAGGCCGGCTTCCGCATCGCGCTGGACCTGTGAGAGGGGCTCGCCAGCGGCCAGAAGATAGGTCACAAGGTTATTCCGGCTTAAGACGGCGTAGGTGAGATCGCCGACCTGCTGTGCTGTTTCGAATACGCGCTGCGCAAGCGCACGGCCGGTGCGGACATGACGCGATGATGATTTCGCAAGGTTACCAAAGGCGAGGTAGACTCGTGCCTTCAGGCGTTCCATTCCAGGCTTTTCCGTCAGGTCCAGACCGAGCAGGCCGAACCGAAAACCGGCTTCATAGTTGCCAAAATAGGGCCCGAGCACCGTGCCCACAGCAGTGAAGGCATAAGGCGATGTGTCGCTGTTGCCGTGCTTGAGGCTGATGTTGCCCATTCGCCCGATAACGAGGCAGCGCAGATTCTCGTTGGTAAACAGGGCCGGAGTAACAAGTGAAGTCAGAACGTCCATGGTCGCGAGCGCGACAGGGTCCGCCATTGGGGGCGAGTTAAGCAGCGCTTCGATAGGGCGGCCCCCGAGTTGTCGCCAAAGCCGCGCGTATTCCTGGCGCACCTGGCCCCTGGTCGGGTGGGACGACCACGAAATGCCGACCCGGCGCAGGTAGTCGAGACCGAATATGATGGCCTGATCGCTCCGACCCAGGCTCATGAAAAGGTCGACGCGCAGGCGCGTGACGCGGGCCAGGTCGGCGAGGCTGGTGGCTCGGCTTGCCAATTCCGCGAGGCGGGCCTGCGCCTCCGCCGGTGCCCCTGTCAAGAATTCGCATTCGGCCCTGTGGAGTTCGAGGGCGAAAGCGAGTTCGTATCGGCGCTCCCAGGCATCGTGCGGCAGGTAAGCCGCACCCGTGCCGGCATAAGCCAGCGCCGATTCGTATGCAGCCGACGTCTTGGCGCGGCGAGTGGCAAGCAGGTTCAAGTCCGCGAGACGCTCTCGCTCTTCACCGGGCGCGATGAGCGCGCCGCCGCAGTTGAGTTGGCCGACAATCTCGAAAATATTCTCCTCGAGTGCCTGCGGCGGTCTATGCTTCAGCAGGAGGCGGCCAATGGAAAGATGTGCTGCCGCCCGCTCATCTTCAGGGATCAGCCCATACGCGGCCTCCTGAACACGATCATGCAGGAAGCGGTAAGATGACCCCTCTTCAAGCAGCACGAGTCCGGCCCGCGCCGCGGCCCAAAAGGCTGCATGAACCGCGTCGTGATTTTCGCTCCTGATCAGAGCTAGGGTATCAACCGCCGCGTGATTGCCGAGACACGCCAGCATGTTCAGGGCAGCCTGTGTGGTATCGGGCAGGCGCCGCAGCTTGCTTAGCATGAGATCCACGACGTTATCGGTATAGCCTTTCGCTCTTATGCGATCGAGATCCCAATCCCAGTGCGCCTGTTCGTGATTGAATTCGAGCAGGCCTTCGTCCGGCAGCGTGCTCAGGAACTGGAGCGCGAAGAAGGGATTGCCTCCGCTCTTCTTGTGCACTAGCCGCGCAAGCGGCTGGACACGCTTGCTTCCGTAATGAAGAGCGTCGGCCAGCATCCGGGTCAGATCTTCCAGCCTGAGCGGTGTCAGTACGATTTCATGCACTTGGCCACCGGCCTCCCGGATCGCTGTCAGCCGGCGGATCAGCGGATGGGTGGACGATACTTCGTTGTCGCGATAGGCGCCAATGAGCAGCAGGTGACGCATATCCTGCTGGGTGCACAAATCTTCAAGCAGATCGAGCGTCGCTGCGTCCAACCATTGGAGATCGTCCAGAAACAGCGTAAGCGGATGTTCTGCTGTGGCAAACACGCGCAGCAGCCGCCTGATGTTCAGATGGAAGCGGCGTTTGGCATCCTGAGGCGGCAGATCCGCAACCGCCGGAAGCCGGCCGATGAGAGATTCAAGTTCCGGAATGAGCGTTACCAGCAGCCGACCGCCCGCGCCCAGCTCTTCGCTTAAAGCAGCGCGCCATGGCGCGAGTTCCGCTTCACTCTTGCCCAGCAGCACTCGGACGAGGCCTTGCAGGGCCTGCGCTAGGCTCGCATATGGAATGTGACGCTGGTTCTGGTCGAATTTGCCGGAAGCAAACAGCCCACGTGACGGCACGAGCGCGCGGTGGAGCTCATTCACGACCATGGATTTGCCCACGCCGGCATGACCCGAAACCAGCACCAGCGTCGGACCAGCGCCCGCTACGGCCCGGTCGAATGCGGAGGTCAGGGCGGCGATCTCGCGTTCGCGACCGTAGGGGCGCTCGGGGATCACCAGTCTGTCCGGCACATCGCGCGTCCCGAGCGGAAATTCTGAGATCCGCCCATACTTCTCGCTCTCGACGAGGGCACGTCGAAGATCCGCCTCTAGCCCGGCGGCCGTCTGGTAGCGTTCCTCTGCGTTCTTGGCGAGCAGCTTCATCACGATTGCCGAGATAACGCCTGGTAGCTCTCTTGCACGCTCGGACGGCGGCACCGGTCGCCTGGCAACGTGGCAGTGCACCCATTCCATCGGCTCCGAAGCAGTGAACGGCAACTGGCCGGTAATCATTTCGTAGAGCGTGATGCCGACGGCGTAGAGGTCACTACGCGAGTCCACCGATCGGTTCATGCGGCCGGTCTGTTCGGGCGACATATATGCGAGGCTGCCAGCAATGACCTCAGGGGGCTCGGCGGCCTGGCGCTGACGAGAAAGATGCGATGCCACTCCGAAGCCCGTGAGACGAACCCGTCCATCCGCCTCGTCCGCCAGTATATTCGCTGGCTTGATGTCCCTGTGAATGAGGCCGCATCCGTGAGCCTTGCCGACTGCCGCCGCAATGCCCCTGGCAAGGCGCAGAAAGACAGTGAGTTCGCCTGCCATGCCATGGCTGTGCCGTCCCATCAACTGCGGGAGGGGCACGCCGCCGCAATCTTCGAGGACGAGCACGCCACGACCATTTTCCGTGGTGAAATCCAGCGGTTTGGCTGCCCACTCCCGGTCGAGTTCGTCTTTCAGGCGATACTCGTGGGCCAGTCTGTCGAGGCTGGTTCGATTGGGATGTTCGGCTGCAAGCTGCACCCTCAGAACGGCTTTTGATGCGCCGTTGCCGCTCCGGATCAGCTCTCGTGTAAAGATGCGATCGCCGTCACTCCAGGAGGATTGTGGCTCGTGGTACCTAAGGTCGGTCGAAGTTTGCTGGCCGATGGAAGCGAGAGCGCGCTTCCGTCCGAACATGTTCTTCCTGGTCTTCTGCGCATCTTTGACCGTGTCGTCCATGGCACACCGCTCGCTTCGATGCTGCCCGCATACCATCGGAGGTGCAGGCATCGCAGATCCAATCAAGCTTCACCGACTTTCCTCTCATGTCAACGAGCCTATGCTTCGGATTATGAGGCGGTCGCAGCTCTGCTGATCTTCGCGACTCGGGTTCCAGTGCCTGTTGTTAAGCCAGTTCCGCGAAGAGCAAAGCTGCGGCAATGCGGTTTCATGCTATAAGAGGCGCCGCGCCGGCAGGGGTGAAGGTCTTACGATCAAGCAAAACGCCGGCGCGGCAAGTCGGCCCGTGATGGGAGGGCGTTTCTTTTAGGGCCGTTGCAACAGTAACTCTGCCTGGAGCGCCCTCGCCATTATGCCAAAGTATATTTGTTTAGCCCTTTCGCACGATTTCCTAAACCAGACCAATTATGCCGGAAGTATCAGATCGCGCCTGCCTTGAGAGCAGCACCGTCTCGATCCCGAGTTTTGACATCTTCTTCGCGATCGCCGGCCCGCCGCCGTGGAACCGGAGAGTGGCGGTGAGAGGGCGTTTGCCTGCCTACAGCCATGGAACCAAAGATACCGCCGTCGGCCGGCCGAACGGGAGCTCAACGCGCTTCAGATGGCGCGCAATATGCTCGAACGCGTCGGGGGAAGGCGCCGCAGCATGTTCCTGGTCACTCGCGCCTCCGTCAATCTGCCGATCTCCGGGGCGCTCAAGGCTTCCTATACTGATGAACTCACCGCCATCATCAACGGTCGTCGCCGTGCGCGCGAAAACGCTTCACTCGGCTGTGTACCCCGCAACTTGCCTCCGAGCACCATCGCCGCCGGCCACCCTTTGAACGATCAAGGAAGAGCCAACCGCAGTTATCGCCCTTACACTCACGCACGCGACGGCGGCCGCTCCGGTTGGTCAACAGATCAGTAGCAGCGATAGCGAATAGGTGAAAAATATCGGACAGATCGTCAAAGGGGAGTGCCCAGACGAAGTTCTGATTTGACTTTAGGAGGGTCTGTCTTGCGCGGCCTGCTCTCGCCATTTCTACCACTGTGCTCAATGCTGGCTCGGGATAAGGAGCATCGGTATCCTCGGCAATGAATAGGGTGTAGATAGTTTCTCTAAGCCTTATCAAATTCGCCAGGGCGTCTTCTGCCTTGCCGGGATCGACCGCCGCGCGTTCCCTCAAACTTGCCAATCCCCTTGCATCGATGAGCTGAAGCCTTTCAACGAACGCCAGCACGTCATCGAACGACCGCAGGAAATCGGGCCCCCAACGGCCGCGGCGGCTGTCGAGGGTGTTTACCAGTTCAAGGGCAGGATGGCCGCCGCTCAGACGCATGTCGAATATTGATGAGGCCATGGTGCGGAACAAAAAGCAGGTCGCCAGATTGTAACGATATAAATAATGTTTATTCGTTACAGAACAAGGGCCTCTCTATGTCTCCTCGCAAGAACATGATCAAGTTCCTCATTCTTTGCCTCGTCTGGGGTCTGACGTGGATCGCCGTCAAGACCGGTATCGAAACCGTGCCGCCGATGATGTTCGCGGCGACAAGGTTTCTTTGCGCCGGCCTTCTGCTCTCAGGCTGGTCGCTGCGGTCCTGTCGCATATCGTTTGCGGCCGGTGAAGATTTGGTCAGGCTTGTCATTGCAAGCCTGTTGATGATCACACTCTGCTACGGTCCGCTGTTTTGGGGTATGCAGTTCGTTGCATCCGGGACAGCTGCCGTGATCGAAATGTCGCTTACGCCCTTGGCTCTGCTCGGGTTCGGAATATTGCTGGGGGAGGAACGATGGAGTGGCGCCCGAGCCCTTGCGATGATCATCGGCATGATCGGCCTCTCATTCCTGTTTTCACCCACAGTCGAATTTTCCAGCCTCTCCGGCACAGCCGGCATTGTTGGACTTCTTGCGATCAGCTGGAGTGCAGTATCGTCGGCCTGGGGATCTGTTTTGGCCAGGCCGCTTATCACCCGTTACGGCAGTACCCTCGTATCCGGCTGCACGACACTCATCGGAGGTGGAGGTCTGTTTTTGAGTTCACTGGTCTTCGAGCCCGAAGCAACCGCAAGTCTGCAGACATCGTGGAATTGGCAGGCAGTCGCGAGTTGGCTGTTCCTCGTCCTCTTCGGATCGCTGATCGGTTACAGCATCTATCTTCAGCTTATTCGTGACATCGGGCCCGCCCGGGCGGGCAGCTTTGCGTTCGTGTCGCCCATCGTTGCTGTCGCCGTCGGCGTTATGATCGCTGGCGAGGCTTTGTCTGCGGCGGGAATGTTCGGAATGATCCTGATGCTAATGGCAGCAGCCATTTGTCTCTATGGGCACCAGGATTCCTCGAGAAGTGCCCGAATCGACAATGGCGAGTTGGCCGACGGGAGAGCCTTTAACCGTCGCTGTAGAACGTTGATGCGATAGGCAGCAATCGAAGACGGCCGCTGACAGCCCATGTTCCGTATCATTGGCAATCCGGATCGCTTCGTCCTCTCCGGAAACGCGAATGATCGGCTTTACCGGGGCGAAGGATTCTTCCGCGCAGACGCGCATTTTGGTGTAATTCCATTCCCGACAAGCTGGCGTAGAACGCAATTCACGCCGGAAACAGAAGTTCAACGACAGTTCCTTTGCCCGGTGCCGAGGCAATGCGGGCATCGCCGCCGCTCTGGCGTACGAAGCCGTAAACCACGGCCAGTCCAAGACCTGCGCCACCTTCTGCTTCGCGGGTTGTGAAATAGGGCTCGAACGCCTTATCGACCGCTTCGGCCGACATGCCCATACCGTCATCGATCACGCTGACGGTCACGCCGGCCTCGCTACGGGCGCACCGGATAAGGATCGTTCCGCCAGCCGGCATGGCTGCAGCGGCGTTGAGGCAGAGATTGAGGATCGATTGCTCGAAGAGCGCTGTGTCGATGAGAACGGTGGGCAGATCGTCGGCTATCTCGAAGGCAAGCCGGCATTTTTCACCGATGGCGATTTCCAGCACGTCGGCCATGCCGCGCAGCACCGCGCCCATCTCCACCGCGTCCGGACGGATCGGCTGCTGGCTGCCGATGGAAAGCATGCTCCCGGCCAGCGACCTGCCGCGGTCGGCTGCCTTACGGATGCGGGCAAGGTGCCGCTTTTGCCGGTCGTTGAAGCCGGTTTCGCGCTCCAGCAGGCCGAGGCTGCCGGTGATGATGCCGATCATGTTGCCGACCTCATGGCTCACCTGATGGGTCATGCGCATGATGCCGTCGAGGCGTTGGATCTTTGCCGCCTCCGCCTCCTGCCGGTCCATGTCGGTGATATCGCGCGCCAGCAGCACGATGCCGCCGTCGGGTTGGCGCGATAGCGACACCTCAGTCACCCGCCCGGCATCGGAGCGGTGGCGCAGCACCGACCGGTCGGAGAGCAGGCCGGCGTCGTTTCCGGCCGGCAGGAGTGCCGGATCGATCTCCGGCAGCGGTGTCACGAAACGGCGGAGCGGCAATTTCCTGGCCGAACCAGACCAGCCGACCAGCTCGATGACACGACGGTTCATGGTGATCGGCCGGCCGCGCGGATCGAACAGCGCGATGCCCTCGTTCATGCTGCGGAAGGTGGAGCGGATGGTGCGGGCGGCGGCCTCCGCCGTGCGCCGCAGCCGCGTCACGCGCTCGACGCTCTCGCGGAACGCACGAAAGGCTTCGAGCAGGCGCACCAGCTCGGTTTCCGTGCCGTCATAGCGCGGCGCATCGACATCCTTGCGCCCTTCCGCCAGTGCGTTCATGCCGTTCGAAAGCGCAACAATGCCGCGTGAGACACGCATGACGGAGCGGATGGACACAATGGCCATTGCCAGGACGAGGAGCGAGGCGACGGCGACGATGACCAGGATGCGGCTCAAGGCGTCGGAGGTCGAGACGAGGTCGTCGCTGAGGCCGCGGGCAACGGCCTCGCTTTGGGTTTCAGTCGCGTGCGACAGATCGCGGGAAACAGTATGCAGGCGCGAGACGGCCGCGCGGATGGCAAACATTTCGAGGAGATAGCGTGTCTGTGCCTCGAAGACCCGTTCGTAAGGGGCAAGTTCGGCGGCGCCGATCCGGATGTCCGGCGCGGCGCGTTCGAGGCGCGGCGCGGTCTCGGAGACGTAGCGCCGCCGCAATTCGCCGAGCTGGAAGAGGCTATCCGAGTTGGAGGCGGATTGCACGACGGCATTCAGCCGACTGCGGAGATCGGCATTGGCGATGCCGCTGCCGGTCGCAATTTCGCCAAGCGCTGCGGCAGCCGCGGCCTTGTGCTGCTGGGCGGATTCCGCGTCGCCTGCAAGCGCCGTCGTCTGCGTGCGGATCGTTTCCAGCAGCTCGACGATACGGTTGCTCGCAAAACCTTTCACGACGGCCCCGTCGTTTTCAGGTTGCATGGCGCGCAGCAAAGTATCGACCTGCACGACGACAGAGCGGCTTTCGCTGGAGACCCGGTAGGGCGAGGTCGCGTTCATCAGGAAGGGTGCGCTGGAGACGAGATCGGAAACCTGCCGCGACACCAGCGAGGCCTTGGCGAGGCTCGAAAACGCCTGCAGGCCATAGGCGGCCATCTCCTGGCGCGCCCGCTGCAGGCCGTAGACGGCGATGGTCGCCAGGCTGAAGACGAGCACGCAGATGAAGGCGATGGCAAACGGCAGGCGAAAGGCGATGGAGGAGAGGAAGGGCCGGCTGATCACGATGCGATCTCGCCATCGTCGGTGTCGAGAACATAGCCCTTGCCGCGGCGCGTCTTGATATGGCGCGGCAGGTCCGGATTGCGCTCGATCTTGCGCCGCAGACGCAGCACGAGCACGTCGACATTGCGGTCGATATAGCGCTCGCTTTCGGCGCCCAGCCGGTCGAGGATATGCGCGCGGCTAACCGGTGCATTCGGCGTTTCGGCGAGGATTTCGAGCAGCGCGAATTCGGCGCTCGTGAGCGACTTGGCAGGATCTGTGCGGCAGATGGCGCGGCGGCTCTTGAGATCCACCGACCAGTCGCCGAGCTTCAGGGATGTGGGCTCGTGCTCCCGTTCGCTTTCCCGCTCCGGCTTCAACGAGGGGATGGTCCGGCGCAGCACAGCCTTGATGCGGGCCGTCAATTCGATCGGCTCGAAGGGTTTGACGACATAGTCGTCGGCCGCCGTTTCGAGGCCGAGCACCCGGTCCGCGGCACTGCCGGCAGCCGTCACCATGACGATGCCGATATTGGTCTGCGCCCGCAGGCGCTGCGCGAAGGTACGGCCGGAGGTGCCGGGCAGGTTATGGTCGACGAGCACGAGATGCACCGTTTCGCGCGAAAGCACGATCGCGGCCTCCTCCGCCGACGGCGCGGTGAGCGGCGTCCAGCCCTCCGCCTCCACGAGGTCGGAGATAAGCTCCGCCATGTCCGGATCGTCCTCGACGATCAGAATGCTGATCCTCTCATTCAACACATACACGTCCTCCCGCATCCATTATAGGCAGGGCCGTCACGATCTTCAAAGCGGGCTCGTGTTATGCGCTTTGTCACATTTGTAACCTTTGTCATTTTTGAGGGTTCGTCGCGGGCAAAGCTGTAAGAACCGTAACCATTCTTCGATTGCGCAAGGCAGCAGATGTGACATCCTGACTGCGGAGATTGGGACGCAAGGTCCAATGGGAGGAAATCGTGAGAGGCATCACCGCTTTCGGCGCGGTCGCGGCGTTGTGGCTGGCGAGCGCCAGCACCGGCATGGCTGCCCCGTCGCTCACCGTTTTGTGCGGTGTGGACGAGATGTGGTGCGCCGCGATGAAGGCGGCCTATGAGGCGAAGAGCGGGCACGAAATTTCGGTGACCCGCAAGAGCACCGGCGATATCCTCAATCAGATCCGCGCGGAGAAGGCAGCGCCGACCGTCGATGTCTGGTGGGGCGGCACGGGCGACACCCATCTGCAGGCTGGCTCTGAAAATCTTCTCGAACCCTACCAGCCGGCCCATGAGCGCGACATGCTGCCCTGGGCGCAGAATTTCTTCGCCATGTCCGGCGGCCGCTCGGCCGGCATCTATGCCGGGGCGCTCGGCTTTGCCTACAATGCCGATCTCTTACGCGAGCTGAAGTTGCCGGCGCCGACTTGCTGGAAGGACCTGACGGATACCGCCTATCGCGGCCGCATCCAGAGCGGCAATCCGAATTCGTCCGGCACTGCCTTCACCACGCTTGCGACGCTGGTCCAGCTCTTCGGCGAGGACGAGGCCTTCCGTTATCTCGCCGCACTCAATCGCAATATCGAGCGTTACACCCCTTCCGGATCTGCGCCTATCAAGGCGGCGGCGCGCGGAGAAACGCTTATCGGCATTTCCTTCATGCATGATGCCGTTACGCAGGAGCAGGCGGGCTATCCGCTTGTAATTGTCGCACCCTGCGAAGGCACCGGCTACGAGATCGGTGCCGTGAGCATCGTCAAGGGTGCGAAGAACATCGAGGAAGCAAAGCGCTTCGTCGATTTCGCGCTGAGCCCGGAAGGACAGGAGACCGGAGCGGCGTCCGGCCAGAACCAGGTGCCATCAAACGCGAAATCCAGCCTGCCGCTCGCAGCACCTGACATTTCGATGATCAAGATGGTGGACTATGACTTCGCCACCTTCGGCTCACCGGAAGAACGAAGTCGACTGCTCCGCAGGTTCGATGCGGAAATCGCCGCGACGAACTGACCGAGCCCTTTAGACAGACAGCAATCCGAAATCGTGAACGCGCCGCCGCGGGCAGGCCGAAGGCCCCGCTGTGTCTCGTTCATGGGAAGCCCAGGCAACAGGAGGATGCCCGCATGAAAATCAACACCCTTTCCCTCATGCTCTTCGCCGGCACGGCGCTCGGGGCGCTGCCGGCGCAGGCGGCTGGCGAACTCAACCTCATCTGCTCGGCCGACGTCGTCATCTGCGAGCAGATGAAGGGCGATTTCGAGAAGGCGCATGCGGACATCAAGGTGAACATGGTTCGCCTCTCGTCCGGCGAGACCTATGCCAAGGTGCGCGCCGAGGCCCGCAACCCGAAGACCGACATCTGGTGGGCCGGCACGGGCGACCCGCATCTTCAGGCGGCATCGGAAAATCTAACGCTGGAATACAAGTCGCCGAAGCTCGATGAACTCAACGACTGGGCGAAGAAGCAGGCCGAAAGCTCCGGTCACAAGACGGTCGGCGTCTATGCCGGCGCGCTCGGCTGGGGCTACAACACGGAAATCTTCAAAACCAAGGGCTACAAGGAGCCGGTCTGCTGGGCCGACCTTCTGGCGCCGGAATTGAAGGGTGAAATCCAGATCGCCAACCCGAATTCTTCGGGCACCGCGTATACGGCGCTCGCCTCTCTCGTGCAGATCATGGGCGAGGACCAAGCCTTCGACTACCTGAAGAAGCTGAACGGCAACATCTCGCAATACACCAAGTCCGGCTCGGCGCCCGTCAAGGCGGCTGCCCGCGGCGAGACGGCGCTCGGCATCGTCTTCGTGCACGACGCCGTGGCGCAGACGGCGGAAGGCTTCCCGGTCAAGTCGATTACGCCTTGCGAGGGCACCGGCTATGAGATCGGTTCGATGTCGATCATCAAGGGCGCGCGCAACCTCGACAATGCTAAAATCTGGTACGACTGGGCGCTGACGGCGGAAGTCCAATCGCGCATGAAGGATGTAAAATCCTTCCAGCTGCCGTCCAACAAGAACGCGACCATTCCGAAAGAGGCGCCGCGCTTCGAGGACATCAAGCTGATCGACTACGATTTCAAGACCTATGGCGACCCGGCAAAGCGCAAGGCACTGCTGGAACGCTGGGATCGCGAAATCGGCGCCGCCGCCAACTGATGTCCTGACAGGCGGCGCCTGCCTCCAAGAGGCGCCGCCTTCCTACACTCAAAAACAGCGAGGTCAGCCATGAGACATGGCAATCGCAGGCTGGACGTCGTCCTGCTCCTGGGCGTGGTCGCATTGACCCTGTTGCCCTGGTATCGGATCGACAACGGCTTCTTCGGACTCGGTTGGCTGGCCGGTTTCCCCTTTTCCCCGGAGACCGCACCCGGTCTCGTGCAGATATTCGCGCATGATCGGCCGTGGCTTGCCGGCGCACTCGTGTTTCTTCTCCTGGCGCTCGCCGCGCGCGGCATCGCGGATCCGATGCTCCGCGGATCCGCGCTCGCCTGGTCCGGTGCGATCGGCATTCTCTTCCTCTCGCTCCAGGGTCTCGCCATCGGCTTTTCCGGGTGGACCTGGACGATGAGCGAAACGCTCTTCGGCACAAGTTCCTACGGTCAGCCTTCCATGGGCGCGGGCGCGGTGCTCTGCGCCATCACTTTCGTGCTGCTCTTCGCCTTCGGACTTGCCGAGCGCGGCGTCATGAAGGGCGATGCCTTCGTGGTCAGCGCAATCGCGCTGCTGGTCGTCCTCGTCGCAGTATTCGTCTTCTACCCGATTGGCAGCATGTTCGTCGGTTCGGTGCAGGATTTCGACGGCTCGTTCAATGCGGATAACTTCATCCGCAACATCCAGGATCCGAGCATCTGGAGCCTCAACTGTGTGACCGGCGCCGGCCGCTGCGGCGTCGCCTGGCGCACACTGTGGCTCGCCATCATGACCGGCCTCGGCTCGACCCTGCTCGGCCTTGCCTTCGCGCTCGTCGCCACCCGCACGCGCTTTCCCTTCAAGAAAGGCCTGCGGCTGCTGACGATCTTGCCGATCATTACGCCGCCTTTCGTCATCGGTCTGGCGCTCACCTTGCTCTTCGGCCGCGCAGGCGTCGTGACGCAGGGGCTGTCGGAACTGTTCGGCCTCGAACCCGGCCGCTGGCTCTACGGCCTCACCGGCATCTGGATCGCTCAGGTGCTGTCCTTCACGCCGATCTCCTTCCTTGTGCTGATCGGCGTCGTCGAAGGCGTCAGCCCGTCGATGGAGGAGGCGTCAACGACGCTGCGCGCTGACCGCTGGCGCACCTTCTGGCGGGTGTCGCTGCCGCTGATGAAGCCCGGTCTCGCCAACGCCTTCCTCATCGGCTTCATCGAAAGCATGGCTGATTTCGGCAATCCGCTGGTGCTCGGCGGCAGCCATGGCGTGCTTTCGACGGAAATCTTCTTCGCCGTCGTCGGCTCGCAGAACGACCCCTCGCGCGCCGCCGTGCTCGCCATGGTGCTGCTCGCCTTCACGCTCTCCGCCTTCCTCGCCCAGCGCCTGTGGCTGTCGGGCAAGAATTTTGCCACCGTCACCGGCAAGGGCGATAGCGGATCGCATATTGCCCTCCCAAGTGGGCTGTCGATCGGCGTTCACGCGGTCGTCATCCCCTGGATCCTGTTTACCCTCGTTATTTACGGCATGATCCTGATTGGCGGCTTCGTGAAAACCTGGGGCCTCGACAATTCACTGACGCTCGACCACTACGCCAAGGCCTTCTCGATCAGCTTCGAAAACGGGGTTGCCTGGACAGGCGTTGCCTGGAACTCGTTCTGGACAACGATGGAGATCGCGCTGATCTCCGCCCCCCTCACTGCCGCCGTCGGTCTGCTGACCGCCTACATCATCGTGCGCCAGAAATTCGCCGGCAAGAATGCCTTCGAGTTCGCCCTGATGATGAGCTTTGCCATTCCCGGGACGGTCATCGGCGTAAGCTACATCATGGCCTTCAACCTGCCGCCGCTCGAGATGACCGGCTCGGCGCTGATCCTGATCGCCTGCTTCGTATTCCGCAACATGCCGGTCGGTGTGCGCGGCGGCATTGCGGCGATGAGCCAGCTCGACAAGAGCTTGGATGAGGCCTCGCTGACACTTCGGGCCAACAGCTTCCGCACAATCCGCAAGGTCATTCTGCCGCTCTTGCGTCCTGCCATCACAGCCGCGCTGGTCTATTCCTTCGTGCGCGCCATTACCTCCATCAGCGCCGTCATCTTTCTCGTCAGCGCCGAGTACAACATGGCCACCTCCTACATTGTCGGTCTCGTCGAGAATGGCGAATATGGTGTGGCGATCGCTTACTCCTCCATGCTGATCGTCGTGATGATCACCGTCATCGCCGGCTTCCAGCTCATCGTGGGCGAACGGCGCCTGCGCCGTGAAAACCGCGTCGCTGGCCTCGCCACCTCCGCTTCCTCTCGTCAGGAGAAAATCGCATGATCAACCAGAAAGCCGGTTCCGTCGTCTTCCAGAACGTGCGCAAGACGTTCGGCGCCTTCACCGCCATTGCCGACCTGTCGCTCACCATCGAGCCCGGCACCCTCGTCACCCTGCTTGGCCCTTCCGGCTGCGGCAAGACGACGACGCTGCGCATGCTTGCTGGCCTCGAACATCCTACGGCCGGAAAAATCCTGATCGGCGGCAAGGACGTCACCATGCTGCCGGCCAACGAGCGCGATGTCTCGATGGTCTTCCAGTCCTATGCGCTGTTTCCGCATATGAATGCGCGCGACAATGTCGCCTATGGCCTGGAATCCTCCGGGCTCAGCCGCAGGCAAGCGCGCGAGAAGGCGGAGGAGGGGCTGGCGCTCGTCGGCCTTGCCGGCATGGGTCATCGCCTTCCCGCCGAACTCTCCGGCGGCCAGCAGCAGCGCGTCGCCGTCGCCCGCGCGCTGGTGCTGGAGCCGCAGGTGCTGCTGCTCGATGAGCCGCTCTCAAATCTCGATGCACGCCTGCGCCGCAAGGTGCGCACGGATATCCGCCAACTCCAGCAGCGCCTCGGCTTCACGGCCGTCTATGTTACGCACGATCAGGACGAAGCGCTTGCCGTGTCCGACCGCATCATCGTAATGAAGGATGGCGAAATCGCCCAGTCCGGCGCCCCGCGCGACCTCTATGAAGCGCCGGCTTCCGCCTTCATCGCCGATTTCATGGGGGAAGCGAATGTCATCCCATGTGAGGTGGTCGGCATCGATGGCGACGATGCTGAAATCCGCATTGGTAGCTTCACGCATCGCGTGCCGGCGGGCGCGGCGACGCCGGGCGCGGCAAGCCTTGCCGTTCGACCCGGCGCGATCGCGCTTTCGGAAGGACGTGGGCAGGGACTTGGCGGCCGCATCCTGCACTCGGCCTATCTCGGAGATCATGTCGAATACGAGGTAGAAACCGACATCGGCACGCTCTTCATCGTCGATCATGCCGTCGACCGCATCCTGCCGGTCGCTTCCGACACCACGCTCGGCTTCCGAAGTCGCGGCATTGCTCTTATCAGCGCGTGAGAGCTCTCAGGCGAAGCTGTGAGGCGACCGGCGTTCGATCCCGCTCTACCAAACTGAACCCGCCTTCGGGAATCTCCGCTTCAAATCAATGTCCCACCCGTCTGAAGGAATAGGAATGATTGATATTCTGTCGCTCGAAAATGATTTCGAGGCTGTTATTTTTGATTGCGACGGTACACTCGTTGACACGCCGCCTATTTATGCGGACGCATGGGCGGCCGGCCTTTCACTTTCCGGCAAGCCGATGAACCGGGATTGGTATTTGCTCCAGGCAGGAATGTCCGAAGGCGTTCTCATGGACGCCTTCGAGCGAGATTTCGACGTCGTGCTTAATCGCGAATCCGTCATCACCGCCATGCGATCGCATTTTCTCCAGAATGTGCACAAGGTGCTCGAAGTTGGTGCAGTTGCTGCAACCGTTCGCCGGTTGGCGGGCTTGCTTCCAATGGCCGTTGCATCGGGCGGTTCTCGTGAGATTGTAACGGCGACGCTGGAAGGGACGGGTCTGTGGACGCATTTCGACCACATTGTCACGATCGATGACGTGGCGCATCCAAAGCCGGCGCCAGACCTGTTTTTGCACGCGGCCGGTTTATTGGGAGTAAACCCGGACCTGTGCGTCGTGTTCGAAGATAGCGAACAAGGCCTTGAATCGGCCCGACGGGCGGGTATGAGCGCCATTGACGTGAACTGCATCGATGCCCATGAGCGGCAATGCGGCACGAACAGAGGCGACAGCTTGCAGATCAATGCCTGAAAATTCAGTTGTACGCTCGCTTCGCTCGCCTTCGCCTGCGGCGCCTCGTCTGAAACAGCCAACGACAAGAACCATCACATGGAGTACCAGCATTATGTCGTACGAGACGGAACTTGATACACGCTTCGCCCTCGCCAAAGCCATTGCGCAGGAGGCGGGCGCCATGGCGCTCGATTATTTCAACGGCCGCGAGACGCTGGTGATCGAGACGAAGCGGAATTTGCAGGATGTCGTGTCAATTGCCGACCGCGATGTCGAGACGCTCCTGCGACAGCGCGTGGCAGAAGCCTTTCCTGCAGATGGATTTCTTGGTGAGGAATACGGTTTTCAGCAAGGGCAGTCGGGATTGACATGGGTGGTTGATCCGATCGACGGAACGGCTCCCTTCGTGAATGGCATGCCAACTTGGTGTGTATCGATTGCCGTTCTGCACCGCGGCGTGCCGGTGATCGGCGTGATCCACGCGCCATGCGATGGCGAACTCTATGCAGCGGCAGCGGGCATGGGAGCGAGCCTGAATGGCAAAACCCTGAGCCTCGACCCATCGCGGACTTTACAGAATGCGATGACCGGCATCGGCTGCAACTCCTATGTCACCCCGGAGCGGGTAGGCGCGATTGTCGCTGCTGTGCTTGACAAAGGCGGGAATTTCATCCGCAACGGTTCCGGTGCCCTGATGCTCGCCTATGTGGCCGCTGGCCGGCTTGTTGGCTATTACGAGCCCCATATGCGTGCCTGGGACTGCATGGCCGGATACTGCCTCGTCAAGGAGGCCGGTGGAACCCATCTAGCCTTCCCGGCTGAAGGCGAAGCTTTGCTGCATGGCCATCCGGTGCTGGCGAGCAATCAGACAGTCTATGCTGATTTGCTGGCAATCCACACCGGCTGACCCCTCAGACATCCCTCAATGCCGATGTTATAAGCCGACATACCCTCCACGGCCAGAATAGTTATGCAGCGCCTAGATGCGCAATGCCTAAGAAACGCGCCACCTATTAATCCCCGCGAAAGCGGGGATTTCTTGCCGCAAGAACGGCAGCTGGAAATATCGTGGTCAACTGCACTTATGCGCATGGGACTGCCACACCTCTGCTATTCCGATCATGCGGCCCCCGCAAGAAATGAGGGGCGTTTTTGTAAAGACCGGGAACTGCGGCGAGGCAATAAGGTTTTTTCAGTGGACGCCGGGTGCCTTTCCACCTAGCGATCCACCTATCCCAGAGTTGGGTCGTGCGGAGGCAGGTTTTCGGTCTGCTCCCAAGCGACGCTCCGCGCGGCCCGACGCCTCGAAGAATTGACGGCGGCCGCAGGCCCAAACGCAAGCCGTGAGACGGGTTGAACCATCGCGCTTGCGCCCTACCCTTCGTAAAGGGGGTGAGGGCGTTATGATCCTGTCCCAGGTATTCCAAACCCAAGGCGTGCTGAATGATGACGAAGTTGCCCTTTGTCAGAGGGTGTTCGATCACGTCACATTGGTGAAGAAGATCACTGCGGACGCGGAGCGCCAGGACCTAGCCTCTCGAATTATTCAGTCATATCAGCACGGCGTGAAGGATGAGGATGGATTGTTGAGGCTGCTCCTTAATCCTAATTGCTGATGTATTCTACCTCGGCGGAAGCTGCAGGTGAATATGTGGTTTGGCGACACACTGCAGGGAATTGTCCCCTGCGAAAGCCTGTCCTGGAAGCCTCCTTCTCAGTCGCCAACGTGCAGGTGATTGCCAGGCACGGGAACGACCGGAGATGGGGAGTGCAGGCCGTTGCCCACCTATTATTTTTACATAAACACGCTGATTACGTCGTGCCCGACTCGGACGGTGAGACATTCCTGGACTTGGGCGCAGCAAGCGAAGAGGCCGGCGAAGCCCTCAGAGAACTGGTTGCCACGGCCATTTTATCCAATCAGAAAGAACTCCCGCAGGCAATCGAGATTCCGGACGTCCACGGTCATCTGGCTGCCGAAGTTCATATGCGGCGATACCCCAGATTACGCATCGAAACCGAGAGAGATAGCGCTGGTAGCCCCAGTCTACTGTCGGATGTCGCGATGATGGGGCAGACCTATGCCGAGCATGGAGTCCGCACCCTAAGACGACCGCGCGTCTTCCGGTTCTCAACGGCCGCAGCCGCGGTGGTAAATACATCTCGTCCAGCACGTCGTGGAAAGGTTGAAGAGCCGCGCATCTGGGTGGCCTGCGCGGCCTTTGAGGAAGGAACTTAACCGCCTTCGCCACGCCGGAAATCCACGTTTGTTAACCTGCTCCTTAAGCAACCATTCACGCCACGTAAATTGTCACCCGTACGTCTTTCCGGGCATCGTTCTCAAGGCAGCTCGGAATGACCGCAATGTTGTGAGGTGAAATTATGCTGAGCGAATGCGAGAACCAGTTCTATTTTGGCGGGAAGTGGCAGAAAGCTATGGATGCAGCCCGACTGCCTGTCGTCAATCCCGCCTCGGAGCAGGTTGTTGGGCATATCGCTGCGGGCGGGGCTAACGACGTCGATCTCGCGGTTGCAGCAGCGCGGCAGGCCTTCGCCGCCTTTTCTCAAACTTCTGTGTCGGAGAGACTTGGTCTGCTCGGCAGGATGCATTCTCTGCTGAAAGAAAGAGCCGATACGTTCGCGGAAGCGCTCGTTCTGGAGATGGGGGCGGCGATCAGCTTCGCGCGGGCTTCTCAGGTTCCGTTTGCCGCCGAGCACATTCGTGTCCAGATGGAGGTTCTCAAGCAGTACCAATTCACGACAGTTGATCGGCGCACCGCAACCGTCAAGGAAGCGATCGGAGTTTGCGCGCTGATCACACCTTGGAACTGGCCACTTTACCAGATCACGGCTAAGGTCGCTCCGGCCATCGCAGCAGGCTGCACCATCGTCCTCAAGCCCAGTGAGCTGTCACCTTATAGCGCTCTGCTCTTTGCCCAACTGATGCATGATGCCGGCACTCCGCCGGGCGTTTTCAATCTGGTCAACGGCACTGGCGAGAGCGTAGGCGCAGCGCTTGCCAGCCATCCGGAAGTCGACATGATCTCGATCACCGGGTCCACACGCGCAGGGGTGCTCGTCGCACAGGCGGCAGCACCGACTGTGAAGCGGGTGGTGCAGGAACTGGGCGGCAAGTCACCGAACATTTTGCTCGCCGATGCAGATTTCAGAGAGGCGGTAGCAAAGGGCGTATTGGCGGGCATGCGCAACGTCGGCCAGTCGTGCAGCGCCCCGACGCGCATGCTTGTGCCCGCAGATCGGCTCGGTGAGGTCGAGGAATTGGCTAGCGCCACTGCGCGTGCCATCCGCGTCGGCGCGCCGCTTGATCCGGCGACGGAAATGGGCCCCATCGCCAATCGTGCTCAGTTCGAGCGGGTACAGGTCATGATTCAGGCCGGTATCGATGACGGCGCCAAACTGCTGTGCGGCGGGTTGGGTCGGCCGGCCGGCCTTGATAGCGGCTTTTTCACGCAACCGACAATCTTTTCCGAGGTGACGCCCCACATGCGGATTGCTCGTGAAGAAATCTTCGGTCCTGTCCTTTCGATCATGCCCTACAAGGACGAGGAAGAGGCAATCGCGATTGCTAACGACACCATCTATGGATTGGGCGCCCATGTTCAGTCTTCAGACCCGGAGCGGGCACGCCGCGTCGCCACTCGCATTCGTGCCGGTCAGGTCCATATCAACTATCCGGCTTGGGACGGAGCGGCCGCCTTCGGTGGCTACAAACGGTCGGGCAACGGCCGCGAATATGGCGTATACGGGCTTGAAGAGTATCTCGAGACGAAATCGATCCTCGGTTATTGACCAGCCTTCTCCGGAGGATCGGCTCTCCAGGGCAGTGGTTTGAGCGACTGACGAAGCATTGTCAGGAAAGCGGCGGTGCGGGCACTTCGTCCGTGCCGTGATCCGAGGATGGCGACGATATCGGCCGACGGCAGCTTCCAATTGGGAAGTACCTGCCTCAGCCGTCCCTCAGCCAGGTCTTCTGCAACGGCCCATTCGGAGCGCATCATGATGCCTTGACCCGCCAGCGCCCAATGCCGAATAACGGCGCCATCATTGCTCGACATGACCGGGTTGACGCGCACTGTCGCAGTTTCCTGCCGCAATCCCTTGAACCGCCAGAGCGTTACGTCCTCCTCATTTTCGCGAACCACAAGACAGCGATGTTGCGCCAGATCGGCGGGCGTAGAAATGGGCGCAGCCGAAGCGAGGTATTCGGGGCTTGCGCAGAGAATTCGCTTGTTCGGCGCCAGCGTCGTCACCACTTGATCCAGATGCGCGGACGCCCCGATGTGAACAACCACCTCATAACTGTCAACGATCAATGCAGTGGGATGGTCGGACAGTTGCAGGGTAGCGGTGGCACCACGATGCTCTCGAGCAAACGCCTCCACGACCGGGGCCACGTAGATCCTGCCAAAACCGTGAGGTGCTGCGACCCTGAGGTGCCCGCGGACCGCACCCTTGCGATCAGCCAAGGCTTCGGCAAGCGAGTCTATGGCATCGCTGACGATGACGCTGTGAGAAGCGACCAATGAGCCCTCTTCGGTAAGACGCAGGTGGCGTCCGGAGCGGTCGATCAGCCTCACCCCGACTTTCTCTTCAAGCGCGCGAAGGCGCTGGGTCACCGCCGGAGGGGTGACGTTGAGCTTTCTCGCGCTTTCAGCCAGGGATTTGGAGGCTGTGAGGACCGAAAAAAAGGCAAGATCGTCGGACGTGAGCATTAATGTGTACCTGAAGTGAACATTCATGGATGATTAATTGCCATCTTTATGGCTTGGCGACAAGGTGAGATCAGGCTGGTTATCGGATTCAATGAGGCTGGCGACGTTGGTTTATCCGCCTGAAGGGCTGGACTCGGCAGTATTCAGCGGGTGCCAGTTGGAAACTGTATGAGGGAATGCGTCGGCGCCGATTTGGCTGCTCTGGACCGGAAGGGATCCTCCCAACGACGACCGCGCGACCGCTGCTCCGAACGGAGCTGTCTTGCGGGCAGAGGTCGCAAGTACCGCGTTTTGCCCTAGACATGATGGAGAACCTGAGGTGAATGCCAAGAACATACTGGAGCAGCTGGTTGGCTTTCCGTCCGTCGTCGGGGCTGCGAACGGCGACATCGTCACATGGGTGAAGACCTATCTCGAAAGTCATGGCGCCACCGTGACTGTCTTGCCGGGGCCGGAAGGGGATAGGGCAAACCTGTTCGCCACGATCGGCCCCAAAGATGAGCCCGGCTATATTCTTTCCGGGCATATGGATGTCGTTTCGGCCTCCGAACGGACTTGGACGTCGGATCCCTTCCGACTGCGGGCTGAGGGAGATCGGCTTTTTGGCAGGGGTGCCTCCGACATGAAGGGGTTTCTCGCCGCCGCGCTTGCCTGCCTTCCCACTATAGCGAAAATGCCATTGAGGCGCCCGATTCACTTCGCCTTTTCGTATGACGAGGAAGCTGGCTGCCGCGGCGTACCGCATATGTTGCAGCAGATCGGGAACCTGTGCGCTCCTCCTTTGGGAGCAATTATCGGTGAACCAAGCAGTATGGTGGCGATCCGCGGCCACAAGGGGAAGGCCGCCGCCCGCATCGAAATCCATGGCACGGCCGGTCATTCGTCGCGCCCTGATAAGGGCCTGAACGCGATCCACGCCATGACTGCGGTGATGAGTGCGACGCTGAAGACCGTCGATGCCCTGCGAGACAGCGGGTTGGATCGAAATTTTGAGCCGCCCTATTCTACGCTGCAGATCGGAACGATCACAGGCGGACGCAGCGTCAACATCATCCCGGATGTCTGCATCATGGAATTGGAAGCCCGCGCCGTGCCTGGCGTGTCGCCAATAGTTCTCCTGGAACAGATCAAGGCAACGGCCGAGGCCTTGGCGAAAGACGGTTTCCGCGTCACGTGGGAAACCAGCAGCACCTATCCCGCGCTTTCGCTTGGTGCGGACACGCCGCTCGCTCGGCTGATGGAGGAGCTGACCTCAGCTCAGACCTTGGCTGCCGTCAGCTACGGCACCGAGGCCGGACTCTATCAGGCAGCCGGCATCGACGCGATCATCTGTGGTCCCGGGGACATCTCCCGCGCCCACCGCGCTGACGAGTTCATCCGCCTGGACGAACTCGCTGCCTGCGAAGAGATGATCCTGCGGCTTGCCAAGACGCTGCAACAGTAGGAGAGCTTCATGGTTTTCTGGTTCAACTCAGATCGAGAAAGAGGCCGCGTCTTCGCCGAGGCTTTTGCACGCGACCTTCCCGAGCTGCCCTTCGTGATGGATATTTCGGAGCGCGATCCGGACGAAATCCGGTACATTCTCACGTGGACTGCGCCGCCCGATCTCCATCGTTTCAGCAACTTGAAGGTTGTCTTCTCGATCGGGGCCGGCGTCGATCAATTCAAGCCAGAGACCCTTCCGCCAAACGTCATGCTCGTCCGCATGGTCGAGGATGGTATCGTGCGGATGATGCAAGAATATGTCACGCTCGCCGTGCTCGCCCTGCACCGCAAGTTGAAGGCCTATATCGAACAGCAGGCCGACGCCGCCTGGCTTCCGCTTCCTGTGCGGCAAGCTGGTGATCAGCGGATCGGTATCCTTGGCCTTGGCATGCTCGCCCAGGCCGTTATTGAGCGACTGAAACCGTTCGGCTTTCCACTTGCCGCGTGGAGCCGCTCAAAACGACAAGTGGATAGCCTTGATTGCTATCACGGCCCGGACGGGCTCATGCCGTTCCTTGCGCGCACCGATATCCTGATCTGTCTCCTGCCGCTGACCCAGGAGACGCAAGGACTACTCGACGCCGGGGTCTTCGCGACCCTTCCAGCGGGCGCGGCGCTCGTCCACGTGGGGCGCGGTGCGCAACTCGATCATGACGCGCTTATTGCGGCTCTCGATGACGGACATCTGTCGGGTGCGGTCATCGATGTCACTGAACCTGAGCCCTTGCCCCCAGAACATCGTTTCTGGAGGCATCCGAAGATCATCCTGACGCCGCACATCGCAAGCGTCACGCAAGCAGAGACGGCGGCCGGCGCCGTCATCGACAACATCAAACGGCTTCGCGACGGTCTCGACCCGATCGGGCTCATAGACCGTGAGCGCGGTTATTGAAGCTGCAACCAGGAGAGCAAGGAGAAAAAATGTCCCTCCTCAAGACCATAGTACCCAACAGCACGGAAAAACCACGTGAGTCAAAGCCTGGGCCGGAACGCCTGATCTCCGGCAGTCCTTCTTTCAAGAGCTGGCCCCAGGACGTTGCGCGAGACGACATGATTCACACCGGCGTCTGGGAGGCGACACCGGGCCTGACGCGCTCCGTCAAGGGAGAGACATTCGAATTCTGCCACATCCTTCAAGGCGTCGTGGAAATCACCCCGGATGGCGGTGAACCGGTGACCTACAAAGCAGGCGATAGTTTCGTGATGAAACCGGGATTCATCGGCACCTGGCGCACCGTGGAGACGGTCCGCAAGATCTACGTCACTGTCAACTAACCAGCGCCGCCTCGGGTATGCGAGCGTAGCGACCGACCTGCCTGGACAACAACGAGCGGTAAAACGGCGGAGAAGTTACTCTCCGCCGTGTGAGGGCGACGACACGAACTCAGGAGCCAAAGACGCCGGCTTCAATTCCTGATCCACAAGGAAAAGTCCGCTTGACGATGTCAAGCCGTGCGCCGTCTAGCTAGGAGCGTCTTCATTCGAACTTCACCAAGTAAGCAACAGCTCGGATGGGCCTTCCCGCCGGACCGATCACAATGCGCTCGCATAGAGCGGATGGCGGGCTATTTTGCTGATGTTCGTCAAGGAGCAGCATGGTCCGCCAATCGAGTTCCTACCGGCGGTCGGACACCTGCCCGCGCTTACCCAGTCACGCGTGATTATCTCCGGATTACCGAGGAGAGGGCGAACGCAGTTAGTGTATCGCGCACGCCGGGCATCTCGGCAATCAACTGCCAAATCTGGCGGATGCGGTCGGCCTCGGGGGACTCGACCCGCACGAGGAGATCGAAATCACCGGTCATAACGTCGCAAGCAACGACTTCTGGGATCTTCCGCAGCGCCTGAATGACTTCGCCGCCCCGCATGCGATCGTGCCGATAGACGAAAATCAATGCGGTTGTGACGTTTTGGCTATTTCCTCCATCCCCGGTGACGATTGTATATCCCTTGATGAAGCCTTCTCGTTCGAGACGTTCGATTCGCACCCTCACGGCGTTGCGAGAAAGGTTTACCTTCGCCGACAACTCCGCATGCGAGATCCGGGCATTGGCCTTCAATTCGACAAGTATCTGTTCGTCAGTTCGGTCGAGAAGATATTTCATGGATATTGAGCCGGGCCGCTTAGCCTAGAATGTCGGGAGTTACGGACCGATAAGCTAACACGGCGATTTCCGGTAGTAATGTTCTTTCCTGCTTGCTCGCAAATCGCTTTGACGTCGAGGCCATTATGAACCCTGGCAGCGCCGTCCTTTCCGCATCGGTCAGGCCGCGGACTCCCTGATAACCCTGCAGCAGCGCTCGCGCCCGCTCTTTGTTCAGCTCTCCGCTGATTTCGCCCGCCCAACCGACAAGCGCATCAGCAAGCTCCGACACGAGGGCGTCCTCGTGCCGAAGCCTGAAGTTGATGACTCCGCTGACTTCCTCTCCGAGGAAAAAGACGTTCTCCAGGACCAATGCGCCATGAATTGCGCCAGTGGGAAGATCCGTCGCTTTGCTCTTCGCTTTTCGTTCCAGGACGGTGTGCATTTCAGCCATGACACGGCCCAGGCTGAGACATTTTGCCGGGTTTGCAAATGTGGGTGAGGCGCCGGGTACGAAGCTGACGATGGCAACCAATCGATCGGCGGCCCGAGACGTGGCGTGGCCGTCGACAGTGCGGAGCGGCTTCGGGCAGGGGACGCCATGTCGATAAAGCGCCTCCATGGTTTCGAAGGCCCTTTCCAGATCTGAAGGTTGGGCTCCGTTCTCAAAAAGCGTGACGATGAATTCGCCTTCTGTAGTCCGAAACAGATAGGTCGTTTCGGAGTCGCCGTCTGCAATGCCAATCACCGACAGAAGCGACGTAAAGCCATAGGCGGCCGCAATGAGTTGGCGATCTTCGTCAGAAAGCTCGGTAAAAACAGCCATTTCTTACCCTTATGCGGCCGATGAACCATTAGGAATTTGCGAAGGCTGCGCTACCTTCAAAGATCTCTTCCACTTGACTGGAGGCTAAGATCCCTTCTTCTTCAACGACCTGCCGCAGCCCCCGCTTTTCGGCCAGCGCCTTGTTGGAAAGCTGCGCCGCCTTATTGTAGCCGATAAGCATCGCCAACGGCGTTGCAAGGACAAGAGACTGGTCGAGGAGGTCCTTGCAACGGTCGACGTCAACCTCAATGCCAGCGACGCACCGCTGCTTGAAAATTTCCATGCCCCGCGTCAACATCCGCATAGACTGAAGGATGTTGAGGATGATCACCGGTTCCATCGCATTGAGTTGCAACTGCCCCGCGCTTGCCGCCAAGGTGACAGTGAGATCATTTCCGATAACCTGAAATGCGATTTGGTTCATCATTTCCGGAATGACGGCGTTGACTTTGCCGGGCATGATCGAGGAGCCAGCCTGGACGGGCGGAAGTCGGATTTCCCCCAGGCCGCCCCTAGGGCCACTGCTCAGGAGCCGCAGATCGTTGCAGACCTTTGTCAGCTTCGCAGCAATTCGCTTGAGGACACTGGAGATGGAAACGAAACCACCGGTGTCTGAGGTGGCCTCAATCAGATTTCGAGCTCGGATGAGCTGGATACCAGAAATCTGTGTGAGGTGGATGCACGCCGCGGCTGGAAAGCCGCGGGGGACGTTGATCGATGTTCCAATTGCAGATCCGCCGAGATTAACCTCTTTCAACAACCTGGAGGCGGACTGGAGCTGGTTGATGTCTTCGTCGATCAGCTCGGCGAACGCATCAAATTCCTGCCCGACTGTCATTGGGACGGCGTCCTGCAACTGAGTGCGGCCGACCTTCAACGCAGTCGCATACTCACATGCCTTGGCGCGGAATGCGTCGCGCAGCCCGACCTGGGACTCGATCAGCCCTTCGCAAGCACGAAGAATGGTCAGACGCAGTGCGGTCGGATAGACATCGTTTGTCGATTGGGAGAGGTTCACGTCATCATTCGGATGAAGCTTGTCATAGTCCCCCACATTCGCACCGAGCTTCAAGAGCGCCAGGTTCGCAACAACCTCATTGACGTTCATGTTGGTGGACGTTCCGGCGCCACCCTGCATCATATCGACAGGGAAGTTCTCATCAACGCATTTCAGCTCGATGAGCTCATCGCAAGCCTCTGAGATCGCCGACGCTTTCTCCGCTGACAGCAGGCCAAGCTCGGCGTTTGCATACGCCGCCGCTTTCTTGACCATAGCCATAGACTGAATGAGTTCTGGGAAGTCCTTCAGGCGAAGGCCTGAAACGGTGAAGTTAAGCTCGGCTCGACGCGTATGGACACCGTAGAGAACGTCACCGGGGACAGGGAGGGGGCCGATCAAATCGGTCTCTATTCGTTCAATTCCCATTCACCAATCCCCTAGTCCAGAATTCCGGCGTGGCCCATGGCATAAGTAATAACCTCTTTAACAGGATGGCTCACCTCCACGAGAGGAAGGCGCAGGTCACCGCGGATCTTCGAGAGGTGCGCTAGCGCGAATTTCACCCCAGCCGGGCTGGTCTCGAGGAATAGCGCGTGATGCAGGGGCATCAGTCGATCCTGAAGAGCCAGTGCCGCCGCGAAGTCGCCTTTCTGGCATGCCCGCTGGAAGTCTGCACACAGCCGGGGAGCAACGTTCGCGGTCACGGAAATGCAACCGTGGCCGCCATGGGCCATGTAACCCAGCGCTGTGCCGTCTTCGCCGGTCAGAAGATTGAACTCATTGCCGCAGGCCATACGCTCCAGCGACGGTCGCAGGAGATTGCCCGTCGCATCTTTGACACCCTTGACGTTCGGACAATCCCTGAAAATTTGGGCAAGCGTTGCGACTTCAATGTCGATTACACTCCGACCCGGGATGTTGTAGACAATGATCGGAACCGTAGCTTCAGCGTCGATGGCCTTGAAGTGCTGATAGATTCCCTCTTGGGTGGGTTTATTGTAGTAGGGCGCAACGATCAGCAAACCGTCCGCGCCGGCCTCCTGTGCGTGCCGCACGAAGCCGATCGCTTCCTCGGTGCTGTTGGAGCCGGCGCCGGCAATGACCGGAACCCGACCATTCGCTGCCGCGATCGCGATTTCCACGACTCGCTTATGTTCGGCATGGCTGAGGGTCGGGCTTTCCCCCGTTGTTCCACAGGGGACAAGCCCTGACGTGCCTTCGGCGATCTGCCATTCAATGAGGCTGCGGAGGGCAATCTCATCGACTTCCCCATCGGCAAAAGGGGTGACAAGGGCAGTGATGGATCCTTTGAACATCTTGACTTCCAATGACGACGATGGGTTCAAACTGGCGCCGGCGTCGGCGATCAGTGCTGCAGTGACGTGATGCAGACGACCTTCGGCTGGGTCATGTCCTCATAAGCAAAGCGCACGCCTTCGCGTCCCATGCTGCCATATTTGAATCCGCCAAACGGCATTGCGTCGAACCGATAGTCGGACGACTGGTTGATCATGACGCCGCCGGCATCGATCCGCTTGGCGGCCTCGAGGGCATTGGCAAGATCGTTGGTAAAGATTCCGGCATGGAGGCTGTATTCCAGCTTGTTGGCCAGCTCTATTGCCTCTTCAAGTTCATCGAACGGCTGCAGCATGACCACCGGGGCGAAGACTTCCTCGTTCAGTACGTCGCACGTGGCCGGCACATTTTCCAGGACGGTCGGGGGATAGAGTGTGCCGGCCGGCTTGTGACCGCAGAGCAGCGTCGCGCCGGCAGCGATTGCTCGTTCCACCATGGCGACGGCGCGGTTCACCGCGCTTTCGGAGATCATGGGGCCCATATCGGTCTCAGAATTCATCGGATCGCCGGTCTTCATCCGGACGGTTCGGGCCACGAACTCGGTCTTGAATCGTTCATAGACCGAGCGCTGAACCAGAATCCGCTGCGTTCCGATGCAATTCTGGCCAGCCGCCCAGAAGGCGCCTGACACGCAATCTTCCACGGCGGCCTGAACATCGCTATTTTCCATCACGATAACCGGCGCATTGCCACCGAGATCCATTGCGAGCTTCTTGATGCCCGCAGATCTTGCAATGGCCTCGCCCGTGACGAATCCCCCTGTAAAGGAGATCATGCGAACGTCTTTGGCCGAAACAAGTGCCTTGCCCAGGTCGGCGCCGCCGACAGCGACCGTGATGATCTCCTCCGGCAAGCCGCTTTCGATCAGGACCTCCACCAGCTTGATCGCCGATAGAGGCGTAAGCTCCGATGGCTTCAGCAGTACCGCGTTTGCGCCGGCGATGGCAGGGCCAAGCTTGTGCGCCACGAGATTGAGCGGGTCGTTGTAGGGCGTGATTGCCGCGATGATTCCTAGCGGCTCCCGGGTGTACCAGCCCTGACGCGATTCAGAGCCCGCATAGGCATCAAACGGAATGACTTCGCCAGCATTGCGCTTGGCTTCTTCGGCGGAGAGTTTCAGTGTGTTGACACAACGTGTCGCCTCCTTGCGGGCCTGGGCAATCGTCTTCCCCGCCTCCCGTACGATCAGGAGCGCGAACTCCTCCTTGCGTTCTTCGACGGTGGCTGCGGCCCTTTCGAGAATAGCAGAGCGCTGGTGGCGGGGGAGCGACCGGGCAATCTGCGCGCCGCGACTGGCCCGTTCGAGCAACAGGTCCACAGCCTCGGCACTGGTCTCTCCGATGGCGCCGACAAAACTGCCGTCGAACGGATTAGTGACGATGATCTCGTTGGAAGAGGCGGGTTTCAAGGCGAGACCGGGCATCACGCTGCCTCCTTGGCGAAATTTGCCGACTGCGCATTATGTATAGCCACGATGTCGGACAGCAGTGCGTAGGCGGTTTCTATTCGACCGGCGCCCGGGCCGCTCACGGTGACGGGACCGAGAAGCTCTGTGTTCAACGATACTGCGTTGGTAGCGCCGTTGACGCCGGCGAGCGGATGTTCGAGGGCAAGCTGTTTGGGCGCGACACTGCCGGTTATCGTCCCGTCGGCATTGCGAACTGCTGACCCGACCAGTTTCCAACGGCTTTTGGCCTTGGCAGCTGCTTGTATGTCGGAGGGAGAAAGCTTGGAGATACCGTTGCAGGAGACATCCTCCGGCTTGAGATTTGCTCCCAGCAGCTCATTTGCCAGGATCACGACTTTCAGGCGAACGTCTAAACCTTCGACGTCAGCGGTCGGATCGGCTTCGGCATAGCCCAGCGCCTGCGCTTCCGTGATAGCGCTGGCGAAGTCGAGACCCTCCTCCATGCGGCCGAGGACGAAGTTCGATGTGCCGTTGAGGATTCCTTCGAACCCTTTGATCTCGGCACCAGCGAGGGTCTTCTCTGCCATCCTTATGACGGGCGTGCCGCTCATGACGGAGCCCTCATACTCGAAATGAACGCTGTTCGCCTCGGCAAGGGCCTTCAGTTCCCGAGCAGCGATTGCAACAGGTCCTTTGTTCGTAGTGACGACGTGCTTGCCCGAGTTCAAAGCCCAACGGCAGTGCGAAACCGCCGGCTCGCCGTCGGCCGGATTCGTATATGTCGCCTCCACAATGATGTCGGCAGGCGCCGTCTTGATGATGGCTTCGTTGTCAGCCTCGGCGCTGCCGCCGGAGAGCCGAGCGAACCCGCCCTTCGCGAAATTCGCCTCCACGAGGGTCTTGGCATCCAGGCCGTTGGGCGAAATGACCGAGCCCAGATTGAGATCGCTGACCGCAACGATGTTCAGGCGGAAACCAAGGTCCCGTTCCCAAAGCGGGCCCTTTGTCGCGATGAGCTCGGTCAAGGCACGGTTGACGCCGCCAAATCCGATTAGGGCAATATTGTAGATCTTCATGTGGTTTCCTCCGATGAAGCGATTTGTGCGCATACGATGCGATGCAAATCGCTCAGTCGGAACGGCACAAACAGACCAATCTGCCGTACATTTTGCTCATGATGCTGACCGCTTGCCGCTTCCGTCCGGCCCGCACTCGGGCGGACAAGTGGTCGGGCGAGAAGCCCACTCGCCCATGCAATGCGTCGATGTATCAATCTTCGCGCAAAGTCGACGCGTCTGAGCGTCCGTCGGCGGAAACCTCAGGAGAAGTGATCAAAGTCGATCGGAACTGAAAAGCCTGTCTTGACCCGGTCCATGACCACCATTGTCTTGAACCCCTTGATGTCGGGATTTTCATAGAAGAACTTGCGGGTGAAAACCTCATAGTCCTCCATGCTCTCGGCAGTGACAATCAGGACGAAATCCGCATCTCCTGTTACATAGTAGCCGTTCATCACTTCTGGCGTCTGCCGAATCGATTGCTTGAACCGGTCGACGATGTCGGCTCTTTCGCGCTCCAGCGTGACCAGTACCAGCATTGCGATTGGCCGGCCGACAGATTTGGGTTTCACAACCGCAACCTCCGCCTCAATCACTCCGGCCTCACGCAGCCGCTTCAGGCGGCGCTGCACCGCAGTGGCCGAAAGACCAACCATCGCGCCGAGCTCCTCGCTGCTGTGCCTGTTATGAACCTGCACGATACTGAGAAGACGCGCATCTAGGCGATCGAGCTGCATGGGAAACTCCGCAGGATTTCCTCGTTTCATACCCATAAAAAGCAGGAATCCCTCGCCAAGGCAACACTTACGCCGGAATTCATCGTCTCAATACTTCTACGCTTCACGGACAAGACAGAGGCGGCAGAAACGTTCAACCCGACGATGACCTCGCTGCATGAGGAATTGAGAAATGACCAACATTGTTGAAATAGCTGACATGGACCGCAGGACCGTTCTGCATCCGTTCACATACCTTAAGAATTACGCCGCTGGAGAGACCGATCCTACCATCGTCGAGACTGGAAAAGGCGTTCGTATCCGCGACGCATCCGGCCGGGAATACCTGGACGGGTTTGCGGGCCTCTATTGCGTGAATGTCGGCTACGGTCGCACCGAAGTCGCCGAAGCGATCGCCCGGCAGGCCTACAAGCTCGCCTATTACCATTCCTACGCCGCCCACACGACCGAGGAACTCGCGCGACTTTCGGACCGACTGGTGCGGATGGCGCCAGGCAACATGTCCAAGGTCTTCTACGGACTGTCCGGTTCGGACGCGAACGAGACGCAGGCGAAGATCGTCTGGTATTACAACAATCTTCGCGGGAAAGCGCAAAAGAAGAAGATCATCTCGCGTGAGCGTGGCTATCATGGATGTTCCGTGGTTTCCGGTTCCATGACAGGCTTGAGCTTTTACCACGATCATATGGACCTACCGGTTTCGGGGATTCTGCGTACCGGCGTCCCGCATTTCTATCGCGGTGCGATGCCTGGCGAGACCGAAGAAGCCTTTTCACAGCGTCGCGCTGATGAACTGGAAGGGCTCATTCTCGCCGAAGGACAGGACACTGTCGGCGCCTTGATAGCGGAGCCGGTCCTTGGAACGGGAGGCATTACACCGCCGCCGGCAGGATACTGGCCGAAAATCCAAGCTGTGCTGAAGAAGTACGACGTGCTGCTGATTGCCGACGAGGTGGTGTGCGGGTTTGGCCGCACCGGTGCAATGTTCGGTTCGGATCTATACGGTATGGATCCCGATCTGATCACCGTCGCCAAGGGCTTGACATCAGCCTATGTGCCGCTGTCGGCGGCCATCGTTTCGCAGAAAGTCTACGAGGTGATGGAGCAGGCGACGCCGCGTGTGGGCTCCTTCTCACACGGTTACACCTATTCCGGTCATCCGATCGGCGCCGCGGCGGCGAACGCAGTGCTTGATATCGTCGAGCGCGAAAATCTTGCCGGACAGTCCGCGACGAAAGGCGCTTATCTTTTGCAACGGTTGAAAGCAGAGTTCGAGCAGAACCCGATCGTCGGGGAAGTTCGTGGTGTCGGCATGCTTGCCGCCATCGAGTTCGTTTCCGATCGCGGTAGCCGGGCTTCGTTCGATCCAGGCCTGAAGGTCGGCGCGCGCATCTCCCAAGCCGCCCGAAATCGCAACCTCATTGCGCGCGCAATGCCGCATGGAGACATTCTGGGCTTTGCACCGCCGCTTGTGATGACGGAAGCGGAAATCGACGAAATGGTTGCGATCGCAAGGGCTGCCGTTGACGAGGTGCTGCGGGAGCTGGACTCCCAAGGACTGGTGGCGGGATAACGGATGGGCAATCGTCTGAGGCTTTGCCAATGAACGCAATTCTAAAGGTTCACGAACTCACAAAGACGTTTGGATCGACGAAGGTGCTGGATGGTATCAGCTTCGACATGAGAGAAGGTGAGGTCATTTCTCTGATCGGGTCGTCCGGATGTGGAAAAAGCACCGCACTTCGCTGTATCAATTTTCTGGAGACGCCGACATCAGGTCGGATCGAGTGCATCGGTCAGTCCGTCTCAGTCGTCAATGACGAGCGCGGCCGAAGGCAGATCGTCAACGGTCGCGATATCAGGAACCTTCGCAGACAGATCGGCATGGTGTTCCAGAACTTCAATCTCTGGCCTCATCTGAGCGTCCTGTCCAACGTGACCGAGGCACTCGTTTGGGTGCTGAAACTCGGGAAGAAAGACGCCGAAGAGGTTGCGCTCTCGGCCTTGTCGAAAGTCGGCATGGCGAGTTTCCGTGACCGCTACCCGCAACAGCTGTCGGGCGGGCAGCAACAACGCGTCGCAATCGCGCGTGTTCTGGCAATGAAGCCAAAACTCATGCTGTGCGATGAGCCGACATCCGCACTGGACCCCGAGCTCGTGGGTGAAGTGCTAAAAGTCATAAGGGCGCTGGCGGAAGCGGGGGCTACGATCCTCCTCGTCACGCATGAAATGCGGTTCGCACGCGATGTGTCGAACCGGATGATATTCCTGCAAAACGGCCGCCTTGAGCAGGATGACGAGCCGAAGGAACTGTTTCGAAATCCCGCAACGGAAGGGGTGAAGCGGTTTCTTTCTACAGTAATGGCGGCCAACGCCTGAAAAGCGCAACGAAAACCAAAAGGGGTAACAATCATGATCAACAGCAATCTCATCAAGTCAGCATTCGCAACCAGCCTTCTCGTCTGCGCACTGGCGACGGGCGCGTCGGCAAAGGACGGCGTTCTGCGCATCGGGACGGAGGGCGATGCGCCGAAGTTCAGCATGGCCGATCCGAGCGGCAAGGTAACCGGGTTCGACGCCGATATCGCCAACGGCATCTGCGCCGAGCTGAAACTGAAGTGTGAATTCGTCGTGCAGACATTCAGCTCGCTGGTGCCATCCATGGATAAGGATCGCTTTGACGTCATCATTTCCGGCCTTGGTATCACCGCCGAACGTCAGAAGAAGATCGACTACTCCATCCCCTATGCGACAACACCCCTCTATTTCGCTGTCGCCAAGGACTCCCCGCTTGCAGGCCTCAAGAGCCTCGCCGAAATCGAAAAGGCCCTCCAGGGCAAGAGTGTCGGCGTCGTCACGGGGACGACCTACGCCAGGTTCATGGAGAAGCGGATGCACGGCGCCGATCTCAAGACATACGACGCCGTCACGCAGCTCACCGCCGATCTCGCGAGCGGCCGTATCGACGTCGCCTTCGCGGATTCGCCGACATGGATGGATTTTTTCGCAACGCCCGACGGAGCCAACTTCACCAGGATCGACCTGAAGATCATGGCGATGGATGACCCAGACGTTCTTGGCCATGGCATGGGAGTCGGCATGCGCAAGGGCAATGCCGAACTCAAGACCAAGGTCGATGCCGCCCTCTGCAAGATGATCAACGATGGCAAGGTCAGGGAAGCCTCGATGCATTGGTTCCAGGACGACTACACGATTCCCTGCAAGAAGTGATCGTTTCGAACATGAAGCCTGCCTTGGCACGGCCCAGGGCAGGTCACGGGGATTGTGTCCATGTTGGGTGACCTTTGGGTGTTGATGGTGGAGCAGAGTTGGGCGCTGGCTCTGCTGAAAGGAAGTGTCGTCACGATCGTGATCGGTTTGATCGGAATGGCACTCGGTTTTCTCGTTGCAACCCCCTTGGCCATCATGCGCTGGCGGAAGGTCGTGTTCGTCTCGCAACTTGTCGACGGGTACAGCATTCTTGTTCGTGGCGTTCCGGGCTTGCTGGTCATCTATCTCCTGTTTTTCGGGTCCATCGAGTGGGTGAAGGCGATTACGGCTGCGTTCGGCTACCAGGACTCGGCTGATGACGCATACCCCTACATCGTCGGGGTGATCGCGATTGCCGTCATCTCGTGCGCCTATTCGATCGAAGTCATCCGGGGTGCGCTTCAGGCGGTGCCGTACGGTCTGCTGGAAGCCGCTCAGTCGCTCGCCTTGCCGAGAGGTGTAACGTTTATGCGCATCACGTTCCCACTGGCACTGCGGCTGGCGCTTGGCGGGATCAACAACGTCTGGCAGATGACGATCAAGGATACTTCGCTCGTCTCGGTCGTCGGCTTACAGGAATTGATGAGGACGGCTGCCATCGGTGCAGGAATCACGCGATCTCCGTTGCTTTTCTACTGCATCGCTGCGGCGCTCTTCTTCTGCATGACCGCAGTCAGTCAAACCGCGTTTTTCAGCGCCGAACGTGCGCTCGACCGCGGCTTCCGAGGAAGATGACATGGATCTTGGAATAATTGCATATGCCGTTCCCTTCCTTGTCATAGGTGCCAAGACGACGTTGCTGATCGCCGTATTCGGCGTCGGTATGGGGCTTCCCTTTGGTGTCGCCGTCGGGCTCGCGCGCTGCTCGAGAAGCCGGGTGTTGCGCCGCGTATGCGACGCCTACTGCGCGATCTTCCGCGGCACGCCTATGCTGGTCCAGGTCTTCGTCATCTATTACGGCTTGGCCCAGGTGAGTTTTATTCGTCAGAACCCCATTTTATGGTGGATGATCGGAGATGGGCTGAACGCTGCAATCCTTGCCGTGGTGCTCAACACCGGTGCCTACACGGCGGAGATTTTCCGCACGGCTTTCCTCTCCCTGCCGAAAGGACTTATCGAAGCGGCAGAAGCCTGTGGCATGCACCCGTGGCACGTCTTCAGGAGGGTGAAGTTCCCGCTTGCCGTGCGGCAGGCGCTTCCCGCTTATAGCAGCGAGGCGGCGATCATCGTGAAGGAATCCAGCCTCGCGTCAACGATTACCGTTCTGGAAATCACCGGATATGCGAAGCGGCTCATGAGCGAGACTTTCGCGATCATGGACATCTTCATGGTCACCGCAGCGTTCTATCTCACCATCAACGTCGTCGTTCTGACGGGTTTGAAACTTCTCGAACGGCGCCTGTCGTTTGCCCGATAAACAGATCCAGGAAAGGTCTTCCAATGTCCAAACTCACTTTCGTCGACTACAACAATCTGCCTGAACCGCGTAAAGGCCAGCCCGCGCCTGAAAGGCTGGTCGAGGGAAATCCGCAGTTTCTCTCCTGGGACATCGCGCAGACTGCCGACGGCGTCGTTCGCTCCGGCGTCTGGGAAGCGACGCCCGGCGCCTACCGCTCGATCAAGGGCGAAACTTTCGAATTCTGTGTCATTCTGTCGGGTGTGTCCGAATTGATTGAGGATGGCTGTGAGCCGCGACGCATCGTTGCCGGCGACGCTTTCGCCATGCATCCGGGTTTCGTCGGAACCTGGAGAGTGATCGAAACGACGCGAAAGCTTTGGGTCTGCCGAGACTAAGCCATCATCACTTGAAGTCATCTTTCCGGAACTTAAGCTCCCATGACCGAGGCTCAACGACATCCGATCAAGTCGACACCTTACTGGTGGGAAGACAGCTCATTTCCTTCGCTGCGAGTACGGAACGTCGAGAAGACATGCGACGTGGCGATCGTTGGGGGAGGGTACACGGGTTTGTCGGCGGCCCTCGAACTTGCGCGAGCCGGCAAGCATGTCCAGCTGTTCGACCGTCAGACCCTAGGCCTCGCGGCATCGGGTCGCAATGGGGGCATGGCCAGCGGAAGCATCCGCCCGGGGCGCAAGGATCTGGTCAGGCGGTTCGGGCAGGAGAGGGCGCAAGCCATTCTCCTGGAAGGCAAGGCGGCGCGAGAGGATCTCTGGCGCTTCCTCAGAGACGAGAATATCGAATGTGATTTCTCGCTGTCCGGCGCTTTCAGCGGGGCCATGACGGGTGATGAAGCCGACGAACTCCGTCGTCAGGCAGACTTTCTGCATCAGAATCTCGGCATTGAGGCATTTCCGGTGGAAAGGGCCGATGTTCCGAAGTTCATCGGAACTGACCTTTATGTCGGAGGCCTTGTGCGCAAAGACATCGGTGGGCTGCAGCCGGCCAAGCTTCTTGCGGCCATGATCAATCTGGCAAGTTCATCGTCGGCGGTCATACATGAAAATACCGCAGTCCTCGGTTCGACTAGCGAGCCCGGAGGCGTGCGAATTCAAACGCAGCGCGGAGAGGTTTTCGCCAGAACGCTTCTTGTCTGCACTGATGGCTACACCGACGGTTTCGACCCGTGGCTCCGTCGCCGCCTTGTTCCTGTCCGCAGCAGGATAATCGCGACTGAGCCGCTCGACAGGGAGATGATGGATCGGCTGATGCCGCCACGCATGATGTATGGCGACCTGCGTAAGCTCAGCTACTATTACCGTCCGTCGCACGATGGATCGCGGATCTTGTTCGGCGGACGCGACGGGACGACTGAAGGAGACCCGGCCGCTCCGATTGCACATCTGCAAAGCGAACTTGCGCGGCTTTTTCCCGAACTCGCAGGAATGGGTCTTACGCACAGCTGGTTCGGCTATGTCGCCATGAACCGCGACATGATCCCGCGCATGTTCTCGCGCGAAAATACAGTCTATGCGACCGGCTATTGCGGCTCCGGTGTCGTGTGGGCCAGATGGCTTGGTAAGAAGGCTGCTTTCAAGATCCTCGGTGACGGGGAACAATCGCGCTCTGCGTTCGATTTCGATGCCGCTCCCAAGGCCGTGCCATTCTTCAACGGCAAACCCTGGTTCATTCCTATCGTTTACTCGATGTACGCGCGGCACGACAGGAAGATGCTCCTCAGACGCTTGAAGGGCTGAGGTTCAGATGCCTCACTCGTTTCTGCAAGTCCGCGGTTGCGCCAAGGTTCTTACCATCGGCTTGCAATCAAGCCCCTGCGCTGGCGCTACGCGCAGCCGACAAAAACTGGCAAAGGCCGGAGCCAAGGTGAACAGACATGATTAGTCTGGAAACGATCGAACTTGCGCGCGAGCGCATCAGCAAGCACATCCGCAACACGCCTATCGTCATGTCGGCGGCGCTGTCGGAACTGGCCGGGACGCAGGTCAGCCTGAAGCTGGAGCATCGCCAGTTGACCGGAAGCTTCAAGCTTCGTGGAGCAACCAACGCACTGTTGCAGCTCACCCAATCCGAGCGGGATCGAGGCGTTGTTGCGGCTTCCACAGGCAATCACGGACGTGCGCTGTCCTATGCCGCTGGCGCGATTGGCTCTCGAGCGACCATTTGCATGTCGCACCTCGTGCCGGAAAACAAGGTGTCCGAAATCCGCCGGCTCGGTGCTCGCGTACGGATCGTCGGGTCATCGCAGGATGAAGCGCAGGTTGAGGTTGATCGTCTCGTCGCGGAGGAGGGCCTCAGCATGATCCCCCCCTTTGATCACCCCTGGATCATCGCCGGCCAGGGCACCGTCGGACTTGAAATCGTCGAGGCGATGCCTGACGTGGCCGCGCTTCTTATTCCCCTGTCCGGCGGCGGTTTGGCAGCAGGTGTCGCGGCGGCTGTCAAGACGGTGCGACCGCATGCCAAGGTGATCGGTATAACTATGGAGAGGGGGGCGGCGATGAAGGCAAGCATCGACGCGGGGCATCCGGTCCAGGTCGAAGAGCATCGAAGTTTCGCAGACTCGCTTGGAGGCGGCATCGGATTGGCCAATGCCTGGACGTACCCGATGTGCAAAACCCTTCTCGACGACGTGGTGCTCGTCAGCGAGCGTGAGATAGCCGCAGGCATACGTCACACCTATGCGTGTGAGCGTGAGATAATCGAGGGGGCGGGGGCGGTCGGCATTGCTGCGCTGCTCTCAGGTAAACTGGCGCAGATTGAAGGCCCGATCGTTGCCATTCTTTCAGGCGGGAACATCGACATGGCATTGCACATGAAGGTGGCCAACGGCCTTGACACAATTGATGAGGGACGCTGATGGGGAAAATCAGGATATTGACCGAGTCAGAGCTTCGAACCATCGTTCCGCTCGACATGGATGCGGTGAATTGCGTTGAAAACGCCTTCCGCGCACTGGCCGTGGAAAACGCGGTTCAGATGCCGCCGATTTTGCGCCTCGACGTGCCCGACAGCAGGGGCGAAGTCGATGTGAAAACGGCTTATATTCATGGTTTGAGCAGCTTTGCCATCAAGGTCAGCCCTGGTTTCTTTGATAATCCGAAGATCGGGCTTCCGAGCACCAATGGTCTGATGGTCTTGCTGTCGAGCAAAACCGGCTTGGTGGAGGCTCTCTTGCTTGACAATGGCTACCTCACCGACGTTCGCACAGCGGCCGCCGGCGCTGTCGCGGCAAACCATCTGGCACGGAAGGACGCGTCGATCGCAACTGTCTTCGGAGCGGGCGTTCAGGCCAGGCTGCAACTCGAGGCCCTCATGCTGGTGAGACCTATTCGAGAGATCCGCGTTTGGTCGCGTGATTATCGGCGGGCGCAAGCGCTTGTTGAGCAGCTTGGAGACAGACAAAATCTTTCCATTTCCGCGGTTTTGGATCCGCGAAGCGCGATCGCCGGGTCACAGATCGTCGTCACGACGACACCCGCCGACCGACCGATTGTCGAGGCCTCGTGGCTCGAACCCGGACAGCACCTGACCGCCATGGGTTCGGACGCAGAACATAAGAACGAGATCGACCCCATCGCTATCAGAGCGGCAGATGTTTACGTGGCTGACAGCCTCAAACAAACGCGAAGACTGGGTGAATTGCGTCATGCCATCGACGCAGGTCTCGTCGCAAGTGACGCTGATTTTTCGGAACTAGGTCAGGTCGTTGCGGGTGCCAGACCCGGCCGTAGAAGTGACTCGGACATCACTATAGCCGATCTTACAGGGACCGGTGTTCAGGATACCGCTATTGCCACGCTGGCGTTTGCCCGCGCCGAAGAACGAAATGCCGGCACGTTCTTTGAAAGTTGATGCTGGTCGGCTCTTTGCCTCCCAGGCCTCAGCGGACCCGACCACGGATTCGGCGGTCTAGGTCTGCATTGGGGCCGTTCACGCTGCACTGAAGACTAGCTAGCTCACAATGTGCAGCGCCTCCGCCTCATACGCCACTCCTGCTATTGCCAAGAGTGCAGCCGAACGAGCAGGTCTGCTCATCGCCTTGAGAAAGTTTGGCACCGCCAAAGGCATAATCGAAGGTGCTGTCATGGGAGAGGTCTTTGGCCT
>NZ_JBXSOL010000030.1:0-58707 GCF_057784555.1 Rhizobium sp. CNPSo 3670
TCACCGGCGCAGATGATGGTCCAGCTCGGCAGGCTCCGACCGACATTAAGCTGACGCCCGTCGTTCCGGCGGACAGCGTCAACTTCAATAGTTTCGAGTTCAGTGGTCTGCTGTCGGCGACTGATCCCGACGCGGGTGGATTCAGCTTCAACATTGCTTCGCAGTCGAATCCGGGCTTGTTTTCGATAACCGGCAATACGCTTCATTCGAGTGCACTATCGACGAACGGTACATTTTCAGTGACGGTAACGGCAACGCAGACCGGTGATCCTATAGGGCCGACCTTCGAAAAGACCGAGACGTTCACTGTAATCACCGGTGGCAATGGCAACTCAGTGGACAATCCGACCGGTGGAACCGGCGACGATGTGCTCTACGGTGGCGGCGGTAACGATATGATGTTTGGGCTGGGAGGTGACGACACTCTTTTCGGTCAAGACGGCAACGACACGCTAAACGGTGGTGCTGGCAACAACATTCTTACCGGTGGCGTGGGAAATGACACCTTCTTTTTCCAAAAGTTTGCCACCACCACTAACCATATGACTGATTTCAATGCTGGGACGAATAGCACAACCGTTGACAGGTTCCAGTTGGACGTTGGAGGCGGCACATTCGAGTTCGCCGTCGGCAACAACAATACAATTGTGGACAATGTGAAGGTGGGGAGCAACGCCACGATCAATGTTGCCGGAACGGAGGTTGCTGTCAAAACAGACGTGAGCGTCACGAACGCAACCGTCCAGAGCACCATCGATGGTTACGGCAACATAACCACAGGGGCATTGTTCGTGTTCCACAATACGGATCTCGGCCATGCGGCGGTCTACTACGATCAGAACCCAGGTTCAGCCGGCGGCGCGGTGCTGGTGGCGGAATTCGACAACATCACCACCCTCGGCGGGCTTGCGAATTTTAACTCGGGCGACTTCTTGTTTGGTTGAGGCGGTTTGGGATTGCGTAACGAGGTAGTTTTCCGACAGCAGCCGGACTGAAGGTCATTTCGGCGGCCGGGCCTGACGGGGCCTCTCGGGAGTCTGTGCGCCCAGAGCTCTGGGCGCACAGGTTTTGTCGGGTGGCAGATAGTGTCATGTCACGCGTTACGGCATCCCGCTCACCTCAATTGGTCCCATCGTTTGGTCTTGCCTTTGCGCTGTCATTGGTAGTGTCCGACGCGGTTTTTCCGTCCGGTTGCTGGCCGAAATAGGTGCCGCCGAGATGGCCGCCGGCGCTGGTGTTTCTGACCTGCTGTTCGGCGCGTTTCTGAAGTTCTCGAACGTTGGTCTTGCTCATGTTCGGCTCCTTTTTCGAGGTTCTCGACTTTTCACCAACCGATGGGGACCGGGACTGTTCCAAATTTTCTGCCGGAACACTTCCAGGCTTTCGCGGTTTTTCCTATTCAACCAAGGAGAAACGACGATGGGCATGACCACCCCCAAGGACGGCGCCCCCGGCACCACCGATCAATCGCCTCGGTGGGAAGGACCGAAGGGAAACACCCCGCGCGGATATCTCAAACCCAAGGACGATCCGGACAGGAATCGCGACGCCAATGGTGAGAACAACCGCGATCCTGAAATGAACGAAATTTCCGACGCTATGAAGCAGAAAGGCGAATGACATGGGCAATCCGAAAAAGGACGCCGCCGGTCAGTTTGCCAAATCCCGAGCTGACCGGAAAGCCAGCGGCGTTGCCAGCGCCAAGCCGACTGTGATCACCGGCTCGGAGGACGCCACGGTGAACAAGAACCCGCCGGGTAAAAAGAAGCCCGAGAAGGACTGGGACATCAATTACGATCCCGCCGATATGAATGAGGGACGGATGCGCTGAGCCGGTAGCGCACCCGCCTCATCCGACGCGGCCCCTTGCGGGGCAACTCAGGATGAGGCTCGTGAGCGATGGCCCGACATTCAGGCTTGGGCTGCCCCGGCAAAATAGGCCGGGTGGTCGATATCGGCGAGCAAGCCAGGTTCCATGGGCTGCCAGCCGAGGAGAGTGCGGGTGTGTGCACTCGAGGTGGGCACGTCGAAGCCGGCGAACATTCCAAACCAGCCAAAATGCTCAGCCGCCTCTTGCCGCGACAGCGAGACGGCAGGCACGCCGAGGCGGCGGCCGATGAGCTCCGCAATCTCCCGGAAGGGCACACCCTCTTCGGCGACCGCGAGGAAGGGGCCACCGCTGGCGCCATGCTCCAGCGCCAGGCGGTAGACCCGGGCGGCATCGCGCCTGTGCACGGCTGGCCAGCGATTGCCCCCGTCGCCGATATAGGCGGAAATTCCTTTCCGCCGGGCGATATCAATCAGGATCGGGATGAAGCCGTGATCGCCATGGCCGTGCACTGATGGCGGGAGCCGGACGGTGGAGGCGCGCACGCCGCGGGCGACAAGCGATGCCGCAGTGATTTCGGAGGCGCGGGGATAGGTTTCGGTCGTTGGCATCGGTGGGTCCTTCTCCGTGCCGATGCGGCCAGGCGCATGGCCAAGGCCCGCTGTGACCAGCAGCGGATGGTTGGAGCCCCGGAGGGCTTCGCCGAGCGCCTCGATGGCGCGCCGGTCGGCGGCGCAACTCTCCGCGAATTTCGAGAAGTCATGGTTGAAGGCCGTGTGGATGACGCCGTCGGCCTCAGCCGCGCCGCGCTTCAAACCCTCCAGGTCGTCAAGCGTGCCGCGCTGGACCTCGGCTCCTGATGCCGCCAGTTCGGCCGCTCCCTTGTCCGAGCGGGCGAGACCGAGAACCTGATGGCCGGCGCCGATCAACTCCTTGACGACGGCCGAGCCCACCCAGCCTGTGGCTCCGGTAACGAATATGCGCATGTCGATATCTCCTGATTGGACGCAGACAGATATCGAGCAGGCTGATATCATGGTAAAGTAGTGATCTTATCATGGTATAAAAGCTAACAGGATGAGCGAATTCGTGGCCTCCGAAAACCGGCTCGGCGCCTACCTCAAGGACCGCCGCGCCAAGCTTGATCCCGTCGCCCTCGGCTTTGCCGGCGACCGGCGCCGTACGCCGGGGCTTCGCCGCGAGGAGGTGGCGAGCCGCGCCAATATCAGCCCCACCTGGTACACATGGCTGGAGCAGGGCCGCGGCGGTGCGCCTTCGGCCGACGTGCTCGACCGGATCGCGCGCGCTTTGATGCTAACGGATATCGAGCGCGAGCACCTCTTTCTGATTGGGCTTGGCCGCCCGCCCGAAGTGCGCTACCGCAGCGACCAGGGCATCACGCCACGGCTGCAGGGCGTGCTCGACGCGCTTGATCCGTGCCCGGCGCTGATCCGCACCGCGATTTGGGACGTGGTCGGCTGGAACCGGGCGGCGACCGTGCTACTGACCGACTACGGCGCGCTGCCGCCGGAAGAGCGCAACGTGCTGCGCTTCATCTTCCTCGACCCGCGCGTGCGCGCTGCTCAATATGACTGGGAAAGTGTCGCCCGCTTCGTCGTCGCCGCCTTCCGGGTGGATGCGGCGCGCGCAGGTGCTGCCGCCGAGGTGGAGCCGCTGGTCGACGAACTCTGCCGCAAGAGCCCAGAATTCCTGGCCATGTGGCGCGACAACGATGTGCGCACCCATGGCGAGGGCGCCAAGCACATCAAGCACCCGGCGCTCGGGCTGCTCTCCTTCGAATATTCGGCCTTTCAGGTAGACGGCCGGCCGGATCTGAGCATGGTGGTGTATAAACCGGCGACGGCGGAGGATGCGGCGAGGATCAAGAGTTTGCTGGAGTGACGGGTTTATCCGCGTTATTTACCAGCGAGCTAATCGGTTCACCGTTATCGGGAATTTTTCACCTATTAGCTGTGCTAAGCGATAACAACGCCTCAATCCGGACATATCTACAGTGATGCTGTGCATCGATGCGAAAGCCGGGCGGGTGGGGGATTTCAAATGAATTTGTATCGTGCTGTGGTTTTGGTCGCCGCTTCGAGCTTGGTCGTGTTGTCAGCGTCCGCAGCATCCGCCTGCAGTTGCAAAAAAATGTCCGACAAGGAGAAATTTGCCAGTTCCGATCTGGTCGTAAGGGGTCGCATGAAGTCGGTGACCGTCGGCGTCGATATGCCAGATCCAAAATCGAACAGCGACATACCGCGCTTGGTGCGCGGCGAGTTCGAGGTCGAGAAGGTGCTGAAAGGAAGCTTTAAGGGCAAGATACTGCCAATTCATACGGGTTTCGGAACCGGAGACTGCGGTCGTTTGGCAGAGTTTCTGACCGGGACGTATTTATATCACGACAGGAAAATGAACGTCGTCGAATTCGGCATGTCAAAAACCGAACTTCCGGGGCAGACCTTCTATTTTACGGGAATTTGTGATTACGCGAAATTTCCGGAGAAACAACAATAACCACGGCCCTTCCTCGACGCGGTGAGCGCTGGAACCGATCCCTTTTCATCGGGATTTAACGTTAGCAATTGAAAGCGCAAAGCGTCGCCCGCACACCCGCCTCATCCTTCGAGGCTTCAGCTTTCGGCCTCCGCACCTCAGGATCAGGCTCTCTCGAGCTCTGGTGCTGCATTCTCCAACGTCTGCCGTCAGGGGGCGGCATCCCACGACGTCCCTTATGCTGAGGCGCGTAGCCCGTGAGGGCGAAGCCTCAAAGCATGCGTCGCAAGGTTGATTCTTGCCGGCACGCGCGCGCACACTGAGCTCGATCGAATCCATAACTCGTAACGGATACGGCTTTGCAGCCGACGGCACGTTCGTCTTCGGCGATTCCTAGGGCAGTGAGGGTATCGGTGACGGCATCCGACTTCGCGACCGCGGTCAACAGGCAGCGGCATCAACATCGCGTGCCGGGGGACCGCGGCAGATGCTCTCTGCATCTCAAGCACTGAGACTGTCAAAATCTCCATGGTGCACGACGCCTTGGACATACACTTCGTCCGATTGGCCTTCACAGGCCTAATACCGACTTTGCCCCGCCCATTCTCCACTGGCGGGACAACGTTTATCTGGCAGCCCGGCCATGACTGAGCCGTGGTAATAACGACCGTATTACTGCAGCGTGCGCGTCTGAATCGGTTCAGCCGGCGCGTGAGAAGGGGACGCGGAGAGAGAGCTGCCTTCCAGGCCGGTCGCCACCACCGAGACGCGGAATTTGCCGTCGAGGCTGCGGTCGAAAATCGCGCCGACGACGATATCGGCGTCGTCCTGCACTTCGTCGCGAATGCGGCTTGCCGCTTCGTCCACTTCGAACAGGGTCATATCCGAGCCGCCGGAGATCGAGATCAGCACGCCTTTGGCGCCCTTCATCGAAATATCGTCCAGTAGCGGGTTGGCGATTGCCGCTTCCGCCGCCTTCATCGCCCGGCTTTCGCCGGCGGCTTCACCGGTGCCCATCATGGCGCGGCCCATGCCCTGCATGACCGACTTCACGTCGGCGAAATCGAGGTTGATCAGACCTTCCTTGACGATGAGGTCGGTGATGCAGCCGACACCGGCAAAGAGCACGCGGTCGGCTGTCATGAAGGCATCGGCGAAGGTGGTTTTCGCATCGGCGATGCGGAAGAGGTTTTGATTGGGAATGACAATAACGGTATCGGCGGCCTGACGAAGCGCCTCGATGCCAGCCTCCGCCGTCCGCATGCGGCGATTGCCCTCGAAGGTAAACGGCTTGGTGACGACGCCAACGGTCAGGATGCCGGCCGCACGTGCGGCGCGCGCGATGACCGGGGCTGCGCCCGTGCCCGTTCCTCCGCCCATGCCGGCGGTGACGAAACACATGTGTGATCCTGCCAGGTGATCCATGATCTCGTCGAGCGATTCTTCTGCCGCCGCATGTCCGATTTCCGGCAGGGAACCGGCGCCGAGGCCCTCCGTCACATTGGCGCCGAGCTGAATGCGGCGCGATGCCTTTGAGGTGGCAAGAACCTGGGCATCGGTGTTTGCGGCGACGAATTCGACGCCTGCCAGCTTTTCCGCGATCATATTGTTGATCGCATTGCCGCCGCCGCCGCCGACGCCAACCACCGTGATTTGCGGCCGCAGCCCGGTAATGCCGCTCTTGGCGTCCGTCATCGTCTTCTCCTTTGATATCTCGTTTCCGCACGCCCTCGTCGCGGACAGCGAATCGGCGTCGAGCATAGTCGCCCAACAAGGCAGAGGCGAGGCGAAAGAAGCGGTGGCGCCTTGAGCGACGCGAAGTTCTCGTCAGCTCTGCGTCGGCAAATCCGAAGCGGCGGGCAAGTGCATGTCCTCTCGCAGTGGGACGCAGGCGAGACATCCTAGCTGTGCTGCTGATTTGGATCACAAGCGCCGGCGGGGCGTGAACTAAAGCCGCGCCGCGGTGTTTACAGGCATACCTCTTCTCTGAAAGGAACATCCCCATGCAAAGACTCTTGCTCTCCGGTCTTGCCCTTGCAGCATCGGCCGCCACCGCCTTCGCCCAACAGCCGCCCGCTCCACCACCCGCCGGCGAGCCACCCGCAGCGAATGAGCCTGCATCGCCAGCCCCGCCTGCGCCTGATGATGAGAGGGTGATGCGTCACGGGGCGGATGAGCAGTCCCGAGATCGCCCCGACTACCGCTGGCATGGTTCGAGAGGCGACATGGGCTTCCGTGATTATCGCGGTCATCGCCTGCCGCCGCCGTCCAAGGCGGCCCGGTTCCAGATCGAGGATGGAAATACCCGGATCGACCTGAAATGCGCTGAGGACGAACCGACGAAGGTTTGCGCCGATCTGTTGCTCCAGGTGATGGATCGCCTGCAGGGCCAGGATTGACTTCGCGCAGCCGCGCTTGTCACGCAAGGCGCGCCAGCTTTGATTGGCAGAAGGCAATCATTGATTCTTCCAGGACTTGATGCCGACCGATTTTCAGCATTCAGCCCTTCAATGATTGGCTGGGCTTGCTGGCGACCGGTGCTGTCGGCGATCATCTCGACGCCAGCCTAATTTCGCTCAAGACATCCACCGGCGGAAATCGCACACAGTCTGCGGGATCAAAAGTCACCGAGAATTGCCTCCGGTTCCGATTTGCCCAGCTGATCGCTGCCTGCAACCTTGCCTTCGGGATTTTGGCGGCGATCGTGCAATGCGGCACCCAGTTGCCGGGCCAATAGTGCTCGTGACAGTGGACGGGCTCGATTTCCCGGTGAAGCGCCGCATGCAACTGGAAGACCCACTCGTCGTGATCCGGCCGCGCCCATAAGACGAGGAATTGGTTCTCGAAGGAACCGATCCGTGAAAAACTTAACGTAACGGCAGGGCGGCTGCGGAAAACACGCTCGGCTGCCTCTGCCAACCGGTCGACCGCAATCTCCGGATAAACGGCGAGGGTGACATGAGGCGGATAGTTCTTGAAAACCGGGGAAGCGGTGTCGTTCAGACATTTGAGGGTGATCCCGAAAGGCATTTGCGAGCGTATCCGATCCGTTCCTGTAGACCATAAACGCACGCCAGTCGATGTCGAGCGGCCAAAAGGACTGATTGCGGCCGGCGCACATTGCCATCGGGAGATGCGCGTGACAGGCTCGAAAGGAGGACATCAGTCATGACAGGAAACGGAATGGGAGAGATGAGATGATCGATCACATCACCATCGCTGTGAGTGACCTCGAGAAGAGCAAGGCATTCTACGAAAGCGCTCTCGAGCCCCTTGGCTACCGCTGCGCCTTCGGCAAGCAGGGGGTATTCTGGGCCTTCGACGTCGGCGGCAGCCTGTTCGAGATCCAGCGCACTGACGACAAGCCGCCGCTCACGCGTGTGCACGTCGCCTTCCGGGTGCGAGACAGGGCAGAGGTCGCGGCCTTTTATCAGGCGGCGCTTTTGGCCGGAGCGCGAGATAACGGTGCGCCCGGTCCAAGGCCGGAATATGCCGAAAACTATTACGCCTGCTTCGTTCTCGATCCCGATGGATACAATAGCGAGGCAATGATCAATGAACCCGTGCCGCAGGCGTGAGGACGTCGGACTCATAGGATATCGCCGCCGGGGGAGGTCGATTATGCCGAGTTTCAAAAATGCCGTTGTTTCTTTGCCTGGCAGGGAGCGGGTCGCGAAGACGCCGTTCGGGGCGAGAATCGTCATTCATGCCACGGCCGCCGAAACCGGTGGCGCGTTCGGCATGTGGGAAACCTTTACGCCGCCGGGGCATGGCCCGGCTCCGCACACGCACACGCGGGAGACGGAAGTTTTTCGGATCATCCGCGGGCTCTATCGATTCCAGTGTGGCGACGAGGAATTCGACGCACCGGTGGGAACCGTCATCGTTCTGCCGCCACATATACGCCATAGCTGGCGAAATATAGGCGAAGAACTTGGCCAGATGTTCGGCACTGTGACGCCGGGCGGCTGCGAACAATTGTTTATCGATATCGAGACCTCAGGCGCTGATACGCCTGAAAAGATCGCCGTGATCGAAGCGAGGCTCGGGATCGTCAACGACATGACGCTGGCTCTCGGATTGACCGGACCGCAACCGCACTGACCAGGCGCACCCGGTTGGGCGGTTGTTCAGCTTCGGACCATAGCCCGCCATGCTGCTGGCGGAGTGGCAAAAGCACGGGAGAAGGCCCGATTGAAAGCGGCTTCGGTGGCATAACCGGCGTCGCAGGCGATCGCCGCAATCGGCCGGGCCGTGGTGGCGAGCGCTGTGCTGGCGAGGGTGAGACGCCAGTCCCTGACATAGCGGATTGGCGAGGTGGTCAGCATCTCCTGGAAGCGATCGGCGAGCGCGCTGCGCGAGAGGCCGGCAGCCGCTGCCAGCTGTTCCAGAGACCAGTCACGGCCGGGGTCGCCATGGATCAGGGAAAGGCAGCGCGAGAGAGCAGGGTCGGCAAGTGCAGTGAGCCAGCCTGTTGCCTTTGGCGCGGCCATGGTGATCTGATGGCGCAGGATCTCGATGAAAATGATCTCTGTCAGCCGCGGCAGTATGGAGACGCCGCCAGCGCGCGGCCGATCGACTTCATCGACCATCTGGCGGATGGTGGCGCGCAGCCAATCGCCGTCATTGGCGGCACGGGTTCTCACATGGATGAGCTTCGGTAGCGACTGGCGCAGAGGCCCAAAGCTCAAGCCGTCCCACTGCAGATAGCCGCAGAGCAGCCGTACCCCGTGTGCCGCCGCGCCATAGCGCAGCACCGGAATTTCACGCCACGGCTTCTGCGGCAGGTCGCGGGTCGGCAGCACCAGCATGCCGTCCTTGCCCGCGCCGAGCTGATGCCCGGTACCGAAGGGAAAGACCACTACGTCGCCGGCCTCCAGATCGGTCTCTTCGCCTTCCGTTTTCAGCCAGCAGCTCCCGGCCACGAGGATGTGAAAGGGCATGGTGCCATGTGCCTTGGCCGAAAGACCTGCCAGTGACGGCTGAGCGTCCGCCTGCCAGTCGCCTGTCGGCATGAAGCAGAACTGCAGTGAGCCGGAAAGGCGGATGGTTGCAAGCAGCGACGAAAGCACGTCGTCCCGCGCGACACCCTGAGCGTCTGGATTTTCAGGCAAGACTTCAAGCATTACGGCCAAATACGCGCCCCGCGCATCCTCCTATCATCAGCTCGTTCACACCAACCGGACAGCTTCGCTGGGATGAAAACGTCAACTCACTGGGAGAATACTATGCAAACGCCAAGCGACAAACTGGTCGTACTGATCACCAAGGGCATCGATTCCGAACTGTCCTCCGTCGCCTTCACTATTGCAAATGGCGGCATCACCGCCGGGCTGAAGGTCTCGGTGTTCCTTACGAGCACGGCGGTCGACCTGGTGCGCAGGGGCGGTCAGCGGTTGACGCATGTGCCGCCGCTCGATCCGCTTCCGAGCCTGATCGACAATTTCCGTCAGCGCGGAGGTACGATCTGGGCTTGCCCGCCTTGCGTGACCTCACGCGGTTACACACAGGAGGACCTGCTCGACGGAGTCGTCATCGTCGGCGCCAGCGCCATGCATGCGGAGATCAAACAAGGGGCGGCGACGCTGTCGTTTTGAGCAGACGCCTCTATTCTTGCGCTCGGCAATATACTTGTGAGATTGTACGGCTATACGTGCGATACTGCGTGATGAGGGCGGCGCGGAGGCTTCGATGATGCCGGTGAGGGTCAATGAGCGGCTATCGGTGGCGGGGCAACCCGATCCAGGCGATTTTGCCGATTTCGCCAAGGAGGGCTTCGCCGCCGTCATCAACGCCAGGCCCGATGGGGAGGCGGGCGAGCCAGGCAATGCGGCAGAAAAGTTTTCCGCTGCCGCCGCCGGGCTTTCCTACAGTTTCGTGCCGGTGAACGGCAACGAGATTACCGAGGCCGACATTCGCGCCTTTCAGGCGGCGATGGCTGAGGCGAAGGGACCGGTCGTCGCCCATTGCAAGAGCGGCACGCGGGCATTGACGCTCTATGTGCTCGGCGAGGTGCTCGACGGGCGGATGAAGCCGGCGGATGTCCAGACCTTCGGCGAAGGCCTTGGCTTCGATCTTGCCGGCGCACGCCGCTGGCTCGAAAAGGCGGCAAGCCGACGACCTCGGGTGAAGGCCTTCTTCGAACCCCGGACCTGCAGCGTGCAATATGTCGTGTCCGATCCGGCGACAAAACGCTGTGCCATCATCGATCCGGTGCTCGACTTCGACGAGATGTCGGGCGCGACGGGAACGGTGAACGCCGATGCCATCCTTGCTTACATCGAGAGCGAACGGTTGACGGTCGAGTGGATTCTCGACACGCATCCGCATGCCGATCACTTCTCCGCCGCCCATTATCTCAACGAAAAGACTGGCGCGCCGACAGCGATCGGCGTCCATGTCACCGATGTGCAGAGGCTTTGGAAGGAGATCTATAACTGGCCGGCGCTCGCGACCGACGGCTCGCAATGGGACCGGCTCTTTGCCGATGGCGACTCGTTTGAAATCGGCGGTCTTACGGCTCGAGTGATGTTTTCGCCCGGCCATACGCTGGCATCGGTGACCTATGTGGTCGGCGACGCCGCCTTCGTGCACGATACGATGTTCACGCCGGATTCGGGTACGGCGCGCACCGATTTTCCCGGCGGCAGCGCGACCGCCCTCTGGCACTCGATTCAGGCGATCCTATCGCTGCCCGAGGAGACCCGCCTCTTTTCCGGCCACGATTATCAGCCCGGGGGTCGTCACCCGCGCTGGGAAAGCACGGTCGCAGCCCAAAAGCGCGCCAATCCGCATATTGCGGGAATGGACGAGGCCGGCTTCGTGGCGCTGCGTGAGGCGCGCGACCGTACGCTGCCCAAGCCGAAGCTGATGCTGCATGCGCTGCAGGTCAACATCCGCGGCGGTCGGCTGCCGGAACCAGAGGAGAACGGCCGCCGGTATCTGAAGATCCCGCTGGATGCTTTATGACGGCGACGGCGAGGCGGCGACGGCCGCCATGAGCTCGCTGGCCTTTTTCCCGGATTGGCCTATGATTTCCTACCGCCCCGTGCTTTGCGCATCTGATAGGACGCGCGGCGCCGGAGGGCGTGTGCGCCCGCTCGAACGGAGTTTCGAAATGCTCGAACGAAATCAGCTTCCTTTGCGCCCGGCAGCACCCGGTTTCGCGGTCGCCTGGGTCACGGTCATTGCCGGCGCCAGCGTCGCTCTCAGCCTGCTTTTTGCCTGCGTTACGCCTTTCGTTGCCCTGGCGGCAGTCTCGGCGGTCGTTCTTCCCCGGAAGATGGCGATAATGGCGGTGCTGTTCGCCTGGCTTGCCAACCAGACGGTCGGATATCTCATACTCGGCTATCCCCAGACCTTCGACAGCTTTGCCTGGGGGCTGACGATCGGTGTCGCCGCATTTGCATCGCTCGTGGCATCGCTCGGCGTGCTTCGCCTCAAGGCCAGCCTTGCCGCCACCATGGCCGCCGCCTTTATCGCCGGGTTCGTCGCGTATGAAGCAGTGCTCTTTGCAGCGACGGTAGCGCTTCCGTCCGGCGATGGCGCGTTTTCGGCAGCGGTCGTCGCCGAGGTTCTTTTGATCAATTCTCTGGCCGTAATCGGGCTGATCTGCCTGCATATCGGCGCAGCGGCCGGGCGCGCGCTCGTTGCAGCACAGCCGGGACCGGCGCTGCCTTAGGCCACTGCCCTTACACATATCGGTTCAAAGCTGCCCTGTCGCCTTCCGACACTATGCAGAATGCGCGAAGCCGGGTTGAGATAGCGGCCGGCAACGGCTATCTCGTTCAGACCCGCAAGCGGATCCTCCGCCAAACCATAAGGCGCATAGCTTCGATGAGCCCCGATTTCCTCGTTACCCATTCCGGTGGTTTCCATGCCGACGAGCTGCTGTCGAGCGTCATCCTGACGCGGCTTTTCCCGCAGGCGCGTCTGATCCGCAGCCGGGCGCCGGAATGGATCACGCCAGCCCCGGACCGGATCATCTATGATGTCGGCGGAGCCTATGATCCTGCCGCCGGCATATTCGATCATCATCAGCGCGGCGCGCCACTGCGAGACGACGGCCAGCCCTACAGTTCGTTCGGCCTGATCTGGAAGCACTACGGCCGCGAATATCTCGTAGCCTCCGGTCTCCCCGATCATCATGTCGAAGCCCTGCACTCCACTTTCGACATCGGTTTCGTGCTGCCGATCGACCTGACCGACAATGGCGCGCTCAGCCCTTCGGGCCCTTTGGCCAGCCTGACGCTGCCGGCGCTGCTCGAGACCCTGAAACCGGTGTTCGATGAGGAGGAACCCGAGGCTGACGATCGTGCCTTCCGTGCGGCGCTGGCCATTGCCCGCAGTTTCATCGATGCCGGGATCGCTCAGAGGGCCGCAAAACTGCGAGCCGAGGCGATCGTGTATCGGGCGATCGAGGTTGCTGGGCAGGGGCGTATTCTGGAATTGCCGAGAGGGATGCCCTTCCGTCCCGCCATCGTCAAGGCCGGCGCCGATCACCTGCTGTTCGTCGTCCACCCGCGCGAAAAGGATTGGTGCGTGACCGGCATTCGCCGTGGCGACGACGGGTTCGAGCTCCGGGCCGATCTGCCGGCAACCTGGGCCGGCCTTACCAATAGTGAGCTGGAGGCGGTCTGCGGCATCGAGGGCGCTAGCTTCTGCCATAACGGCCGCTTTATCGCTGCCGCCAAAACCCGGGAGGCGGCGCTTGCCATGGCCGAATTGGCCGTGCAAGAGGCGCTTTCGATCGGAGTATAAGTCGGGTGTTCGCGGCGCCATTCTCCAGCAGATCACCGCGTGCTGACCGGTTTCGGACCCGGTATTTGCATCGGGCCACAAGATATCGGATTGCGCCCAAGTGCCAGCAATCGTGGAAGCGATTGACTTGCATCCGCGAAGGACTAACTTTAACCCGTAGCAACCACCACCCCCGCGCGAATGATGGCCGAGGGTGAGAGTGGCTGGCGACCTTGAGGAGGATGAGGTTTGCCGTGGATTACCGTGCTGTTCTGCTGATTACTGCATCCGTCATTGCCCTTTTCCCTCTCAACGCTGGAGCGCAGGAGGGGGATGCGACGGCTGGCGCCACCGTTTTCAAGAAATGTGCCACCTGTCATGTCGTCGAGTCCGATACGAACAAGGTGGGTCCGTCACTGAACAAGCTGTTCGGCCGAAAGGCCGGAACGCATCCTGATTTTGCTTATTCTGCGGCGATGAAGGCGGCCGGCGAGGGTGGTCTCGTTTGGGACGAGGCGACGTTGCGTGACTATCTGCATAATCCGAAAGCCAAAGTGAAGGGCACCAAGATGGCCTTCGCAGGAGTGAAGGATGACCAGGAAATCACCAATCTCATTGCCTATCTCAAACAATATTCTCAATGACGGGCAATACTCCAAATGACGATTTGCCGGCGGCGGCGCATGCCTAAATCGCCGTAATTGCCGACATTTTCTATTTGTGCGATAATAAACTCGACATTTTTGTGGAGTGCGGTTTCACGGTCGGTCGGCCCAGGAGGGGCGGAAATGGCTGTTGTGCTGATTCTCGTCTTGGTTGTCATTGGCTCCGTGCTGTTCCACGTGCTGAGCCCGTGGTGGTGGACGCCGATCGCGTCCAACTGGAGCTATATCGACAACACGCTCGTCATCACCTTTTGGATCACCGGCATCGTTTTCGTGGCGGTGGTTTCGTTCATGGCCTATTGCGTCTTCCGCTTCCGCCACAGACCGGGCAATCGGGCGCATTATGAGCCTGAAAATCGCAGACTGGAATTGCTTCTGGCCTCGGGAACGGCGGTTGGCGTCGCGGCAATGCTGGCGCCTGGCCTGATCGTCTGGAACCAGTTCATCACAGTACCCGCCGATGCCGGATCGGTCGAAGTCGTCAGCCAGCAGTGGCTGTGGAGCTTCCGCCTGCCGGGCGCGGACGGAAAGCTCGGCCGCGCCGAGACGCGTGACGTCACTTCCGACAATCCGCTGGGCCTCGACAAGAACGATGCAAACGGCCTCGACGACATCATCGTCGAAGGCGGCGAGCTTCATCTGCCGATCGGAAAGCCCGTGCACATATTGCTGCGCTCCGTCGATGTGCTCCATGATTTCTACGTGCCGGAATTCCGCGCCAAGATGGACATGATCCCCGGCATGGTCACCTATTTCTGGCTGACACCGACACGCACGGGCACGTTCGAGATCCTCTGTGCCGAACTTTGCGGCGTCGGTCATCCGCAGATGCGCGGCACCGTCATTGTCGACAGCGACGCGGACTATCAGACCTGGCTCGGGCAGCAGCAGACATTCACTCAGCTGACGGCGTCATCGGGAGAGCCGCCGCCGGCAAACTGAACTGGCGGGAAGACGGCCGGAGGCCGCAGGCCGCTCTAACCAAGGGCTGACATAGGAGGAGATATCATGGTCGAGATTCCGTCCGGCAGCGCAGGTGTCATCCCGACCGCCGAAGTCGAGGATGTCGAGCTTTATCATCCGCACAGCTGGTGGACGAAATATGTGTTCAGCCAGGATGCCAAGATCATTGCCGTCCAATATTCGCTGACCGCCATCTCGATCGGCCTAGTGGCGCTGGTGCTCTCCTGGCTGATGCGCATTCAGCTCGCCTTTCCCGGCACTTTCGCCTTCATCGATGCCGATCACTATTACCAGTTCATCACCATGCACGGTATGATCATGGTGATCTATCTGCTCACTGCGCTCTTCCTCGGCGGCTTCGGCAACTACCTCATCCCGCTGATGGTCGGTGCGCGCGACATGGTGTTTCCTTATGCGAACATGCTGAGCTACTGGATCTATCTGCTGGCGGTGCTGATCCTCGTCGCCGGCTTTTTCGCGCCCGGCGGCCCGACGGGGGCCGGCTGGACGCTTTATCCGCCGCAATCCGTTTTGTCAGGCACACCCGGCGGCAAGGACTGGGGCATCCTCTTGATGCTGACCTCGCTGATCGTCTTCATCATCGGTTTCACCATGGGCGGCCTGAACTATGTGGTGACCGTGCTGCAGGGACGCGCGCGCGGCATGACGCTGATGCGGATGCCGCTCACCGTCTGGGGCATCTTCACAGCGACCGTTATGGCGCTCTTGGCCTTTCCGGCGCTGTTCGTCGCCTGCGTCATGATGATGTTCGACCGCCTGCTCGGCACCAGCTTCTTCATGCCCGCCATCGTAGAGATGGGCGAGCAGCTCAAGCATGGCGGCGGCAGCCCGATCCTGTTCCAGCACCTGTTCTGGTTCTTCGGGCATCCGGAGGTCTATATCGTCGCGCTGCCGGCTTTCGGCATTGTTTCGGATCTCATCAGCACGCATGCGCGCAAGAACATCTTCGGCTACCGGATGATGGTCTGGGCGATCGTCATCATCGGGGGCTTGAGCTTCGTCGTCTGGGCGCACCACATGTATGTCAGCGGCATGCACCCGGCCTTCGGCTTCTTCTTTGCCACCACGACGCTGATCATCGCCATCCCGACGGCGATCAAGGTCTACAACTGGGTGCTGACGCTCTGGCGAGGCGATATCCATCTGACGCTGCCGATGCTCTTTGCGCTCGCCTTCATCGTCACCTTCGTCAACGGCGGTCTGACCGGCCTATTCCTCGGCAATGTCGTCGTCGACGTGCCGCTGTCGGATACGATGTTCGTCGTTGCGCATTTTCACATGGTCATGGGCGTGGCGCCGATCCTCGTCATCTTCGGGGCGATCTATCACTGGTATCCTAAGGTGACGGGACGCATGCTGGACGAGACGCTCGGCCATATCCACTTCTGGATCACCTTCCTCGGCACCTATGCGATCTTCTTTCCAATGCATTATCTCGGCCTGCTTGGTGTGCCGCGCCGTTATTTCGAGATGGGAGAGACGGCCTTCGTGCCACCGTCTGCTCATACGCTGAACATCTTTATCACCGTCATGGCGCTCGTTGTCGGGGCCGGGCAGATCGTCTTTCTGTTCAACCTGGTCTGGAGCCTTTTCCAGGGCAGGGAGGCTGGCGGCAATCCTTGGCGGGCGACGACGCTCGAATGGCAGACGCCTGAGACGCCGCCCGCACACGGCAACTGGGGCAGCGATCTGCCCGTCGTCTACCGCTGGGCCTATGATTACAGCGTGCCGGGGGCGGACGAGGATTTCATTCCGCAGAATGTGCCGGCAAGCGGCGGCGGAACGCGGGAGGTCCCGGCATGAACGTCGTGCTGATCTTCCTCGCTGCCATAGCCGCCATCATGATCTGGTGGCTGGCCGGACAGCGGCTGACCTCGAAGCCCTGGCTTGAAACCGGCTCGCTGCAGCAGCCGGATCATCATGGTGCAGACCGGCCCCCTGTGCCTGCGGTGAAAATCGGCCTCTTCGTGTTTCTAGCAGTCGTCGGCGCGGTGTTCAGCCTTGCCGTCAGCGCCTATTTCATGCGCGCGGCCTCAGCGGACTGGTGGGGGATGCCGGTTCCGCGGTTGCTCTGGGTGAACACCGCGGCACTTGCCTTGAGCAGCGCGGCACTGCAATGGGCCAAACATCAAGCACAGCATGGTCGCATGGAAAGCCTACGGCCGGCGCTTGCGACAGGATTTGCGCTAGCCGTCTTCTTTCTCGCCGGGCAGATCCAGGCATGGCGGGAATTGACGGCGGCCGGATACATCCTGGCCGACAATCCCGCCAACAGCTTCTTCTATATGCTCACCGGCCTGCACGGGCTGCATATTTTGGGCGGGCTTGCTGTGCTCGCGCATACGACGGTCAAGGCGTTCGCAGCCGATGTCGCGCCGGATAGACTGCGGCTCAGCGTCGACCTATCGGCCATCTATTCGCATTTCATGCTCGCCGTCTGGCTTTTGCTCTTCGCGCTCTTTGCCGGCTGGGCGAATGATTTCGTCGATCTCTGCCGCACGTTGATAAGCTAGGGGATTTGCAGATGGCACATTCTGTCCAGACACACGGTGAGGCAGACCTCAGGCCCGCGGGCCTTCGCGGAGTCGCGGCCGATTTCAGCTCGGATCAGCGCGCCTTCAAGACTGCCTCCTGGGGCAAGGCGATGATGTGGATTTTTCTGCTCAGCGACACCTTCGTCTTCGGCTGTTTCCTGATCGCCTATATGACTGCCCGCATGTCGACGCCCGTCGCCTGGCCCAATCCGAGCGAGGTCTTCGCGCTCCACATCGGCGGCCAGGACGTGCCGCTGATCCTGATCGCGATCATGACCTTCGTGCTGATCTCCAGCAGCGGCACCATGGCGATGGCGGTCAATTTCGGCTATCGCCGCGACCGCCGCGTGACCGCGATACTCATGCTGCTGACGGCACTTCTTGGCGCAACCTTCGTCAGCATGCAGGCTTTCGAATGGACGAAACTGATCACCGAAGGCGTGCGCCCCTGGGAGAATCCATGGGGGGCAGCCCAGTTCGGATCGACCTTCTTCATGATCACCGGCTTCCACGGCACCCATGTGACGATCGGCGTCATCTTCCTCCTCATCATCGCCCGCAAGGTCTGGCGGGGCGATTTCGACGTGGAACGGCGCGGCTTCTTCACCAGCCGGAAAGGCCGCTACGAGGCCGTCGAGATCATGGGCCTCTACTGGCATTTCGTCGACCTCGTCTGGGTCTTCATCTTCGCGTTTTTTTATCTGTGGTGAGGTCGTCATGAGCGAGACAACGGCGCATGCCCAAGCCCAAACGGCGCATGCACAAGCACACACGGGACAGCAACATCCGATCCGGCTCTATCTCTTCGTCTGGGGCCTACTCTTCGTGCTCAGCGCTTTTTCCTACCTGGTCGATTATTTCGGCATTCAGGGCTATCTCAGATGGACGCTGATCCTTCTGTTCATGATGCTGAAGGCCGGGCTGATCGTCGCGGTCTTCATGCATATGGCCTGGGAGCGGCTGGCGCTCGTCTACGCCATCCTGTTGCCGCCGGTGCTGGTGCTGGTCTTCGTGGCACTGATGGTATCGGAATCGCAATACACGATCTTTACGCGGCTCGCCTTTTTCGGCGCGGCCCCTTAAATATTGTCGTCGGGGGCTGAGTGCGACGTCCGAGATGACTGCCGCAGGCCCGGTCTGAACTCCTCTGAACTTTCTTATCGAACGGGCCAACACCTCGACGGGAGACGCCTTATGGCTGAGATATTGCTTTTCCACCACGCACAAGGGTTGACCCCTGGAGTGCATGCCTTCGCAGACGACATCAGGGCGGCGGGCCACATCGTCCACACGCCTGATCTATTCGATGGACGCACGTTCCTTAGCATCGAGGAGGGGCTCGCCTATATCGGCGAGATCGGATTCGACACCATCAGAGAACACGGCGTCCGGCTCGCCGACGAACTGCCTCCCGAACTGGTCTATGTCGGCTTCTCGTTTGGCGTGCTCCCAGCGCAGAAGCTGGCGCAAACACGGCCTGGAGCCCGCGGGGCTCTGCTTTTTTATTCCTGCCTGCCGATCAGCGGCGAGTGGGCCTTCGGACCCTGGCCGGAGAGCGTCCCGGTCCAGATCCACGGCATGGACAACGATCCGATCTTCGTCGGCGAGGGTGACATCGATGCCGCCCGCGAAATCGTGGCGAAGGTCGCGGACGCGGAGCTTTTCCTCTATCCCGGCGACCAGCACTACTTCGCCGACAGCTCGCTTCCGACATATGACGCGGATGCTACCGCGCTGCTCACTGCCCGTGTGCTTGCGTTTCTGGAGCGCGTCTGATCCGGCGCTGATGGCCCGCTCGAACCCCGCGACCGTAAATCTAAAATTCCCATATAAAATATGTCCTGAAACATGATGAAGGTCGCGCCGGGCGCCGGACTCGGCAATGATGGCGCCGTTCGTCATTCCGATCTTGGAGTCCCATGATCTTCATTCCGCTTCCCTTCGTCGTTGCTCTCCTGCTGCTCATCCTCTTCGTCGCTGTTCTCAGGCGCGATGAGGAGGTGGCGCCGAACCTGCCTTTTCTGGCGCTGATCCTGGTCTCGGCGCTGCAATCCGCGCTTTCCGGCCTGCGTTGGGGCTATGGTGTGCAGGGCGTGGGGCTGGTTGCGCCCGTGATTGCAGCAGTGGTGCCGCCGCTTGCCTATGGCGGGGTTTCCAGGCTGGTGAGGACGAGCCGGCGGTCGCTTGCTGGGCGGATCGGGCTGCATGCCGCGCCCGCTATCTTCATCCTGCTGCTGGTGACCTTCTGGCGGGATTCGATCGACGTGGCGCTGGTGCTCATCTTCTTCGGTTACGCCGTGGCAATCCTGCTTTTGATGCGCCCGGGGGCGGACGCGCTGCGGCTCGCGCCCTTCGAAGGCGCCGTGCCGGCCTATCGGGCGATCATCTTCGCGGCAGCCGCGCTTTGTCTCTCGGCCGCTGTCGATATTCTGGTCTTCCTCGATTTCATCTCAGCGCATAGCGAGCGGGCGCTGGCACTGATCAGCGTGGGAAATCTCGCCGCCCTCGTTATCCTCGGCATTGCTGCGGCAGCCGCTAGCCGCAGCCGGGTGCCGCCGGAAATAACAGAGGTAGCGCCGAGGTCTGATACCAGCGAGGACAAGGGGACGATCGCGGCGGTCGATGCGCTGATGGAGGCAAAGAAGCTTTATCGCGACGCCAATCTCAACCTCGACCGGCTGGCCCGCAAGGCCGGAATCCCCGCCCGTCAGATCTCGGCGGCGATCAATCGGGCGATGGACAAAAACGTCTCGCAGTATGTCAACGACTACAGAATCGGCGAGGCCTGCCGCCTGCTCTCCGCCACCGAAAAATCGGTGACCGAGGTGATGTTCGAGGTCGGCTTCCAGACCAAGTCGAATTTCAATCGGGAGTTCCGGCGCGTGACCGATATGACGCCGGTGGCTTGGCGGCAGAGGAATAGGTGAGCGGCAATCACCCGCCCTCGTCCTTCGAGGCTCCGGCCTCTGGCCTACGCACCGCAACAACACGGTTGCTGAGGTGCCCCGCAGGGTCCTCGAAGGAAGAGGACTGCGCCAATCTTTCCTATCCAAGTACACAATCGCGATCGAGGACCGCCTGAAACATGTTCGAGGTCGCGGCTTTATCGCCGGTGGCCATTCTGTCGGCATGAACACGACATCGGAACATGAACGACACCTTGCCGCCAGGCTCAGATCGCTTTCGATCGAGCCCGCGGCCTTGGAGACAAAGCCGCCGGAGCGCCGAGCCCGGCGGCTGAAAGCGGCAACGATGCTGGCCCTTGCGGGGGCGGTGTCGCTGGCGGCGGTTTACCGGCCAGATGCGCTCGAGCGGATCGAGGTGGCGCTTGCAAGGCTTGTGGGCGATGACGCAGCGTTACCGGCTGATGGAGCGGCGTTGCCAATTATGGATTTGCCTGAGGATGCGACGGTTGAAAAAGCCACGCCAAATCAGGACAGCGTCGCACTGACCAGGGGTACGACCGCGGCAAGCCGCGAGATCACAGGCTCCGGTTATGTCGTGGCGCCCGACATCGCCACCGTTTTTTCCAAATATGAGGGGCGGATCGTCGCCATCGAGGTCGCGGCCGGCGATCCGGTCGTAACCGGCCAGGTGCTCGTGCGGCTTGATGATGTTGGTGCACGCTTCGCGCTCCGTGGCGCTTACATAGCTGGGCGGGCGGCGGAGTTGGCGCTGGAGGCGAGGAATATCGAGCTTGCCCAGGCGCGGTCTTCGCTGGATCGTGCAGAGCGGTTGGCTGGGCGCGACGCCATGTCGGCCGAGGCGCTGGAGGCAGCGCGCACCACCTTCGATACGGCCGGAAATGCCACAGAACAGGCAAGGCAGGATCTCGAAAAGGCGAAGCTCGATCTCGACAGGGCGCGCGAGCAGATGGAGGCGCTGACCGTGCGGGCGCCGATTTCCGGCACCGTGACGCGGCTTGATGCGCATGTCGGCGACACCGTGCTGTCGCGCGAGGATAGCGTGCGGGAGAACGAAAGCCTGCTTGCCATCACCGATACGGCAAGTCTGGTCATCGATGCCGATGTGGCCGAGGTCAATATGGCGCTAATGCACCCGGGTCTCAAAGGCGAGGCCGTGCTCGACGGCTTTCCCGATAAGCCCTTCGCGGTCGAAGTGGCGAAAGTTGCGCCAGTCATTTCCAAGGAGAAGGGCACCGTGACGTTGCGCCTGTCGGCCTCTTCGCCGCCACCGGGCATGCGGCCTGCAATGGCGGCGCGCATTCGGCTGGTGGTGGGCGAGGAGGCGGGTGTTCCTGTTTTTAGAGGCGATCCTGCGGATCGCGGGTCAAGATGAGAATGGTGGATGCCGCGGTTGTCCCCTGCGGGAGGCCTTCTGGCCGGAGAGAGTGGACGTGCCCGCGCAAAGTCTGCGCTTGCCCCCCTTCTCCCCAGCGGGGGAGAAGGTGGCCCGAAGGGTCGGATGAGGGGGCGCACGGCACTCCGTTCATTGCCCTTCGCTTGCGCTCAGCGCACTCGCTCCTCTCGTCGCTCACCCCCTCATCTGCCTGCCGGCATCTTCTCCCCGCTGGGGAGAAGGGCGTTCACGGCAGCCTCTCCGTCCCTCAAATCTCGGATTAGTCAAGCAACACCAAGGAGCAGAACCATGACAGACACCACAGAATCCTATATCGCCCTTGTCGGCGTCAGCAAGTCCTTCAGAATCGGAGCGGAGACGATTCCGATCTTTTCCGGGCTCGATCTCTCCATTCCGCGTGGCGATTTCGTTGCGATCATGGGACCCTCTGGTTCCGGGAAATCGACATTGCTCAACATGCTCGGTGGTATCGACAGCCCGGATGCCGGCGAAATCAGGGTCGGCCGCAGTCGTATCGAGCAGATGGGCGAAGGAGCAAGGGCGGTCTGGCGGGCACATGCCATGGGCATCGTCTTCCAGTTTTACAATCTACTGCCGATGCTGAATGCGGCGGAAAACATCGAGCTGCCGCTGCTGTTGAAGCCGCTCGGCCGCAAGGAGCGGCGGGCTCGCGTCGATACGGTGATGGATCTCGTTGGGCTTGCGGGCCGGCAGCGGCAGTTTCCCTCGAGCATGTCGGGCGGGCAGCAGCAGCGCGTCGGCATTGCCCGCGCCATCGTCACCGATCCCGGTCTTATTCTCTGCGACGAGCCGACCGGCGATCTCGATCGCAAATCGGCCGATGATATCCTAGAGATGCTGAGTTTTCTCAATCTCGAGTTTCAGAAGACCATCATCATGGTCACGCATGATCCCGAGGCCGCTTCCTTTGCCCGGCGCACGCTACGTCTCAACAAGGGCGAATTCATCAGCGAGGAAAGGACGGGCCGATGACCTTCCTCCAGCTTATGCGGCGCAATGTCTGGCGCAAGCGGCTGCGCGCCATTTTGCTGATGTTTTCAGTCGGCGTCGCCTTCCTGATCTACGGGCTTACGGCGAGCTTCGTTAGCGGCAGCCAAGGAGCGGCCGGCGCCAGCAACAATCTGCTCGGCGTCTTCAACAGATCGAGTCGCGGGCTGCCGTTGCCGCTTGCTTACCTCAACCGGATCGCGGCCGACCGGGATGTCGCCGCAGTCGCCTATACCGCACGCATGCGGGGCTTCGTCGAGGTCGAAAAGAATGTGGTTGCCGTCAGCGCCGTCGATCCACAGGCGATCGCCGCCGCCAACGGCGACGAGCTCAAACTGACGCCGGAGTTGATCGCGGCATTGGAAGAGGCCGGTGATCGGGTGCTGGTCGGCAGGGCACTGGCGGAAGCCGAGGGCTGGTCGATCGGCCAGCGCATCGGCTTTACCGGGCAGCTTGCCAGGACTGACGGCAGCCGCAATTGGAGCTTCACGATCGCGGGTATTTTTGAGGGCGCGGATGCCGGCACCGATACCTATTTCATGCTCGCCCGCTACGACGCCCTCAATGCCGCTCGTGCGCGCGACAAGGATACTGTCGATGCCTTTGTGGTACGTCCGCGCCCGGGCGTGTCACCAAGTGTGCTGGCAGCGCGGATCGATGCTCTATTCGCAAATTCGGCGGCGCAGACGAGGACGCAGTCGGAAAAGCAGTTCCTTGAAGCGTTTCTCCGGCAATTCGCTGATATCGGCCTGATCGTGAGCCTCGTCGTGGGGGCGGCCTTCGTCACCATCCTGATGATCGCGGTCAACAGTATGCTCTTCGCAGTGAGGGAGCGGCGTTTCGAGATCGGCGTCTTGAAGGTGCTCGGCTTTTCCAGTCCGCGGATTCTCGCGCTCATTCTTGGCGAGACATTGTTTATCTTTCTTGTCGGCGGCGCGGGCGGACTTGTCCTCGCCAAGCTTGCGACGCTTTCCATCGGACCGGAGTTCGGCCTCGTCTTCGGCACGAGCGTGCTTGCGAAATCTCTCGCCATCATGGCAGGGCTCGGCCTGCTGACCGGGCTGTTGCCTGCGGTGATCGCCGTGCGCCTGCCCATCGTCAACGCCTTCAGAACGAGATAATCCAATGTTATCAACGCTCAAGCAGACCTTTCTTATGATCAGAGTCAACCTTGGCAGCTTGCCGCGCCGGCTGTGGATCTCGTTGTCGATGGTGCTGTCGGTCGCTCTCGTCGTGGCGGTGCTCTCAGGTTTCCTGGCGATGGCGCACGGTTTCGAGGCCGCGCTCGCTGGCGCCGGGTCGGCTGATATCGCCGTCATTCTCGGCGGCGGCACCAACCAGGAGACCGGTTCGGAGGTGCCGGCCGAGGCAATCCGCAGCCTTGCGGCCATGAGCGGCGAGACCGGGATCGCGCGCGACCGCGCGAGCAATCCGGCATTGTCGCGCGAGACCGTCGTTCCCATCGATGTCAGGCAAGGCGAAGGCGTCGAGCAGACGCTGTCGCTCAGAGGCATGGATCCGGCGGGCCCCGGCTTGCGTGAACGCGCGCGGCTTTCGCGGGGGCGGCTGTTTTCGCAAGGCGCGCGTGAGATCGTCGTCGGTGCCCGCATCGCCGATACTTTTCCTGGTTTCGCAGTTGGCGACACGATCCGCCTTGGCGCGCTCGACTGGAGGATCGTCGGGCATTTCACTTCAGACGGCAGCGCCTTTGAATCCGAGATCTGGGCGGATCTGGAGGCGGTGCAATCGGCTTTCGATCGGCAGGGGCAGGTGCAGAGCCTGCGTGTCCGCCTCGATGGCGGAGGCGATCCCGCAAGAGCACTGGCGACGTTGCGTGATCGTCTGTTGGCCTTGCCCGGTACACCGCTCGTCGTCGTTTCCGAGGCTGATTTCTACGCCGGCCAAGCCGAGCGCACCGAAAGCCTGATCCGCCTATTCGGCTGGCCGATCGCGCTCCTGATGGCGATCGGCGCGGCGGCGGGTGCCTTGAATACGATGATGAGTTCGGTTTCCGACCGCAGCGTCGAAATCGCGACACTGCGCCTCCTCGGTTTTGCCCGCCTGCCGGCCTTCGTCGCTACCTGGGTGGAGGCGGTACTCCTGTCGGCGGCCGGCGCCGGACTCGGTGTCTTCGCCTCCAAGCTCGCTTTCGATGGTTTGCAGGCAAGCACGATGGGCGGCAACACGACCAGGATGGCCTTTCAGCTCGACGTCACTCCCGACGTGGTGTTCACCGCCGGCCTTCTTGGCCTTGCCATCGGCATCCTGGGCGGCGCCCTGCCGGCGATTGCCGCCGCTCGCCTGCCGCTGACTTCGGCGCTGCAGGCGAGGGGAGAAATAGCGCAGAGATGATCGCCCGCCCCGTCATTCGAGAGGCCCTCTGGCCTGCTCACGATCGGGGCTGATTGGCCAAGCTGGCGCTGGGGCTTCATGCGAATCGCGAGCAGAATCACTGCGGTACAGCCTGGAAGGAAGATATCTCGCTGCCCGACGTTCCTCGATTTATTCGCCTCTGAGTCGCCATTTTGCCTGTTTGGGTTGCGGCTTTTCAGCGCCTTGTCGGACCGGGCGCCGTTGCCTGTGGAACAAAACCCGTAAACCGGTCGCTGCCGCATTGACAACATCTTCTCGCCTTCTTGCCGTGGACGGTTGCCCCGGCCGCAGGACGATCGGCCGATCCCGGTCGGTCTCAGTGGCGACATAGCGATCCGACGAACAGGGCAACATTGGTGATATGACAATCTACTATGTGAACTCAGCGACTGGCTCCGACCGCAACGGTGGGACGAACCAGAACTCGGCTTTTGCGACTTTGTCCAAAGTGGAATCCTTGGCTCTGAAACCAGGCGACAGCGTGCTGCTCGCCAAGGGGAGCGTGTTCAACGAACAATTCGATATCAAATATTCCGGCAGCGAGAGCGCGCCGATCAAGATCGGCAGTTACGGGACGGGGGCGGCCCCCATCATCCACAGCGGCGGCGACGGCATCCACAGTCTTTATGCCTCCAACATCGTGATCGAGAACCTCAAGATATCGAACACCGGCGGTGCGGGCATTTATGGCGGCAATGTCACGAATTGGACGGTGCGGGACGTCGAGATTGCCAAAACCGGATTATTGAAAAGTGCAGGTGCGATCACCTTCCGGACCAGCAAGAATGTCACGGTCGAAGGCAGCAAGATATCGGACGTCAGGGGCGACGGCTTCTGGATTCAGAAAGTCGAAGGTGTCAAACTTCTGAACAACGCCGTTACCAGCGCGAATGGCTCGACGGCAGATGCCGTGCAGATCAACGACAGCAGCAGTATTCTGGTCAAGGGTAATCATCTCGACCAGACCCATGCCAGCAGCCCCAAGGGCGTTATCGCGTTAATCGGGGCTGCAAATGCCGTGGTCGAGGACAATGTGCTCACCGGCGGCGGCTTCGGTATCAGCGCGCAGGTGGGCAAGAACGTCGCGATCCACGACAACGACATCTCGGGATATCATGGTTACGACTGGTCCTTTGCCATCGGTCTCGGCGACCAGGGCGACGCGCGAGACTACGATATCGCCGGCAATCATATCCATGATGGCGCATGGGGCGTGGTCATCACCGCCCCCATCGGCAGCCCCAGCTATGTCCGCACGAATATCAAGGTCCACGACAATGTCTTCAATGACCTGTCTCAGGCGGCGCTGAAGCTCGACAGGCCGGCATCGGGCTCTTTTTACAACAATACCGTCGAGAGTGGCGTCACGGCCACCAGCATTGCGCGTTCCGTTGCCGACGCGCACACCTTTTCCGTCAGCAACAACCAGACCATCGCCAATGTCGAGACTGTGCTGGCGATCTCGGCTACCAAGGCTGCCGCTACGACGGAAGCGGCCATGGATGCCGCGGTCGTCGCTGCCCATGACAATTTGAAGATCATCACTGACACCGGTGCGGCCCATCACGGCAATCTTCTCGAAAACGACAGCTCAGACAACGGAACCCTGGCGCTCCGTCGCTTCGGCCACGAAACCGTCGGCAAGCACGGACTGACTCTGACGGGCGATTATGGCGTCATCCATGTGGAGCGCGATGGCAACTATTCCTACACGCTCGATGAAACGAAGCTCCCCGACCATGATGGACATGTGAGCGAATCCTTCAGTTACGAAATCAATGATGGCAACTCGCATCATAGTGACGCGGATGCGCTGACCGTTTACATCCATATGGATGGCTTGCTGAGCTGAGTGGCCCGAGTGCGAGGAGCGGGTTGATCCCGCCCTCGTGTTCCGAGGCTCCGGCCTTTGGCCGGACGCCTTGGCCTCGTCCTGACCGTCAAGCGGCAGCACGGCGCTTACCGTTCATTCACCTTTTAGTCGTTATTTCCTAGATTATCTTCTCGTAAGTTGTATTATCCAGGGGAGTAGCCTCCGCCAGGCGCTTCTCGGGAATAAGGCAGGCCCATGGTCTGCTGGCTGCCGTAACGTAACGGCAATGGAACGCCATGTTGTTGAGCATGGCTTCAGCTCCCGATCGCATCAGATCCACTCGTTGCAGCCGAACCAGACGGCTGCGCGACAATGCGAGAACACGGCGATATGACAATCTATTATGTGAATTCAGCGACGGGCTCCAACACCAATGCCGGCACCAGCGCAGAAGCGGCTTTTGCGTCATTCTCGGCGGTGGAAAACTTGAAGCTGCAGCCGGGCGACAGCGTGCTGCTCGCGGCGGGTACTGTTTATAACGACCAGCTTGACCTGAAATATTCCGGCACCGCCGCTGCCCCAATCACCATCGGCAGCTACGGCGTCGGCGATGCGCCCGTCATCACGAGCCCTAATGACGGCATTCACAGCCTATACGCATCGAATATCGTCATTGAGAATATCAAGATATCAGATACTGGTGGCGCGGCCATCTATGGTGGCTATGTCTCAAATTGGACCATCCGAAATGTCGAGGTTGATCACACCGGATTATCCAAATCCGGTTCTATCACCTTCCGTACCGGCTCGAACATCACGATCGAAAACAGCACGATTAACGACGTCAATGGCGACGGCATCTGGGTCGAGAAGTTCAACGGTGTCACGCTCCTCAACAACACCGTCACCAATGCCCACGGAACCACTGCCGACGCCGTCCAGATCAACGACAGCAGCAACATCGTCATCAGCGGTAATTATCTTGATCAAACGGGTGCAGTCACGCCAAAGGGCGTCCTGACGCTCGTCCGGCCTGTGGATGCTGTGATCGAGGGGAACACCATCCTCGGCGGCGGCTTCGGGATCAGCGCACAAGCCGGCACAAATGTCGCCATCCATGACAACGACATCTCAGGCTATGGCGGCTACAGCTGGTCCTATGCGATCGGCCTCGGCGACCAGGGGGATACGCGTAATTACGATATCGCTGGAAATTACATCCATGACGGCGCCTGGGGCGTGGCAGTCAGCGCCGCGGGCACGACCACTTATGTCCGCGAGGGTATCGAGATCTACGGCAATCTCTTCGACGACCTGACCCAGGCGGCATTGAAGGTCGACCGGCCGGCATCCGGATCCTTCCATGACAATTTTATCGCGAGCGATGTCACGCCATACAGCATTTCCCCCTCGATCATCGCTGCAGGCACCTTTCCCGTCAGCGATAACACGATCGTCGAAGAAGGTCCTACTACGCTTGCGAGCGCCGACAGCCTCGCCGCCGCGGATGCGAGCGTCAGCCTCGTATCGGACACCGGGCTCACATCCCACAACGACCTGAAACTTGCTGCCGACAAGATTGCAGCGGATAAAGTCGGCGCTCATCATGACAATCCAATCTGGGAAAACGGCATATCGGATGAAACCCTGCTGCTTCGTCACTTCGGCAAGGCTGCTGTCGAAAAGCACGGGTCGACATTTGGCAACGGCGATCACGGCGTCACCATGGAAGCCGCCGATCTTGCTGGCCCGGAAAACGGCAGCGAAATTTCACACCATGAGATCACGCCTCAGCCGTTGCATCATTCAGAAGCGGATCCGCTGATCGTCTCTATCCTTCAACACGGCATGCTGCACTGAGGATAGCAGGGAGCATCGCCGCTACGGGGAGAAGCCGTGGCGGCATCAGAGGTCGCCGAGCAGCGTTCGGTGAAAAACGCTCTCTTGTCGCTCGCCGCCATCGGCTCAGGAAGAGAGGCCGATCGTAATCGTGGCGGAAAGCACGCCGCTATCGAGCTTCTCAAAATCGAAGATGTGATCGGTAGCGTCCTGCGGAATGAGGCCGTCATTGTCGTTGCGCGTATCGCGGCGGGGGCGTTCACGATAGTCGGGATGCTCACCATAGATGATGTCACTCAGGGCGTCGTCGAAATAGAGCTGTCTGACGAGAAGCTCCTTGCCGTCTGCGAGGATGCGGCAATGAACATGCGGCGTGCGGCCACTATACCATCCCGGATAGGCGGTCAAAAAACTTGCCTGCCCGGCCTCGTCGGTCAGTTGGCGACCGCGAAATGCGAGCCCGCTGATTGCCTCGGCGTCACTAAGCGTACACATCTTCGCAGCCTCTCGGCCGGAATAGATGCCACGGTGATCGGTATGCCAGATTTCGATGTCGGCGTTTTCGACCGGCCGGCAGTCGGCGGCATGGACGATACGGAGGGCCAGCCGCAACGGCAGTCCGGCTTCTCCTTCAGAGATGTCTTGGCGGGCCGGGACGTCGTTGACATGGCAGGGGCCACGGGTCTGGGCCAGGGTCACGACGCAATTCGGGCGAGTGCGGAAGAGCGGCGCGGGCAGCTTTTCCAAGGCGACAGACTTGGTGCCGCCGCTCAGAAAATCAGTGCCCTTCCAGTCGAATTTCCTGGCTGCCGCCGCGGCATGCCGCCGCGGCCAGATTGCCGTCGCAACAACCGAGGATGCGGCAATCGCGGCGCCGCCAAGTACAAGAGTGCGCCTCTTCATATGTCCTCCTTTGTCTCAAGACCTGGCGTGTAAGGGGCAGGCCAGCACCTTCAGTTAAATCCCGGTAATGATCACGGCGACGAGGCTGTCGGCGAAGCAGGGCGATGCCATCAGACCTTAGATGGCAACCTGTTCGCCAAGCTCGACAACGCGGTTTGACGGCAGGTTGAAATAGTCGGAGGGATCGATGGCAAAGCCTTCCAGCGCCATGAATATGCGTTCCTGCCAGCCGGGCAGGCCGGTGTTCGGCGTCCTGACGAGGTTGCGGCGGCCGAGATAGAAGGACGTTTTCATGATCTCGAACTTGAAACCTCCTTCTCTACAGAGCGCTAGCGCCCTGGTGACATCGGGATCGTCCATGAAGCCGAAAGTGATATCGAGACGCAGGAAACGCGGCGAGAGTTGGCTTATCTTGATGCGCCTGTTGTCGGGGACATAGGGTTCGTCCTCGGTCCAGACAGTCAGGATGACGTTCTGTTCGTGGAGCACATGATTGTGCTTGAGATTGTGGAGCAGAACGTTCGGCGTCCGGTCTGGCACGCTGGTAAGAAAAACCGCCGTTCCCGGAACGGTAACCGGTGAATGATCCGACTTCCGCTCGATCGACCGGATGAAGGAATCGAGCGGAATTTCGTTGTTGGCCCGCAGTCTCTTGAGGTAGGCTTGCCCCCGGGTCCAAGTCCACATCAAAATCATGATTGCCAGCGCCAGGGCGACCGGAACCCAGCCGCCATCGTGGATCTTCAGCAGATTGGCTGCCAGGAACAAGACTTCGATAATGAAGAGCGGCAGCAGCAGCATGGCGGCGAGCGTGAGCGAGTAGCCCCAGACAGCCCGCAGGAATTGGAAGGACAGCATGGTCGAGATGACCATGGTCCCAGTTACCGAGATACCGTAGGCAGTCGCCAGCGACTCGGAGTCGCCAAAGGAAAAGATCAGCATCAGCACGCCGACCAGCAGGAGGAGATTGACGCTCGGTACGTAGATTTGGCCCGTGTTGGTCTCGGACGTGAATTTGATCCGCAGCCTCGGCAGGAAGCCGAGATGAACCGCCGAGCGGGCGAGAGAAAAAGCGCCGGTGATGACGGCCTGGCTGGCGATGATCGTCGCCATCGTCGCCAGTATGACAACTGGCAACAGGATCCAATCCGGATACATCAGAAAGAATGGGTTGGTGGCCGTTTCGGGATGGGCGAGAACGAGCGCGCCCTGGCCGATATAGTTCAGAAGCAATGCAGGAAAGACGAGTACGAACCACGCCGTCTGGATGGGGCGGCGGCCGAAATGCCCGAGATCGGCATAGAGCGCTTCGGCACCCGTCACCGTCAGAAAAACGGCCCCGAGCACGATGAGGCCGACCGTGCCGGCATGGGCGAGGAACGAAAGCGCATTGATCGGATTGAGGGCGGCCAGAATCCTCCAGTCGTCGCCGATATGGATCAAGCCGCCGGCAGCCATGGCCAGAAACCATAAGACCGTTATCGGCCCGAAAAACATGGAGACAGCTGCAGTCCCCCTCGACTGCGCGGCAAAGAGAACGATCATGATCGCAGCCGAGGCGAGCGGGACATAATCGGCAAAGGTCGGCGTGACCAGCTTCAGACCTTCGAGCGCTGACATGACCGAGAGGGCAGGCGTGATCATTGCATCGCCGATGAAGAGGGCTGCCCCGATCAGCCCGGCGAAGAACAGGACCGGCACGTTTCGTCCCATCTTCTTCATCAGGAGGGCAAGAAGCGAGAGGGTACCACCTTCGCCGTCATTGTCCGCCCTGAGAAGGAACAGCACATATTTGAAAGTCACGATAACGGTTAGCGTCCAGACCATCAGAGAGATCAGGCCGATCACTTCCGGCTCGTGTATGCCATCGGCAGCAAAAGGCCTGAGCGCCTCGCGAAAGGCGTAGAGCGGGCTGGTGCCGATATCGCCATATACGACGCCGACTGCACCGACGACCAATCCGACAAAGCCGCTCCGACTGCCGAGGTCACTGCTCTTGTCCGCATGTGTTGAAGTCATGTTTCCCCGCTCACGCCTCTTGCTTACAGACAGAAACATATGCCGCATTGGAGAAGGGCAAGTAAATTCGTGTCGGTGCAATCTTTTCGTGGCGAAGCGAAGCATGACTGTCGGCCCCGACATGTCTGCCGCGAGGAGTTCGGAATGAAGCGATTTCGGCCCGGAAAATAATATAGTAGGCATTCGAAATCACTTTTTAGGCAGGGGGCGAGTGAGATGGAACCCACTCAATTGTTCGAGCTGGTCATTGCGATGTTTCTCGCGATCATCGCGCTGCATTACGCTGCTCACAGGCTGGGTTTGCCACCGTCCGTTGCGCTGCTGGCCGGCGGCGCTCTGCTAGCCTTCGTGCCGGGGCTACCGGCGATCACCGTAGATCCCGGGCTGGTGCTTGTCATCTTCCTGCCACCGCTCTTGATGGACGGCGCCTGGGCCATTGCTCTCGTGCGGCTGCGGCGCCATATGATCGGCATTGCCTCGCTCGCCGTCGGAGCAGTATTCTTCACCTGTGCCGTCGTGGCCGTCGTGACCCATCTTCTCTTTCCGTCACTTCCCTGGGCCGCCTGTGCAGCACTTGGCGCGATCGTTGCACCGCCGGATGCGGTGTCGGCCCGCGCCGTGCTGGAGCGCGTCAGGCTGCCGCGGCGGCTGCAGATTCTGCTGGAAGGCGAGAGCTTGCTGAACGATGCGAGCGGTCTGGTTCTATTTCGCTTTGCCGTCGCCGCCGCCGCAACGGGAAGTTTCAGCGCGATGGAGGCGGCTTCCAGCTTCCTTGTGCTGGCGCTCGGCGGCATGGTCGTCGGCGTCGTTGTCGGAACGGTGTGGGTGAAATTCGTCCGGCGCCTGGGCGACGAATATCTCATCATCGCCGCCACTGTGCTGCTCGCCTGGATTTCCTATCTGCTCGGCGAATTGCTGCACGTTTCCGGCGTCATTGCCACGGTTACCACGGGTCTGATCGCTTCCTGGCACCAGCACACCGTATTCTCGGCCGCAACGCGCATGCGAGGCACGTCGTTTTGGACTGTGATGATCTTCCTGATGGAAGCTTCAGTTTTTACATTGATCGGGCTGTCGTTGCGCGACGTCGTTGAGCGCGGCGGTGGTTTTACCACAGTTATCGCGACCATGGGACTACCGATGCTGGCGATCCTCGTGACGCTCGTGATCGCCCGCTTTGCATGGGTCTTCGCCTCAGATCTCGTCATCCGCCTTTGTGCTCCGCTGGGGTTCAAACGCGCTGAGCCGCTGGGCGCCGGCGGCGCCACCGTCCTCAGTTGGGCCGGCGTGCGGGGCGTGGTGACGCTTGCCCTGGCGCTCAGCCTGCCAGAAGAATTCCCCGGCCGCGACTTCATCCTCGCAACATCATTTGCCGTCATTGTCGGAACCGTGCTCGTCCAGGGAACGAGTTTGGGGCGGATAATTGCCTGGGCACGGCTGGTGGAGCCGGAGACGGAAAGGGCGCGTCTCACAATGAGTCAGGCCGAAGCCGCCATGGCGCAGGCGCAGCTTGGAACCGTCCAAAACCTGGCATACGACCCTGAGGGAAATCTCATCCACCCGCAATTGCTGGAGCGATACCAACGCCGAGCCACCGCTATCGTCGATTACGCCGCGAGAACGGAACATTATATCCCGATGCTTCACGCCCATTTTGATGTCGTTCTCGAGGCGGTTGCGACCGGCCGTCGGGAACTCATTCGGCTCCACCGCGCCGGTGATATCGACGACGAGACGCTGGAGGAGCTGGAACGGGATCTCGATCTGGAGGAATTGAGCGCGATTTCAGCTAAAGCCTGAGTTTGCAATCGAGTCAGATCGAAGACGGCCGGTAAAAATACGCACTGCATTCGAAGTATTCGATGCGATCCTGGAAATATAAATCCCATCGTAACTAATGCCGTTCCACCGGATCGTTGCGAGATTCCGGCGGATTGTTCCGCTTCGGCTCCCATATGGCATCGGGCTTTCGTCACCCCCAACATCGAATTCTCCATTTTTCGACTTCGCCAGCTGAGCGTTTGCAGATTGCCAATATTCGTCCGTTTTGCGGGTGCCGTCGCCGGTCGCCTAAGTTTTATTTCTTTAAATACAGGAAAAAATACGCGGTCAAATTGCTTCTAATTGCCGCCATGATTCAAATATACGTTCCAGCCGAGATTTTTTCTTCGCCACATTTCGGATGTTTGAAATTATCCAAACAATGGTGAGAAACAATGAAAATTATTCTCGTCATAGCCCTCACGGTTTTTGCCGTGCCGTGTGAGGCCGACATGCTCGTCACGGCTTCGAAATATAATCGCATGCACGAACGTTCTATTTCATTTCTCAGCATCAATCCCCGCAGAACGTCGTGGTGCGGAGCATTCCTCGCCTTTGTCGCCAAACGATCGTCACGCCAGCCGCCGCCCAATCCCAATATGGCAGTTTCCTGGAAAAGCTTCGGCAAACCTGTCTTCTTTCGTTCGGCAAGGCGGGGAGATGTCGTTGTGATCCGAAGCGGCAGGCGGTTCCATGTCAGCCTGTTCGATCACTTCGATCAGCGGCGCCAGTACGTCTATCTCTTCGGCGGCAACCAATCCAATCGCGTCCAGCTGTCACGCTACCGCGCCAGCTCGGTCGTTGCCGTTCGACGATAAAGCCGTTCTGTTGATTGGCACCTGGCCCAACGGTCGGCTCTCGTGCTGAGGTTCGGAGGCTGCGCCTCGAAGAGGGGCGGCTTATCGTCGGAATTTGCGCACCGATCGTCAATCAAACCCGTCCAACGCACATAGCACGCCATCGACTGGGGTTGAGGCCAGCCTTTCGCGCGTGATGTCGAATCGCCAGGCTTTGACCAGATTCTCGGATCGATAAGAGCCATCTGGCTCTTCCGCCATCCTGCCGAGTGCAAAGATGGGGGCATCAGGAAACCGCCTCGATGAGCAAAAGGCCGGCTGCAGAAGTTCGTGGTGGGGGCTCGGCTTTGAGATCGTTACCTGGTCGATCACGGTCCAGACGGGGAGACTTCCATTCATGCCGGTCTGGCGTCGAAGCACCAGCAAAAGCTTTGCGCCGCATTTTAGCTCGGCTGCCGCATAGGCTGGGCCTCCGACCATTCCTGGTAGTACCGTTCCGCCGATCTCCACGCAGCCCTTCGCAGGAGGAGGCGTAGATTTTCCACGCGCCTCACTGGCATCGCCGGTGGCTGGAATCAGCGTGAGAAGAGCGGCAATCGCGGGGAGATATCGAGACATGGGAAACCGTTGAGGACACGTGGCGAGGGAGGGGCTGGTTGAATTCTCAGTGCTGAAGTGAGGACCGTAATCCTGCTCTGGAAGACGTCAATGGTTGAGGTTGCAAGTGGAACAAGGTCAGTCGCGGCTGACACTGCGGAAGGCAGCGATGATGCTGTCGGCGGCCAGCCGGGCTTCGTCTGCGTTCGTCTGGAAATTAGTGACGGAGAGCCGCATAACGTCGCGGCCGCGCCATTTGGCGCCGCCTGCGAAGAGGGTGGCGTTTTCACAGATCTTTGCGATGGTCTTGCGGGTGATTGCATCGCTCTCTTCGTCCGGGCGGTCTGTGGCGAAGTGGAGGATGATTTGGTTCAGTGTGATTTCGTTCAAGATGGTGATGCCTGGTTCGCGCTGGAGATGCTCGGCCAGCAGGCGGGCCGACGCGCAACATTGGTCGATGAGGGCGACGATGCCATCGCGGCCGAGATGTTTCAGCATCGCCCAGGTGGCGAAGCCCCGAGCGCGCCGGGAAAGCTCCGGCACGTAATGGGAGGGATCGCGCTCGCCCTCGGCTGCGAGTGGCAGGTAGCTTGCGGCGATCGTCATGGCGCGGCGGTGGGCAAGCTCGTTGCGCACGATCGCATAGCCGCAGTCATAGGGCGTCTGCAGCCATTTATGACCATCCGTCGCCCAGCTATCGGCCGCCTCGACCCCGCGGCTGAGGTGGCTGAATTTCTCCGAAGCCTGCGCCCAGAGGCCGAAGGCGCCGTCGATATGCACCCAGGCGCCTTTTTCCTTCAGGGTCGGGATGATCCGACGAAAATCGTCAAAACCGCCGGTATTGATCTGCCCGGCCTGGAGGATGGCGATGCAAGGGCCGATGACCGACGTAAGCGCGTCGCCGAGCGCGGCCGGATCGATCCGGCCCATTGGATCAGTCGGCAGGCGCAACACCCGGTCATGGCCGAGGCCGAGGAATTGAAGCGCCGAGAAGACGGTCGTGTGGGCGTCGTCGCCGATCAGCACCGTGATCTCGGGCGCGCCGAACAGGCCTTTTGCGTCCGCATCCCAGCCAGCCTTGCGCAGCACCTCGCCGCGGGCAGCGGCAAGGCAAGTGAAATTGGCGACCGTGGCTCCCGTGACGAAGCCGACGGAGCTTTCGGGCGGCAGCTTCAGGATGTCGAGAAGCCATCTCGCCGAGACCGTTTCGACGGCGGCCGCGGCCGGGGCGGCGACGTGGTTTCCGGCATTCTGGCCCCAGGCGCTGGTCAGGAAGTCGGCCGCCACGCCGACCGGATGAGAGCCGCCGATGACCCAGCCAAAGAAGCGTGGGCCCGTGGTGAAATGCAGGCCGGGTTCGGCGTTCGCGGCGAGCTGCCTGATGACATCGGCCATATCGGCGCCGGCCGCCGGCAGCGGCTCGTCGAAGCTGGCGAGCGAAGCGGCATAGTCGTGCCGGGGCATATGGCGGGCCGGCGCGCGCTCACGAAACCCGGCTGCAAGCCGCGCGGCTTCCTGAAACAGAGATGCGATTGCCGACATGCGATCCCCCTGCGCCGGACGCCCGCCGGTCCTGGGGACCGCCTCCAGGCAAGCTGCCGGCGCCGGCAAGTCTATCCGATATCGCCATCGCTGTCTTGGTTCGCGAAGAATCGATCCAGGCGGGTTTGGCTTCGGCTGAAGCGTTGCGGCGCGGACCCAAAGGCTTACAGCATATCCCCAAGGCTCCAGTGGTTGCTCCAGCGGGCGTCGATTTCGTCGTCGACGTTCTGGTAGCGGATGTCGGTGGAGAGGCGCAGCCGCCGGGTGCGGTCTTCGTTGTTGGTGGCGGCGTGGATTATGTAGGGGGAGTGCAGCACGACGTCGCCAGCCTCGTAATCGGCGGCGAGCCAGCGGGCGTTGAAGCGCTCGGCTATATCAGGCAGGTCCTTGGAGATCCAGCCGCCTTCGGCCATTTGACTGTTATAGGCGCTGATCCGCTCTTCCGGCGAGAGAGTGCCGCTGTTCGCCTGGAATTCCGCCTCCATCCTGCGGCCGAGCGCATGCGAGCCTTCGAGATAGACGAGGCCGCCCATTTCGGCGGGGATGTCTCCGATCGGGATCCAGGCAGTGACGAGCCGGCTGGTGCCGCCGCGGAGGTAGACGAGATCGTAGTGGGCGGGTGTCGCCACCGCCGTGCCGGGTTGGAAATAACGCATCAGCTTGCGTTTGTGGAGATAGGAGATGCCTTGGAGGAAGGCGTCCATGAAGCGAACGAGCCGCGGCTGGGCGCAGAAGCCTTCATAGGCGGCGGAGCGGACGATCGACATTAGGCGGCGGTTGGCGAGGTTCCAGTCGAAGCCTTCGGCGGCCGCGATGCCAAGTGCGAAATCATGGCCGGGCGCCAGCAGGCCGGTTTCGGCGAGGTGGGCGAAGACCCAGCGGCGGAAATCGATCACTTCGGCGCGCGGCAGAAGGCCCTTCAGCCAGACATAACCATCCTCCTCATAGCGGCGGCGGATGGCCTCGACGCCTATGGCAGGATCGGTCTGCGTCAGCAGGCCGAGCCTTTCTGCAGGGATTGTCTTGCCACGGGCGGCGAGGGGCGATTGCATCACTTTCATCCCGGCAGCATTCGCGACAATTGACATTTCATTCATCCTTGCTTTGACTTACCTGCCTCCAGCTTGTCGGTTGCGTGGGCCGATCGCCATGGAGGAAAGCTGCAGCTGGATTTTTCGCTCATGAGAGAAGCAGAGGCCATCTATCGATCTCCCCTTGCCGCGGCCGGCGGGCTTGCTGTGACGGGCAGCGGCAGGCAGCATGCGCGCCATGCCGTGAAGGACAGGAGGCTGCCGAGCTTTGCGGCCGTGTTGGTGGAGCGCGGGCGGGGGTTTCTCGAAACCGCTGCGGGCGGGCGCCAACCCGTGGAGGGGCCGGCGCTCTTCTGGTTGTTTCCGAACCGCCCGCATTCCTATGGGCCTGACGAAGCTGGATGGGACGAGCGCTGGGCGCTGTTTGAAGGTTCGTTCACGCGGGATTTCGTGCGGATGCGGCTGATTGGCGAGCGTCATCCCCTCGTGACGCTGCGCCATCTCGAGGAGGTGGTGCGGCTCTTCGCGCGGCTGCATGCCGATCTCGTCGACGACAGCCATCTAGGACAGGCCTCGGCGGCATTGGCGCTCCATCGTATCGTCATCACCGCCGCGCGGCAGGCGAGCGCTGCCGCAGGTCGCGAAGGCGAGGGTGCGTCCGCCGATCTCGTCGAGACGCTGCGGGGCAGGGCGCTGCAGCCGCTCGACCTTGCCTCGTTTGCCTCCGAGCACGGCATGTCGCCGGCCACGCTGCGGCGTAAATTCATAGCCGAAACGGGCATGCCGCCAAAGGACTTCCAGCTTCGAGCGCGTATGGACCAGGCCAAGCAACTGCTCGCCATGTCAGACGAGAAGATCGAAACCATCGCAGCCATGGTCTGTATCGAAGACCCGTTCTATTTCTCTCGCGTCTTTCGTGAGCGCGAGGGCTGCAGCCCCCGTGAATTCCGGATGCGATATAAGCGAGGTTGAGCTGTTGCAGTATGGATCGCGGTCTTTGCTGCGATCTTGAACAAATCAAGCATTACGTGAAGAGGAAGACGATTTTCTCCAATAAATGTTGATTTTATGCCGGCTGTTTTCAAAATTTTCTAAGGATCTGCTGAAATCTATTGCCTTCTTTCGAAGTATCCATCAATGATGTACGAAATATCATTCGCGCTGCTGTCAAGGCCGCTCTGTCGATCAGCGAGGGATATGCACTGAAATATTTCATTCTCTATGCGCTCGTGTGCTCGGTAGTCGGGATAATTCTTCTCGTCGTCTTCCATCAGATTGCACCGGTTCAGATGGAGAGACCTGGCGATCAAACGGCCTTCGAACCGGATGATCTGGTCGTGCGGTCGACCCGCGAACCAACGACAGACCAGCCCGCCATGCGGCCTCTCAACCAATGGGATCTGCGGCTTGGCAATCAGCCGGAGGCGCAGCCCGATCAATCAGGTGTGCGCAAAGGCGGCCGGGTGGGAACGCCGGCGCAGTAGGTAGAGTTGGCGCTGCCATTCGGGCGCGGCCTTCTCCAAGGCTCCTCATGCTAAGGTGTGCAGCCCGCGAGGGCGGAGCCTCGAAGCACGCGGCTCAACGCTGCTTCTTGCATTCATCAACCGCCGATACACCCGCCGTCAGGATGATCCTTCGAGGCCCTGCGGGCACCTCAGAGTCTGTGAACCTTTTGGATTTCGTCGTTTTCGAAAGAGCTGAGCCATTGATTTAACTCGCATCGAAAAATTGTAAAATCGATAGATTCACAGGCTCTCAGGATGAGGCTCTCTTGTGTGTTGGCGGGCCGCGATGGGGCCAGGCGCCAATCGAACTCGCGCTTCCGGGTTGCATCCACTGCAGTCGGCTGCGATGACATATCTCCGATACTCCGGGAGGTGGCGATGGATGCAGGCGGCGTGACGATCAGGCTCATAGGTGCAGACGAGGTGGAGGCTTTCCGGCATATCCGCCTGGAAGCGCTCCGCGCCGAGCCGTCCTCCTTTGCCAGCCGCTACGAAGACTGGGAAATTCTGTCTCTGCAGGAGTGGCGCGATCGGCTGAGCGAGCCGGTTTTCATAGCCTTTCGCGAAGGCGAGCCCGTCGGCATCATGGGCTTGTTTCGGCAGCGGTCGAGCAAGATGGCCCACCGCGCCACGATCGTCATGGTCTATGTCCGCGCCAAGCTGCGCGGAACGGGCCTTGCCGTCAAACTACTGGAGGCGATTTCCGATCACGCGCGCAATATCGGCATCCGTCAATTGGAACTCTTCGTCAGCGCCGAAAATACGGCGGCGATACGGTTCTACCAGCGGCAAGGTTTTGCCGAAATCGGCCGTATCCCCGGCGGCGTGCTGGAGGATCGCCGGGAGATCGACGATGTGATGATGGCGCGGCGGCTGATGGGTTAGGCCGTCGCGGCGCGGCGGACCATCGGCCTCTTGACCTCAAGTGGGATTGGGGTTGCAGGATGCAGCCTGAATCGGAGGTCGCCGTGATGAAAATCCTGATGGACAAGGACATTGACGATAGCGGGTTGATGGCGGTCGCGATCGACGCGCTGGAGACCGCCTTCCATGCCAGGGCCGCCAACCGGTTGATCTCGCCACCGAGGCATCATGTGTCGTTTCCTGATCGAGGCGATCTCGTTTTTACCGTTGGCGGTATCATGGGCGAGAAGCCGCTCGCGGGTTTTCGCGTCTACGACACATTCGATGGGGCTGAGCATGCGCAGATCGTCGCCGTATGGTCGGCCGACGACGCCAGGCTCAAAGGGATCATTCTCGGATCGCTCTTGGGAAGCCTCAGGACTGGCGCGATCGGAGGTTTGGCGATCCGGCATCTCGGCGCGCCTGACGCCAAAATCGTCGGCATCATCGGCAGGGGAGCGCAGGCGCGAACCCAGCTTGCAGCGGCTGCCGCCGTTCGCAACCTCGATCACGCCCGCGTTTATAGCCGCGATGAGAAAAATCGTGCTGACTTTGCAAGCGAGATGCAGCTCGCCCTGGGTCTTAAGGTGGAGCCTGTCGACAGCGTCTCGAAAGCCGTTGATGAGGCCGATATCGTCATCTGCGCGACGACAAGCCAAACGCCCGTCCTCCATGCGGGCGATTTAAAGCCCGGCGCGCACGTCAACACTGTCGGCCCGAAAACGCTTCACGGATGCGAACTCGGCTTGGATCTCGCAGACGCGGCGGCCGTGATCGCGACGGATTCTCCCGAACAAACGCGCGCATACCCATCGCCCTTTTTCCTGACAGGCTCCGGCAGCGACAGCCGCCTGGTCGATCTCGCCGACATCATTGCGGGGAAAGCGTCAGGGCGGAGATCGCCCGAAGAGATAACGCTGTTCTGCTCCGTAGGCCTTGCCGGAACTGAAGTCGTCGTCGCCGCGGCGGTGCTCGATAGGGTGGGGTGTCGGTGTAGACCTTGAGTCAAAGACGCCCTTCAAGCCTCTGTTCATTCTATCTATTCGCGCCTTCTGCCGTCAGGCCCAGCACATCCCGCATGCCATATTCGCCGGGTGCGCGCCCTGCAATCCAGCGGGCGGCGGCAAGCGCGCCGCGGGCGAACATGCCGCGATCGAGAGCCGAATGCGACAGCGTCACGACTTCCTCGGCGGCGGCGAACAGGACGCTGTGTTCCCCGACGATCCCGCCGGCGCGCAGGACGGCGAAGCCGATCTCGCCGGGCAGTCGCTCGCCGGTGACGCCGTCGCGCCCACGCCGCTCGACGGATGCGAGGGAAACGCCGCGGCCCTCGGCGGCCGCTTCACCGAGCATCAGCGCCGTACCGGACGGCGCATCGATCTTCCTGTTGTGGTGGGCTTCGAGGATTTCGATATCCCAGTCATGCTGGGGAAGAGCGCGCGCCGCCTGGGCCACGAGGCCGACCAGCATGTTGACGCCGATGGAGAAGTTGCCGGAGCGCAGGATCGGAATCGTTTGGGCGGCGGCTGCGATCCTTTGGATATCACCCGGCTCGAAACCTGTCGCTCCAATCACCAGGGCCGGCCCGCCTGCCGAGGCACAGAGGCCGGCGAGTTCGGCGGCGGCATTTCCCGTCGTGAAATCCAGGATCACGTCGGCGGCTGCAATTGCGGCCGCACGGTCGATCAACCCTTCACCGGCGGAGCCAGGGCGGCCGATGCCGCCGATGACGACAAAAGCCGGATCGGCCGCGAGCAGCGGCAGTATGGTGCGACCCATGCGGCCGTTCGCGCCGGCGACGGCTATTTTGACAGGGGAGGTCACGTGTTTTCCTTGGCTGGAATATTTACGATGGAGCGGCCGCTTGCATCCGGGGTTCGCGCCGGAACGGCATTCTGGACCTACCGCAATTGCGCTGCCGACGTAAAGCAGGGGATTTGTTGCCCCCGTCCCTGTGAACGACTGGCCTTACCAGTTGCCGGGATCGGCGGTGTGATCGATGCTGGCGAATTCATCAGCCTTGTTCCGGTCGAGATTTACCTCCGTGGTCACCTTCGTCTCGTCGGTGACCGAGTAGCGGTCAGGGACAGGTCCCTTCGAAAGTTCCTGGTACAGGAGCAAGGCTGCCTCCTCGGCGGTATCGGCCTCGATCTCGCGGGTGAGGGTAACGGTGAACTTGTGCATGGCTTCGGCCCTTTCAATCGCGCGCAGACGATGCTTGCCACTCTGACACCCTTTTGCGGCGAGGACGCAAGGCCGTTGCCGAAATAACATGCATAGGCTGGAGAAAGGCGATCTCTCTCTTATTTCAGTAGAATTGCAAACCAAGAGGGAAGGACCGCCGCAATGGCAAAAAACACGATCTGCCTATGGTACAACAAAGACGCTGAAGACGCGGCCCGCTTTTATGCCGCGACGTTTCCCGACAGCGCGGTGGGTGCTGTCACTCGGGCGCCGGGAGATTATCCTGACGGTAAGCAGGGAGATGTTTTGGTTGTTGAATTCACCGTCGCGGGTATCCCTTGCATCGGTCTGAACGGCGGCCCTGCATTCAAACACAGTGAAGCCTTCTCGTTTCAGATCGCTACGGAGGATCAGGAAGAAACCGATCGTTTGTGGAACGCCATCGTCGGTAATGGCGGCCAGGAAAGCGAGTGTGGCTGGTGCAAGGACAAATGGGGTTTGTCCTGGCAGATTACACCGCGTGTCCTCTCAGAAGCGCTCTCGGCGGGTGGTGATGAGGCAAAGCGTGCATTTGACGCGATGATGACGATGAGAAAGATCGATGTCGCGGCGATCGAGGCGGCTCGGCGCGGTTGAGGCGCCATCGCCCGCCCGAGGCCGACAGATGTCGGGCTGTCAGAACCAGAGATCGCGTACGCAGCGCCCGTCGGAGGGAAGATCTCTGAATGTGTCGAGCCCGTCGAAATGATCGATGGGGAGATCGGCGACGAGTTCCGGCGGTGCAAGCCGCATGTTGACCGCCATGCGGCGGCCATTCTTTTGCAGGTGCAGACCGCGCCAGCTCAAGACGCAGGCACAGGATGGGCAGAACAAGATCTCAAGCGACGACGCTGCCCTGCCGGACCGGGTATAAGAGGCGGTCTGGCCGATAAGGGTGATCCGCTCTCCTTCGTAATCATAGGCCCCGAGCGTGCCGTAGCGTCGGCAGAGGGTGCAGTTGCAGGCGGTGATCGATCCCGGATCGCCTTCGAGGGTCCAGCCCGTCTTGCCGCAATGACATGAGCCCGTCAGCAGGAGTGCTCGGATCCACTTCCCCGTTCAACGGCTGCATCCTGCCTCAATCGTGCAACGACCGCAATTGGCGCGTCGATCGCTCGGCCGCTGCCTTTCACGGGCCTGTGGCCGTTCCGAGGGGTGGTCATCGCCATGGCGCTGACGTCGATGGCGGTGAAGCAATCAATCTGACAGTCATCTGGGGCATTCGGCTACCATCGACGGCGTAACGACTGGGGGCTTCATTCCCGAAGACAATCGAGTAACCATCGCCGGCTCGCCTGAAGGCTGACCGAATGACCTACGGCGGCAACAAGGCCTCTCCTCGAAAGACCTCTGCCCTATAGGTCGAAGTGCCCGCGGGCGGAAATCCCGTCCTGCGAACGCGTCCTCGATCAGCCGGTGGATGGAATATGGCCGAGCGATCACTACGGGGTCATGGTCGATATCGACTCCGGTCAAATGCAAGGGCCGGCTGACGGCGCTGTGGGTCTCGATAAAGGCCGAATTCGTCGTGCCTATTCCACAAGCCCGAAGATCGGGCCATAGCCGCCATGCCAGGACCAATCGTTGCGGTCTAATGCTGGATAGTAAAGCCCAACACCTCGTCCGCCATCCAGAAACAACGCGTCAGGGCATTGCAGTCGGTCCCGGAAGAGCCGTGCGAATTCATGGAAATTGACCCCGTCTTCGCTGATTGCGAAGCGAACCGCGCCACCCGCGCAGACGCCGACCCCGCTTCGACGGCTCCGGTCTGTCGAGCCGGGGATGAAGATCGGGTTCAGCTTGCCGGCGATGACGAGCATTGGGCCGGACTGCGTGGCGAACCGCACCTTGGGGGCACGCCTCAGAAATTCATCGGTCGGGAGTATGTCGGCGCCCGCTTCACCAAGAAAGAACACGCCGTTCGGTTTCTTGTAGAAATTCGGCACCTGACCGGGGGGGCCTCCGGCCCCTGCGGTATTGGCGGACTTCAATTCCCTGGCGTTTTCGACATACAGTCCCATCGGCGAAAAATCGGCCCGGTACATTCCGGCATTGATGGCCAAGGCCAACGTTTTCCCCTCGGCGCGAACGGCTTCGGCCAAGCGTGAAAAAGCGCGGTATGGTTGGCCATCGGCGCCCTTCCAGAACAGGCGCAGGTCGGCTTTTCCTGCTTCCAGCGTGCAAACGACGTACGCCGCCTGGTCGAAAGTTTCCTGTTCGCATGGCTCTGCATGCGCCTGAGGCAGGAATGTCATCATTGTCGCCAGCATCATGGCCGCGGCGAGCATGGCTTGTTTGACGTAGGGCATTGGTATCAGAATAGTCATGACGAGATATGATTTCCTATCGTGCGGCGGCAGCACCGGGTTTTTCATCGCCATCGGCGACGGCCGGAATAGGAATTTTTACCGGTACAGCAACGATTGTCAGCCGGGATGAGTATCCAAGATTTCTCGTGAAACGCGTTCTGCCTCCTTCTTCTGCTGGAACGAAAAGATAGCGTCATGCTCTTCTTCTCCCGCTGGCAGAAGAGTGGATCAGACCGATGAGGTGGGAAGGAGTCTCAGCGGCAAAACGCCTCCATCATCAGAATCCAGGCACCCCGCAAAGGTGGGAACATTCAATCCTACCAGGCGGTACGGGCGGTGCCGAGCGCTGTTGTATGAGAGGATGAGACGTGGGCGACGTGCGCCTTGAGCGATACGACGCAGTTTCCCGGAAAGCTAAGTTTGTGCGCCGTCAAGTGCTTCAGCAGCGCTTCTGCGTCGCGCTTCTCGGTCAACGGAAATGTCACAGTCATGCGGGTTCCTCATACTGAGCATCTGCGGAAATTAATGGTTAAATTCTCTTGCGCTGCAACAAGAAAATTTGAATGATAAAATTAAAATCGATTAGCTTTTGGTGGGGTTTTTTAAAATCGTTTGAATTAGCTTCCTCGGTTTCCCATGGATTGGGCAGTGGTTCGGCCGCGCGAGCGAGATCCGCATAGTGCGCTCCAACAAGCACTCGAAGCGTTAGGAGCAATGCCTTCGATGAAGGCATTGGTGGATGCTGAGAGATGGCGCTGCCGATTCAAGATCAGCCGCTCACCGTGTATGGCGGGCAGCCCAATTCCTGAGCCGCAGTCCATTGAGCTTGATGAAGCCTTCGGCATCATGATGATCATAAGCGATGGAACTTTCCTCGAAGGTGACGAGGTCGGCGGAATATAGTGAGCAGGGCGAGCTGCGGGAAATAACCGAGGCGCTTCCCTTGTAGAGCCTGACCGTCACCTCGCCGTTGACGAAGGCCTGGCTTCGGTCGATCAGCGCCTGCAGCATGTGCCGCTCGGGCGCGAACCAGAAGCCGTTATAGATCAGCTCGGCGTAGCGGGGCATGATCTCATCCTTCAGATGTGCGGCGGCACGATCGAGCGTGATCGACTCGATCCCGCGATGCGCCGCAAGCAGGATCGTTCCTCCCGGCGTCTCGTACACGCCCCTCGACTTCATGCCGACGAAGCGGTTTTCCACGAGATCGAGCCGCCCGACGCCATGCCGGCCGCCGAGGCCATTGAGTTCGGTGAGCAGTGTTGCCGGCGTCATCGCCTGGCCGTTCAGGGAAACCGGGTCGCCGCTCTCGAAACCGATGGTGATGGTCTGGGGGGTATCAGGGGCGTCGAGCGGATCGACGGTGCGCTGGTAAACATAAGCGGGTGCGATCGCCGCCGGATCTTCGAGGATCTTGCCTTCGGTCGAGGTGTGCAGCAGGTTGGCGTCGATCGAGAACGGCGCATCGCCCCGCTTGTCGTTCGGCACAGGGATCCGATGCTTCTCGGCATATTCCAGCAGCTGGGTGCGGGAGCGGATGTTCCATCGACGCCATGGAGCAATGACCCCGATCGACGGATCGAGCGCATCGACGGCCAGTTCGAAGCGGACCTGGTCGTTGCCCTTGCCTGTCGCGCCGTGGGCAACGGCGTCCGCGCCGACCTCCCGGGCTATGGCGACCAGATGCTTGGCAATCAGGGGCCGGGCGATGGAGCTGCCGAGGAGATACTGACCCTCGTAGAGGGTGTTGGCCCGCAGCATCGGAAAGACAAAGTCGCGGACGAATTCCTCACGCAGGTCGACGATGCGGACATCCTTGACCCCGAACATTGCCGCCTTCGACCGCGCCGGCTCGAGTTCTTCGCCCTGACCCAGATCGGCGGTGAAGGTCACGACCTCGCATCCGTAAGTCTCCTGCAACCATTTGAGGATGATCGAGGTATCCAGCCCGCCCGAATAAGCGAGCACGATTTTCTCTATTTTTTTCGCCACCAGTCCCTCTCCGCTTTGACCAATGGAACAATAGGCCAGCTCATACGCAATGAGCTTGCGAAGCTTCCTGAGAATTGCGAAGATTTGGCATGTTATGCCGTTTCAAGATAAACTGGGGCCATGAAATGCCAATCACTTTGGACTCGATCGATCGGCATATCCTGCGGGTGCTTCAGCGTGACGGGCGTATTTCGAATGTCGAGCTGGCAAAAGAGGTGGGGCTGTCGCCTTCGCCCTGCCTGCGCCGCGTGCGCCTTTTGGAAGAGGCTGGGATCATCGATCGCTACGTCGCCGTACTGGATCCGGCCAAGGTCGGCGCAGGGCTGACGGTTTTCGCCCGCGTGTGGTTCAAGACCCAGGATGCCGAGGTCACGATGCGGTTCGCCGAAGCCGTCAGGCGCTTTCCGGAGGTGATGGAATGTTACCTGACGGCAGGGGAGTGTGATGCCGTGCTTCGGATCGTCACTGCCGATCTGCACAGCTACTGGCGTTTTCAGGCCGACCACCTGACGCGCATTCCGAGCGTCCTCAACGTCAAGATCGATGTGCCGATGGAAACACTGAAGCGGAGCTTCGAACTGCCGTTGCGGTAGCGTTCTAAGGCATTGCGTTTCGGAGCCATATAGCGCGGGGTTGACTAGCCCCCTCCTTCGAGGCTGCTACGGGGCGCCTCGGGGTGAGGCTGGAGCGGCGCGGAAGGCGGCGATCCGCCGCCTGCGCTTCATTCGGCAACTATGCTTTCAGCGCGGCGGCATAGTCGGCCGCGTAGGACTTCAGTGAGCGCGGGGGCCTTGGCGGTGAGCGTCTCGACGTCGCCGGTCAAGGCGGCCGTCCAGTTCTGGGGGACGGGATAGAAGATCGAAGCGAGAAAGCTTGCATAGCCGGCCGGCACGCCAGCCCCCGTCAGCATTTCAATGAAGGCCTCGTCGGAGACGGCGTTATAGGTGACGGGCTTGCCGATTGCTTCGGAGAGGATGGCGGCGGCTTCGGCATAGGAGAGCGCTACCGGGCCGGTCAGGTTGAAGGCCTTGCCGTCGAAGGACGAGGAGGTGAGCGCTGCCACGCCGCTTGCCGCGATGTCTCGGGCGTCGATGAAACTCGACTTGCCTTCGGCGGCGGGAAGCGCGATCTGGAGTGGTCGATGCCTGGTTTCCAGAAGGTGTGGAAGTTGTCGGAAAACCAGTTCGGGTGCAGGATGACATAGGGCGTGGGGATACGGTTTCGGCACTCGCTCACTGGGCGGAGCAGAACATGGACGCAATCTTTGCGGCGCAGCGTGGGCGTATGATGAAAGGGATGCCGGTTGATGGTGCCGGAGGTTCGACGTAAGCAAGATCTGCTGTTCCGCGATTACGCAGTCCTCATCCTGCGCAGGCGTGCTGCGCACCACCGCCATGCGGGCGCAACGACGTAGCCGACGGCCGGGATGGTCGCAAGCCCGAGGAGGATGCCGACGAGACCCGAACCGGCAGCTTGGACCAGCCAGGAAACCACGCCGCCAACGGCAGGCATTGCGTGCGCGGCGCCTTCCCCGGCATCGTGGAGCAGATGGCTCAGCCAGGCAAAGCCAAAGCTTTCGGCGCCGTGTACAATGATGCCGCCGCCGACCCAGATCATCGCCGCTGTCCCGATCAGACCCAGCACCTTGAGAAGATAGGGCATGCCCTGCACAAGGCCGAGCCCGAGCATGCGAGGGAACGCGCCTGTCCGGGAGCGGGAAGAGCGCTGGACAAGCCAGAGGCCGAAGTCGTCCGCCTTTACGATCAAGGCGACGACCCCGTAAACGGCGGCCGTGATCAGAGTACCGACCAGGGCGAGAATCAGCGCCTGCATCGCCAGACCCGAATCGGACAGGGAGCCGAGGGTGATCGCCATGATCTCGGCCGAGAGGATGAAATCGGTTCTGATGGCGCTCGCGACCTTTTCGTCCTCGAAGGTCTTAGGGTCGACGCTGATCGTCTCGAGAGCGTGCTCATGGGCATGGGCCGCGTGCGGCACGACGAGTTCGTAGACCTTTTCGGCGCCTTCGTAGCAGAGGTAGAGCCCACCAAGCATGAGCAGCGGCATTACGGCCTGCGGCACGAGCAGGCTAAGGACGAGTGCGGCCGGCAGGAGGAAGACCAGCTTGTTTTTGAGGGAACCGATGGCGATCCGCGCGATGATCGGCAATTCGCGCGCAGCCGAGAGGCCGGTTACATAACGCGGCGTGACGGCTGCGTCGTCGATCACGACCCCGGCGGCTTTGGCGCCGGCTCTGCCCGCCTGGGCAACCACGTCGTCCAGAGAAGCGGCGGCCGCCTTCGCAAGCGCTGCGACATCATCAAGGAGAGCAATCAGGCCGACACTCACAAGTAAACCTCTCATTCAGGGACAATGACGGCGAGAATATCCAATCGGGCGGCAGCCGGAAAGGGGCGCCTCTACGCTTGGCGGTGCCTGACCGAAAGGTCAGGTAAGCGAGCCGCTCATTCAATCTGGACATGAATGTGGTCATCATGACGCGCGGCTCGGCAGCCTTGGAAGCGGACATGGGCGTCGGTGATGCGAAGCGCATTCTTCAGATGCGGCTCGATGAAGATCTTCTGCAGGCCAAAGCGCGCGACGCCTTCCGTCGTCAGCCAGGCGATCGCTGCCGCGGTGCGCTGCTCCTCGATCTGGTAGGCCGGGAAGAGTGGCTGCAGGGCGTCGAAATCCCAACGCGTGGTGAGCCAGTCGTGGCGACCCGCGCAGGGCAGTTCGTCGCCCTGGGCGGGCTCCTCGAAGGCAAAATAGCCGATCGGGGAGCGTGTGGCGCCGTTCAGGAAGGCGCCGTCGGCATCTTTGTAATAATAGGCGAAATCGAGTTTTTTGCCGTCGGCATGAGAGAGATGCGGCAGCAGCGGAAAACCGTCGACGAAGGGAAAGTTCGCATCCAGCGCGACGGTAACGGTACCGGGAAACTGCTTATCCATGTGGGCGGCGAGTGCCCCTGCCAGATCGCGCAGTTCAGGCGTCACATAGTTGCGGTTGAGCGCGCAGTAGATCGGCGAGCGGATGACCAGCGGATCGGCGGTGCCGACGAAGCAGGCAAGCGGAACCCGGCCAAACGCGGGCGCGGTGAGGTGCGCGACGAAGGTGCCGCCGGCGTAGAGAAGCAGAAAGAGCGCGAGGTTGGCGGCAAGTCGGCGCAGGCGCAAGGCGCGTGCGACGGCAAGCGTTATCAAATAGGTGAGGCCGCCGATTTGGGTGAGCAGCGTCAGAATGATGACGATCAGAGCGTGGAGGATAAAGCGGAGCACGGGGCAGCCTTGTGGAGGGGGGTGCGTTGCCATAGGTGAGTGAGTGGGAATGCGCAAGACGGTCGGCGCATTCGCCTGACACTTCGAGTTTTGGCAGCCAGCGGCCTCGGGATGGCAAAACGGCTTATGTCGGCTGCCGAGACGATCGCCCGCGAGTTGTCCATCCGGCTCCTGCGTCTGGATACCAACAGCGCGCTTCCCGAGGCCCAGCAGCTCTATCGCGGCATCGGCTGGACCAAGATCGAGCGGTTCAATGACGATCCATAGCCGGATATGTTCGTCGAAAAGCGTCTTTGAGCGCGACCGGCTTTGTCCGGAAGTGGCTGCGATGGTGCTGTGCGATGCTTGTGCGCGGCCTCACCGTTGATGCCATTGCGGGCATCCAAGGGTGAGGGCGCGGAGCCGGTTGCGAATATCCTCAGACGCGCATCGACAACTCGATGTCGTCTTCGAACGGGACCGACAGATAGCCAGCGGCGGCGGAGCGAACGCGGGCGAGATATTCGGGGCTGAGGTCGGCATTGTCAGCGACGATGAGGGCGCCCGGTCGAAGTCGGTCTTCCACCAGCTCCAGGATGTCACGATAGAGGCCCTTGGCGCCGTCGAGAAACAGGAGGTCGATGGTATCAGGAAGATCGGTGCCGAGGGTGTACAGGGCATCTCCCTCACGGATTTCGACAAGGTCGACGAGGCCGCCAGCCGTCAAGTTTTCGCGCGCTCGCCTCAACTTCGACGGTTCGAACTCGCTGGTGATCAGCCGGCCGCCGCCATTGTCGCGCAGTGCTGCAGCAAGGTGGAGGGTCGAGATGCCGAAGGATGTGCCGAACTCGATGATCGTTTGAGCACGGCAGCTGCGCGCCAGCACATAGAGCAGCTTGCCAGCTTCGCGCGAGACAGGAAGCCAGAGATCCTTCAGTCGCCCGTAAAGGTCGAGATATTCCGTCTTGCTGCTGATCAGGCGCATCCGCTCTTCGCTGGTAAGCTCGGATACGGCGGGGCTCGTCGCCGCGGCGGCTTCTTCGAACAGGCGGTTGAGGAGAGGCGCGAGCGGCGCGGTGGTCAGTGTCGTCATTGAAGGGCTCCTTGGAATGATGAGGTTCTTGCGCTGGGTGAAAAATACGAATATTCCCTCGCATTTTCTAATCGCATTGCGGAGCGCCGCCATGAGCGACCGGCCAAGTACCCGGATTTCTTCACGAAAGCAGCCTAAGCAGACCCGCTCGACGGAGCTCGTGGCGGCGATCCTCGATGCTGCTGCTCAGGTTTTGGCGCGTGAGGGAGCCCATCGCTTCACCACGGCGAGGGTAGCGGAGAGGGCGGGCGTCAGTATCGGTTCGCTCTACCAATATTTCCCCAACAAGGCGGCAATCCTCTTCCGGCTGCAGAGCGACGAATGGCGGCAGACGAACGGCATGCTCGCCGATATTCTTGCCGATGCACAACGACCGCCGTTCGAACGGCTGCGCAGCCTTGTTCATGCCTTTCTTCGCTCCGAGTGTGAGGAGGCGGCGATGCGAGTGGCGCTTCACGACGCAGCGCCGCTTTATCGCGATGCGCCGGAGGCGCAGGCGGTGAGAGCGTCGGGAGACCGCATCATCGGGCTGTTCATGCAGGAGGTGCTGCCGTCGGTCCCGGAGGCAAGCCGGGCACTTGCCGGTGACCTGATCGTCACGACGCTCGCCACGGTGGGCAAGCAGTTCTCGGAGGCTCCCCGAAGCTTGAGCGAGATCGAAACCTACGCCGAAGCCATGGCCGACATGTTCGCAGCCTACCTTGAAAAGCTCGAATCCGGCCGGGACACGGTGAATTCCTAACAAACGACCGCAACACGGCAAATGAGAGGCTTTCTGCGAGCCGGCCACGGATTATCGCAGCCCCTGTCACGGCGCAGGGGCTGATGGACCGATTTCGGATTCCTATTGGTGATCCAACTGCTTCGACAGTTCGGCAAAAAGCCGGTCGCGGGCCGTGTTCATCTGCACGAGATCGACGGCAACGGTGATGGCGCGGCGTCCTTCGAGGCTACGATGTCGAGCTTTTTCTCGCAGCACCATTGCCGAACGGCATCGGTGACGATGGTTATTTGGCTGTCGTCGAGTGAAATAAGCGACAAGAGCATCTTCGTACCCTCAATGAAGCGGCAAGAGCACGACGGTCTCTCAAGCGGTCGTGCCGATGATCCGATGGGCCGATGACGCGTACTCTACGCTCATTCTGCAGCAATGCCACAGCTATTTGGACACGCTTAGTTGAGGACCGGTCGAGAACAGGACTGCTGAGCGTTATGGTCCGATGAGGCAATCCGGATGTCGCAGATAGTGAATGCCGAGATGCGGGAAAAGCTTCTGAAAACCCTGGCGTCGCCTGTCCGGGCTAATCCGTAAGACTTCTGCTCGGCTAGGCTCCGTTTTATCCGCACGGACGAGCGTCTGCTATAATCGCGACGATCCCCGGTCGCATGGCCTGGCCGAACTTTGCGAGGCGTCAGATGACTGACGTTCAGGAACGGCTCCTTGAGAGCAAGATGACCGAGATCCAGCAGGCCCGGTCCTGGAGCCCGCGGGGCCTCGCCAAATTCGAAAACCTGATCCGCAGCGGTGACGATCTGTCCCTCTACCGGATCAACCCGCTGGCTTTCGCGCACGACGTCGCCATTTCGGAGGCGGAAAGCATCGATCTCTTTCTCTATGCGACGCGCAGCGGTTTGTTCGAGATGAGCTGGGACGTCGTATGTCCCCAATCCGGAATGGTGCTCGATAGTTTCGGCGCCTTGAGAACGCTGAAGACTCACTATGTCTGCGGCCTGTGCGACGTCTCCGGCGAAACCGACCTCGACGATTTCATCGAAGTCACGTTCACAGTGTCGCCGCAGCTGCGCCGGCTGTCTTTTCACGATCCCGGCTCGCTCTCGGTTGAGGATTTTCACTGGAAGGCACGGTTTCTCAGCGATGCGCGAGTGCCCGGTCAGCAGGTCCGCTTCCTCGACGTCCTGAAAGGGCTGGTGCGCGGCCTTTCCTTCCTGACACCGGGTTCAGTTACGACGATCAGGGCTGAACTCGGCCCAGGTGCGCTCGCTGGCATCAATGTGGAGACCCAGGCGAGCTTTGCGCTGCCGGTGACAGGCCAGCCCGTTACGGCGCCGGCACTCCTCAGGATCGGGTACGACGGTCGGCATTTTTGCCCTTTGTCCTCAGCGGTTCGGCCCGGCCCGGTCATCGTCGAAGTCGAGAACTCGGCTGCCGCGCGCGGCTCACTACTCCTCATCAACTGGCCGCCCGAGATCCTGGCGCAGACCACCAAGCCGGTTCTCGATTTCGATCCTTACATGTCGGGCGGGATGCTGCTTGCGCGCCAGACTTTTAGGAGGCTGTTTCGCTCCGAATGCGTTGATGAAAGGGAGGGCCTCGGCATTCGCCAGGTGACGCTTCTCTTCACCGATCTCAAGGGTTCGACCGCGATGTACGAGCGGCTCGGCGATCTCAATGCCTATGCGCTGGTGCGCGAGCATTTCGCCCTGCTCGGCGCCACGGTGCAGGAGCATTCGGGCGCGATCGTCAAGACGATCGGCGACGCGGTGATGGCGGCCTTCTCCCGCCCGAGCGACGCCATCTCGGCTGCTCTGCATATGCTTGAAGAAATTGAGCGCTTCAACGGCGAGCATGGCGATCCCAGCATCATCCTGAAGATCGGCGCCCATTGCGGTCCGTCGATCGCCGTGACCTTGAACGACAACCTCGATTATTTCGGGCAGACCGTCAATGTCGCGGCACGGGTGCAATCATTGGCCGAGGCCGGCGAGATCTGTCTATCCGAAGCCCTGTTTTCGGCGCCTGACGTCAGCCGGCTGCTCTCCGGACACAGGGTGGTCGCCTTCGAGGCTCCGCTTCGGGGCGTCGAAGGGATGGCATGCGTCTACCGGGTGATGCCGGCCTAATCCCAAGTCCGTTGATTTATGAAAGTCGTCATGAAAATGGACGACCGCGAGATGCGTGTGGAGAAGCCCATAAAAAAGCACGGGCAAAATGTGACGGGATCGACGCGAGGCGAGACGGCGATGGCAGACGCCTGGTTCTGACGCCGGAAGAAATATTCTTCCGGCGATGCTCACGCTCGAGATCGCCGGACCGAACCGGCGGCTCGCTTATTTAGCCAGTACGACATTCGTGGCTTTTTCGCTGGCGGCATGCTCGACGACGCGGAAGCCCAGAGCAGGAAGGTCGATGCCTGCAAACATCGCTTCGCCCTTGCCGAGCACGACGGGCGAGACGGCGAAATGCAGCTCGTCGATCAGACCCGCCTGAAGATATTGGCGGACGGTCGCCACCCCGCCGCCGATCTTCACATCCTTATCGCCGGCCGACGCCTTCGCCTGGTCGAGTGCCTCATGAATGCCGCCGGTGACGAAATGGAAGGTGGTGCCTCCCTCCATGACAACCGGTTCGCGTGGATAATGGGTGAGGATATAGGTCGGCGCGTGGTAAGGCGGGTTCGGACCCCACCAGCCTTTCCATGCGTCGTCAGGCCATTCGCCGCGGATCGGGCCGAACATGTTGCGCCCGAGAATGAAGGCGCCAAAATTGGCCATGGCGCGGGATGCGAAATCCTCGTCGATTCCGGATGAACCGTCGTCCTTACCCATCATCGCGCGGAAGGTGCGCGTGTGGAAGAACCACTGAAACATTTCCGACCCGCGCTTTCCGAGCGGATCATTCAGGCTTTGCTCCGGCCCGGCGCCGAAGCCATCCACGGAAACGGAAAACCCCGCGACGCGCACCTTAGACATGCTTTCCTCCATCTGATTGCGAATTGAAACTAGTTGTTATTTCGCACGTGTGATCCTATAATGCAACTGGTTTCTGCAGGAGATGCTTCGTGGATATAGAATTGCGGTCCGGCTGTCCGATCAACCTGACGATGGAGGTGCTCGGCGACCGATGGAGTCTGATTATTATCCGCGACATCATGTTCGGCAACCGCCGGCATTTCCGCGATCTGCTCAATCATTCGGAGGAGGGGATCGCCTCCAATATCCTGGCTGCCCGGCTGAAGCGGCTGCTCTCGCTCGGCTTCATCAGGAAGCGGGACGATCCGAGCCACAGCCAGAAAGCAATCTACAGCCTGACGGAACCGGCAATCCAGCTCGTTCCCCTGTTCGCCATGATCGGCGCTTGGGGCAGGCGTCACCTGCCGGTGAGCGAGGACCTCAGCATTCGCGCCGAGTTGCTGGAAGAGGGCGGACAGCCGCTCTGGGACGAATTCATGGAGGATCTTCGGCGGATCCACATCGTCGATCCGATCGGCGGGGCAAACGGGACGGTGACCTCGCCGGTGCTGGCGAAGCTGACGGCGGCATTTCTGGAGATGCGGGAGAAGATGGCGGCTGAGGTGGCGTGATTTAGGCGAAGGGTGGTGGTGGAAGGTGTGCGTTGCGACTAACTAATCTTGTCGCTTTGATCATTGACTCGTGGGGCTGGGGTTATGATCGTTTTCAACCTTCCAATAGGATTTTCCTGTTGTTGCTTGCGTTTTCGTAAGTCCATTTCAATCCCCATCGGCATTCCTGCCTGTTATAGTCGCTCCCAATCCGCTCTTTCAGATTGACTTGCAACGCCTGGCCGTCGATTTCACCGGTGATCGAACCTGTCCTTCCTTATCGCTTGATACAAGTTCGAATTCTCCGGCTCGGCCGTCTAGACAGTCGCACCCCCCTCGATAAATTCGCTCACCGGTCTCCAGCTTCCATCGATTTGTTTCCCGCGCGTTTCCGAGGTGGGCGATGCTTACGGCCTTGCTGGGAAATTCAACAGTGCGGTGTCTCCTGATGTCATAGGTCACCTTGCAAATGCGGCCGCTCGGCAGGTTCGATCCCGGCTAGACAGCACGACGGAGAGCCGCTGGGAAGCATTTACGTACCAACAAAAAGCCTCGCACGTAGATGCGGGGCCTTTGCAGTACTGACGACTGAATTTACCGGCACTGACGGCGCGGGCCGTAGCTCGGCTGGTAGGTGTTGTCGTAGGCTCGGTAGGACCGGTAGCGGGCGTAGCAATATTCAGCATGCGAGCTGTAGCCACGTGAACTGTAGGCGCCCGGCTGCGACGCGATGATGCCGCCGATGAGGGCGCCAGCCGCCAAGCCGCCAATGATAGCGCCGGTGTTGTCGTGGTGGTGGTGGTGCCAGCGGTGGTCATAACGGCGACCCCAGCCGTAGCGGTCGTCTCGGTAATAGTCGCGATCGCGGTGGTAATGGCGTCGCGGATACCACCTGCGGCCATTGCTGAACTGGCCAGGGCAGTTCGTGAAGTTATTGCAGCCGACCGCGATGATCCGAGCATCGCCGCCCCCGGTCTCCGGCAGCACCGCCTGTTGTACCGAGCTCGGCACAAAGACTGGGCCTGCAGATGCGGGCATTCCTGAGAATGCCGTCGCAATCGACAGGGCAATGATGACGAATCTTTGCATGTTACTCACCTTGGGTAAACCGATGTATCAGTGATAACGTTGCGGGAGGGATTTGGTTTCATTTTGGGATGGATTCACCTTTCGTGGCTGAATATTCAGGGAAAAGTTCAAATTGAAAGAAGATGTCCAATTGGATCTTTACGGGGAAGCTCGATGATCTCGACGTAGCGGCGTTGCGGCGCCGGGGTAGGAAGGATCATTATGCAGCTCTCCAGAATTTTTGGCGTTCTCTGTCTCTCCACCAATTTGGCGCTCGTGCCCCTCAACACCATCTTTCCAGATCTCTCGCCAGCTTTCGCCAAGGGCGGCAACGGCGGCGGTGGCGGTGGTGGTAACGGCGGCGGCGGTGGCGGTGGTGGAAGCGGCGGCGGCGGCAGCCATGGCGGCGGCAGTGGAAGCAGCGGCAGCCATGGCGGCGCCGGCAGCAAGAGCAGCGGCGGAAAGGATAGCGCCAGCTCCAGCGGCAAGACGACCGGCAGCCGCAGCGCGAAGAGCTCGGGCAAGTCGGTCGAGGCCGGGAAGACGAAATCGACCAAGCAGACCGTCAGCACGAAAGGCGCGGCCAAGAAGACGACTATCGCCGCAGCGCCTGCGACTGGGCCCGCGAAGAAGCCCGCGGCGGAACTCGCGGGACTGAATTCGCTGAAGCGCAATTACCACGCGCTGATGAATACCGCGGACCCAAAGATGGCAGCGATCGCGGCGTACGCTACCGCTTACGCTCAGTATGAGTTGGCCAACGGGGTTGCCCCGCCGGCGGACGATCCTGTTCTCGGCGACGCCGCTCTGACGACAGCACTGGCTTCGGCGACCAAGACGGGCACGCTCAGCCCCGAAGCTTTGGCCTGGGCTAAGGACACGCTCGGCATCGGCACGGCTGTCGGCACGATCGACCAGATGAGAGACGCGTTGGCGGCTGCGGCGCCGGTCGCGGAAGAACCAATGGCGGAGACCCCGACGACGGAGACTCCGGCAACCGAGACTCCGACTGGCGAAACCGCCGAGGGCAGCGAGACGACAGATCCTAGCGCAACCGCGGAAACGCCGGAAGCCGAGACGGGCAGCACGGAAGAAGTATCGGGAACGACCGAATGGGCGCCGGCTGTAGATTCAACCGAAACCTCGGCCACAGCAACGAGTACCGAGGCGACTGGCCTCTAAATCACCGGAAATGGCTAGCGTATCGGTTCGAAATCGGCATAAATTTCCGGGCCGATACGTGGATCAAATTGTTAGCGCGCTTTTGTGCGTCTGAAACGAGGATCACGGGCAGGGTGTCGTGCGGAAACTGACGCGTGCCGTCAGACTCGCTTCCCGCCGGCAAGCAGTCGAAGCTGGTCTTCATCATGCACACCTTGCCGATAAAGCTCGATAATCAGGGCTCCGAGACGATCGGCTTCTCCGCCTGCTCTGTCGATATCGAGCCCGCTACACAGGGCTTCATGCACGCGCCTGCAAATATCGAGATCTGCGGAGGCGAGTGGTTCGTCACGCGTGCTGAAAAGCTTGTCTGACATCGCAATCAGCCCTTTTGGGATGCCGTGAATCGGTATTGTGCAAAAAGATAATTTCGCAGCCCTTGCTTCGCAAGATGGGCGAACGTCCGAAATCAGAACAATATGGGAGCCGCGGCAAGACGCGGCGCCGGGGTGGAGCTGAAATCAATCGGCGCCTCGGCCGGACGAAATAGGCGGGGCAGAAGATCTCTATTTGGCCGCGGGATCCTTACCGCCCTGCTGCGACAGGCGCAGCTCTTTCAGGCGTTTGGTCTTTTCCCGGCGAGCCCGCTGCTCCGCCTCGATGGTTTCCTTTGCGGCACGCTCGGTATTTTCGAAACGGTCCTGCCGGTAAGCCTTTGATGAGGGTTCACGTTCTCTTTTCATGGCCGCTAAACGCAAATCGACGAAAACGGTTTCATGATAAAACCGTTTTGCCAAAAAGCGGCGCGGCCGGCGGGCGCATCATCAGCGCCCGGCGACACGTCGGATCAGCCTTTGATAAAGGCGAGGATGTCGGGATTTATGATATCGGCATGGGTCGTGCACATGCCGTGCGGAAATTTCTCATAGACCTTGAGCGTCGCATTCTGCAGGAGCTTGGATGAAAGCAGCGCGGAGTCGGCGATTGGCACGATCTGGTCGTCGTCGCCATGCATGACGAGGCTCGGCACGGTGATGATCTTCAGGTCTTCGGTGAAGTCGGTTTCCGAGAAGGCCTTGATACCGTCGTAATGCGCCTTGGCGCCGCCGATCATGCCCTGGCGCCACCAATTGTTGATGATCGGTTCCGACACTTTCGCACCCGGTCGGTTGAAGCTGTAGAACGGGCCGGCGGGAAGGTCACGATAGAATTGAGCGCGGTTGGCAGCGAGCTGCCTGCGCAGGTCGTCGAAGACTTCGATCGGCAGGCCGCCGGGATTGGCTTCGGTTTTCACCATGATCGGCGGTACGGCGCCGATAATGACGAGCTTGGCGACCCGGCCCTGCGGCTGCCCGTGGCGGGCGACATAGTGGGTCGCTTCGCCGCCGCCGGTGGAATGGCCGACATGGACGGTATTCCTGAGATCGAGATGCTCGACGACGGCTGCGGCATCGGCAGCGTAATGGTCCATGTCGTGGCCGTCGGCCACCTGGGTGGAGCGGCCGTGGCCACGCCGATCATGGGCGACGACGCGATAACCCTTGTCGAGGAAGAACAGCATCTGGGCGTCCCAGTCGTCGGAGCAC
>NZ_JBXSOL010000031.1:0-50033 GCF_057784555.1 Rhizobium sp. CNPSo 3670
CGGGCGGCCACCCGCCCGGCAAGCATCAATATCCTACATTTTTCTTATCCAAGAAGGTGGCCCGAAGGGTCGGATGAGGGGGCCGCACGGCACACCATTCACGTCATCACCCATCTCGGCGTTCGCTCGCTTGACGCCACCACCCGAATGGCATTTCCTCAGGGAAAAGCAAGGAACACCCCGATGCGCCTCCCCCTTCTCCTCACCCTCCTCGCCGTGACCGCCGGCCTTTCCGCCTGCCAGACGATGACGCCGGAGGAGCGGCGGGCGGCGGATGAGCAGCGATGCCTGAGCTATGGTTTCCGCCGCGGCACCGATGGGTTTGCCACCTGCCTGCAGCGCATCGAGCTCGACCGGCGGGCCGAATCGCGGGCTGCGAGTGCCGAGCTGATGCACAGCATGGCCTGGGATCTGAACGGGCCCTACGTCTACCGCGATCACTGGCGCTATCACCACTGACGGCAGGCCTCGCCCGGTTTTACCGGTTTTCCGAAATGACCGCCTGCGCCGCCGCCAGTCTGGCGATCGGCACGCGAAAGGGCGAGCAGGAGACATAGTCGAGGCCGATCGTTTCGCAGAAGCGGATCGAGGCCGGATCGCCGCCATGTTCGCCGCAGATGCCGAGCTTCATGTCGTTGCGGGTGCGCCGACCGCGTTCGGCGGCGATGCTGATCAATTCCCCCACCCCGTCGAAATCGAGCGAGATGAAGGGATCGTGCTCGATGATGCCCTTGCGCTGATAGGTGGGGATGAAGGCGGAGGCATCGTCGCGCGAGATGCCGAAAGTGGTTTGCGTCAGGTCGTTGGTGCCGAAGGAGAAGAATTCCGCCGCCTCGGCGATGACATGGGCGCGCAGCGCCGCGCGCGGCAGCTCGATCATCGTGCCGACGAGATAATCGATCTTCATGCCGGCTTCGGCCATGACATTGCCGGCGATGGCGTCGATGCAGGCCTTGACGTAATCGAGCTCGGAACGGAGGCCGACGAGCGGCACCATGATCTCGGGCACGACCGCCGCTCCGGTCTCCTGGGCGGCCGCCACCGCCGCCTCGAAGATGGCGCGGGCCTGCATCTCGACGATCTCCGGATAGGAGATCGCCAGCCGGCAGCCGCGATGGCCGAGCATCGGGTTGAACTCGTGCAGCGCATCGACGCGCTGGCGCAGCGCTAAGGCCTCCATGCCCATGGCGAAGGCGACCTCGGCGACCTCGTCGTCGGTCTTCGGCAGGAATTCGTGCAGCGGCGGATCGAGCAGGCGGATCGTCACCGGCAGGCCGTGCATGACGGTAAAAAGGCCGGTGAAATCGGAGCGCTGCATCGGCAAGAGCTTGTCGAGCGCCAGCCGCCTGCCCTTCTCATCCTCGGCAAGGATCATCTCGCGCATGACATGGATGCGCTCGCCCTCGAAGAACATGTGTTCGGTGCGGCAAAGGCCGATGCCCTCGGCGCCGAAGGAGCGGGCGGCGCGCGCATCGGCCGGCGTATCGGCATTGGTGCGCACCGTCATGCGCCGCGCCCGGTCGGCCCAGCCCATGATGCGGCCGAAATCGCCCGACAGCTCCGGCTGGATCATCGGCACCTCGCCCTTCAGCACCTGGCCGGCCGAGCCGTCGATGGTGATGATGTCGCCCTTCTTCAGGGTGACGCCGATGCCGAGCAGCCGTTCGTTGCGTTGATCGATGCGCATGGTGCCGGCGCCGACGACGCAGGGAATGCCCATGCCGCGGGCGACGACCGCCGCATGGCTGGTCATGCCGCCGCGCGTCGTCAGGATGCCTTCGGCCGCATGCATGCCGTGAATATCCTCCGGGCTGGTCTCGACCCTAAGCAGAATGACCTTGCGGCCCTCGGCTTCCGCCTCCACCGCCTCTTCCGCGGTGAAGACGATGGCGCCGGTCGCGGCCCCCGGCGAGGCCGGCAGGCCGGTGCCGATCACCTGGCGGTTGACGCGCGGATCGATCGTCGGATGCAGGAGCTGATCGAGGCTGGAGGGTTCGATGCGCAGCACCGCCTCCGCCTCGGTAATCACTTTCTCATCGACCATGTCGACGGCGATCTTCATCGCCGCCCGGGTCGACCGCTTGCCCGCGCGTGTCTGCAGCATCCACAGCTTGCCGCGCTCGATGGTGAATTCGATATCCTGCATATCGCGGTAATGCATCTCGAGCTCGCTGCAGATGCGGGTGAGCTCGCGGAAGGCCTCCGGCATCAGCTTTTCCATCGAGGGCTTGTCGGAGCCGGAGGAAAGCCGCCCCTCCTCGGTGATGCTGTGCGGCGTGCGGATGCCGGCAACGACATCCTCGCCTTGCGCATTGACGAGGAATTCGCCGTAGAGCGCCTTCTCGCCGGTCGAGGGGTTGCGGGTGAAGGCGACGCCGGTGGCCGAGCTATTGCCGAGATTGCCGAAAACCATGGCCTGGATATTGACCGCCGTGCCCCAGCCTTCGGGGATATTGTGCAGCTGGCGATAGGTGACGGCGCGCGCGCTCATCCAGCTGGAAAAGACCGCGCCAACCGCGCCCCAGAGCTGGACTTCCGGATTCTGCGGGAATTCCCGATCGAGCTCCTCCTCGATCAGCCTCTTGTAGAGCGAGACGATATGCTGCCATTCGGTGGCGCTGAGCTCGGTATCGAGTTCGTGGCCGAGCTTGGCCTTCTCGTCTTCGAGAATCTCCTCGAAGGCGTCGTTCCCAAGCCCCATGACGACGTCGGCATACATCTGGATGAAGCGGCGGTAGCTGTCCCAGGCAAAACGCGCATCGCCGGCATCGTGGCCGAGCGCCTGCACCGTCTCGTCGTTGAGGCCGAGGTTCAGCACCGTGTCCATCATGCCGGGCATGGAGACGCGAGCGCCGGAGCGCACGGAGAGCAGCAGCGGCTGGCTGGTGGATCCGAAATGGCGGCCGGTGATGGCCTCGATCGCAGCTATGCCGGCGCGCACCTCGGCCTTCAGCCGGTCGTCGATATGGCCGCCATTCGTGTAATAAGTGTTGCAGGCGCTGCTGACGATCGTCAGCCCCGGCGGGACGGGAAGCCCGAGAGCGCACATTTCAGCGAGGTTGGCGCCTTTGCCGCCGAGAATCTCATGGTCGCGCGCGCCACCCTCAGCCTGTCCGTCGCCGAACCTATAGACCCACTTGGTCATCTTCCCCCCAACACCACAAAAGGATCAGCGTGATCCCTCAGTTTGCTGACATGTCTTGCTCCCCTCGCCGTCATCCTCGGCCTTGTGCCGAGGATCTGCTCCAGATCGACTGGCTGCAGATGCTCGGGACAAGCCCGAGCATGACGAAGGAGAAGTTTAACAAACACCGCCAGCGTCTGGGAAATCAGCTTAATGCCTTGGAGTTGAAATGAAAATCGACAAATGCGGCGAAAATGCTGCGTCGCACAATATTTTCACAGTCACTGGCGGCTGAAAGCCATGTAACCCCGCCTGAAGAAGGCATAAAAAAAGCTTTGCGGGACTGCAACAATGTCCCGCAAAGCCTTGTTTCCGTCCGGCCAGGAAAACCGGACGGGGGGTCCCTCAACCCAGGGCGATTCATGGAACCGCCCTGATCCTTGTTTTCCGCAACTCCTCAAGAGACGCTTCGCATTTCCAGGGATTGCTCAAACAGCTTCCAGGTCCTTGCCCTCTACCTGAAAAGCGCATCGCAAATTCGACAAATCCGCAACTTTGACCGCCCCGCTCTTCAGCAAAGTCATCAGGTTGCGTTGAAACAACTTCTAATGCAAGTCAGAGAAAAGAGCATCACCCAAATGGGGTAGGGACCGCAAGACAGCCGACCTTTTTTGGTGTTTATCGCCGAATGCGGGAAAATTGCACGCGATTTGTACGAATTCCGTCTCGAGCGCGAGTCCCGACCGACCAGTGAGCAATCGCCTCGTCGTCGAAACGACCCTCTCGAAATGCGGCGAGGCAGATCCTGCGCCGATTGCAGACAGCCGTTTCTGCAAAAAGCTGACGCCCGACGGCGGTGAATGTCGGAACCCCGTTTGGCCGCACGTCTTCAATGCAGACAAGCCATGGAGAAAACGATGACGATCACCATTACCGCCTTTGAACGTTCGCCCGATCGGGGCCGTGGGCTGGCGCGCGACATGCGGGTTCGCTGGGCGCTCGAGGAAGCCGGCCAGCCGTATGATGTCCGCCTCGTCTCATTCGAGACGATGAAGCAGCCGGCGCACCTGGCGCGCCAGCCATTCGGGCAGATCCCGACCTATGAGGAAGGCGATCTCACATTGTTCGAATCCGGCGCGATCGTCCTTCATATCGCCGAGCGTCATGGGGGCCTGTTGCCGCAAGACGTCAATGGACGGGCGCGGGCGACTGCCTGGATGTTTGCTGCGCTCAATACGGTGGAGACGCCGATCTTCGAGCACAGCCTCGCCAGGATTCTCGAGCGCGACGAACCCTGGTATGAGAAGCGCCTGCGTTCCCTGGAGGGCAGCATCCGCAAACGGCTGAACAGCCTTTCGGCCCATCTCGGCGACGCCGACTGGCTCGACGGCGCATTCAGCGCCGGCGATTTGCTGATGGCGTCGGTGCTGCTGCGGCTGAAGTCATCCAATATCCTCGACGATTATCCCAGCCTCGCCGCCTATGTCGCCCGCGCTGAGGCGCGACCCGCCTATCAGCGCGCCTTCGCCGCGCAGTTCGCGGTTTTTCAGGCCGCATCGGCGGCGGACTGATCAGGGATCATGGCGGGTCGGTGAACGGCGAAGGCGTCCCACGGCAGAGAAATAGAAGTCCGCGTGTTTGTGTTTGGCCATGGATCCCAGGGTCAAGCCTGGTCAAGCCCTGGGATGACGGAGAGTGTGGTTGGCGTTCTCACCACGCACCGGCGACGCAGCTTGCGGCTCTGCGCCGGCCGTAGCTTCATCGCGCCCCGCACCAACTCTCATTGGTGATCCGAGGGCTTGACCCTGGGAGCACAGCCTCCTCGCAAGACCTCAGGCAATTTCGCGCAGGCGTTCGGCTGTCTGCAGGTCGACGGAGACGAGGGTGGAGACGCCCTGCTCGGCCATGGTGACGCCGAAGAGGCGGTTCATGCGGGCCATGGTGATGGGATTATGGGTGATGATGACGAAGCGGGTCTCGGTCGAAGCCGCCATTTCGTCCATCAGGTTGCAGTAGCGTTCGACATTGTGGTCGTCGAGCGGCGCGTCCACCTCGTCTAGCACGCAGATCGGCGCCGGGTTGGTGAGGAAGACGGCGAAGATCAGCGCCATTGCAGTCAGCGCCTGTTCGCCGCCCGACAGCAGCGTCATCGTCTGCGGCTTCTTGCCGGGCGGGCGGGCCAGGATTTCGAGGCCGGCCTCCAGCGGATCATCGGATTCGATCAGCTGCAGCTCGGCGGTGCCGCCGCCGAAGAGATGGGTGAACAGCCGCTGGAACTGGCCATTGACGACGTCGAAGGCGGCGACCAGGCGCTCGCGGCCCTCGCGGTTCAGGCTCTGGATGGCGCCGCGCAGCTTGCGGATCGCGTCGATGACGTCGTCGCGCTCCTTGATCAGCGCTTCGAGCTTCTCGCTCAGCTCCTTCTGCTCCTCGTCGGCGCGCAGGTTGACGGCGCCGAGCCGTTCGCGCTCCATCTTCAGCCGCTCCAGCTCGCGCTCGACCTCGCGCGGATCGGGCAGAGCCTGCATCGGCTGCAGGCCGGCGAGCCGAAGCGCCTCATGCGGCGGCACGTTCAGCGCCTCGCGGATGCGGACTTCACTTTCGTGCCGACGTTCGCGGGCCGAGACCAGGCGCTCCTCGGCGCGGCCGCGGCGTTCGCGGTATTCGGCAAGCTCGGAAAGCGCGGTCGCCGCCTTGTGATCGGCATCGCGCTGGATGCGTTCGGCTTCGGCCAGAAGATCGCCGGCATTGCGGCGCGCCTCCTCGGCCTTCTGTAATTCGCTCAGCAGGGCGCGACGCTTGTCGTCGAATTCGTCAGGCGCCATTTCGAGATCGGCCGCCTCTTCGCGCGCCTCTTCCTCGCGCTCGCGCAGTGTGGCGACATGATCCTCGCCGCTTGCCGCCCGCTGGCGCCAGGTCTCGCGCTCCTGGCCGATCGCCATGATGCGGCGCTGGCGGGCCTCGTTTTCCCTCGCCAGGCTTTCATGACGGGCGCGGGCCTCGGCGAGCGTGCCGCGGTCGGTCGCCACTTCCGCCTGCTGGAAGCGCAAGCGCTCGTCGATCTCGGTGAGATCGGGCGCGTCCTCCAGCTCGATTCGGGCGTTTTCCTCCTGGACGCCGATCTCTTCCAATTGCGCGCCCAGCTGGCTCGCAGCCTCGCTGACGACGTCGCGGCGGCGGATGAGATCGCCGGAAGCCCGCTCGGCCGCAGCCAGCGCCTCGCGCGCTTCGGCCAGATGGCGCGCCGACAGCCGGCTCATGTCGCGGGCCTCGGCCAGCCGCCGCTCCTCGAGGCGGATCGAATCGGCCGCCCCTGCCTGCCGCTCTTCGGCCTCGGCAAGCACATCACGGGCGATCGCCGCTTCGCTTTCGAGTTCGGCCAGGCGGTTCTTCTGGGCAAGGCGCAGCGCGGCAGCGCTCGGGGCATCGGCGCCGGTGACATGGCCGTCCCAGCGATAGACGGCGCCCTCCTTCGTCACCAGCCGCTGGCCGGGCTTCAGCGCCGCCATCAGGGAGCGCGCGTCGCCATCGGCGACCAGGCCGATCTGGCGCAGGCGGCGGGTGAGAGCTGATGGCGCGCTGATATGAGCGATCAGCGGCACGGCGCCTTCGGGAAGCGCCGGATCGCCGGCGCCATCGCCATTGACAGACCAATGGGCCGGCGCCTCGGCATCGAGCGGCGATTCCAGATCGTCGCCGAGTGCTGCACCGAGCGCCGTCTCGAAGCCGCGATCGACCTTCAGCTCCTCGGCAATCGGCGGGAACTTGCCGGCCGCGGCACCGGCGGCGAGCATGCGGGAAATGGTGCGGGCTTCGGTTTCCAGCGCATTCAGGCCAGAGCGGGCCTGATCGACCGGCGCGCGCGACAGTGCCTCGGCCTGACGGGCAGCCGCCAGCGCCTGTTCGACCGTCTGGACGGCGGCATCGGCATCGGCAAGCGCGATTTCGCCGGCCTCGACCATCGCGCGTTTTTCATCCGGATCGGGCAGGCCTGATATCTTCTCGCCGATCGCCGACAATTCCGCGTTTGCTTCGTCCATCTGGCGCTCGAGGCGCATGCGGCGGTCAGCCAGATCGCGAATGGCGCGCTCCAGCTGGTTGCGCCCGGCGGCGGCTTCAGCGCGCTCGGCCGTCAGCTGCGTGAAGATGCGCTCGCTGTCGGCAAGTTTTGCCGCCGCCGCTTCGAAGGCTTCGCGTGTCTCCTCGGCATGACGGCCGGAATCGGCGAGGATGTCCGAAATCTCGGCCTCTTCGGCGTCGAGCTTGGCGAGGATGACGGCATTATCGGCCACCAGCCGCTCCTCGCGGCGGATATCCTCGGCAAGCTGGGCGAGACGGCGGGTCAGTTCGTCGCGGCGGCGCAGGATGCGGCCGGCATCCTCCTCCAGCTGGCTCCTGGCGATCTGCAGGCGCTGCAGGGCGGCGGCGGCGCGCGCCTCGCCGTCGCGCAGTTCCGGCAGCTTCAGGCTGGCGATGCCCTGCTGCTTGGCTGCCTCCATCTGCGCTTGCGCCTTTTCGGCAACGATTGATGTCGCCTGGTTCAGAGCGCTGTCGGCCTCCGCCTCAGCCTCCTTGGCCTGCACCCAGCGGATATGCAGCAGCATCGCCTCGCGGGCGCGGATATCGGCCGACAGCGTCTTGAATCGATTGGCCTGGCGCGCCTGGCGCTTCAGGCTCTCGATCTGGCTTTCGAGCTGCGAGGTGACGTCGTCGAGGCGCTCGAGATTGGTTTCGGCAGCGCGCAGACGCAGCTCGGCCTCATGGCGGCGCGAATGCAGGCCCGAAATGCCGGCCGCTTCTTCCAGGAGCTGGCGGCGGGCCTGCGGCTTTGCCTGGATCAGCTCGCCAATACGGCCCTGGCCGACCATCGAGGGTGAACGGGCGCCGGTCGAGGCATCGGCAAACAGCAGCTGCACATCCTTGGCGCGGCTTTCCTTCCCGTTGATGCGATAGAGCGAGCCCTGCTCGCGCTCGATGCGGCGGGTGACCTGGATCTCGTCGCTGTCGTTGAAGGCGGCAGGTGCGGTCCGCTCGCCATTGTCGAGATAGAGGGCCACCTCGGCGGTATTGCGGGCTGGGCGGTTGCCGGAGCCGGAAAAGATCACGTCGTCCATGCCGGAGGCGCGCATGTTCTTGTATGAATTCTCGCCCATCACCCAGCGCAGCGCCTCGACGAGATTGGACTTGCCGCAGCCGTTCGGGCCGACGACGCCGGTCAGCCCCCGCTCGATGATGAATTCCGTCGGCTCGACGAAGGATTTGAAGCCGACCAGGCGCAGCTTGTTGAACTTCATGCGGAGATATCCACGGCAGGAAGCCCCCTCATCCGCCTGCCGGCACCTTCTCCCCGCTGGGGCGAAGGGGATTTGCCGCAACGTCTCGATTCCCTCTTCTCCCCAGCGGGGAGAAGGTGCCCGTAGGGCGGATGAGGGGGCCACGCCCGCAAACTGCGCTGAAAACGAAAAACGGGCGCACGGCTTTCGCCGTCGCCCGTTGTGGTCGAACGATCCGGTTCAGATGAGGCTGTCGATGAGCTTCGACATGGTGTCAACCGGCATGTCTCCAGAATAGCGCTTGCCATTGATGAGGAAGGTTGGCGTGGCGTTGACGCCGAAATCCTTCGATCCCCTTTCCCGCGTGGCGTTCACTTCATCCAGAAGCTTCTGGTTCGTCAAGCATTTCGTGAAGCTATCCTCAGTAAATCCGGCAAGCTTCGACATCTGCAGCAGTGCAGCGCGGCCGTCATCGGCGGCGGCCCAGACCTGCTGCTGCTTGAACAGCATCGAAACCATCGGGAAATACTGTTCCGGCGTGCTCAACTGCTCCGGATTGGAGGAACTGCAGCGGGCGAGCATGAAGGCCGCCGCCGCACGCGGATCGAAGGGGAATTCGCGGATGATGAACTGCACCTTGCCGGTGTCGACGTATTTCTGCTTGATGGCGTCGAAGGTGGTGTTGTGGAAATGGGCGCAATGCGGGCAGGTCATCGACATATATTCGACGATCTTGACGGGCGCGTCGGCCTTGCCAAGCGCCATTTCCGGCAGCGCGCCGGGTTTCAGCACCTCGGCCATATCGACATCGCCGTCAGACTGCGGCATGTCCCCCGCCGTGGTGGCCGCCGTCTTGATGGTATCGACATTGGTGCCGTCGGCCATGGTCTTGCCGGAAGACGAAGCATCGGCAGCGTCCTTGCTGTCGTTGCAGGCGACAAGCACGGCGGCAGCTGCGGCGATGGCGATTCCGCTCAAGAGGCGGCGTTTCGTCAGTTGCATTTCGGACATCTGCATGGGTTCCCCATAAATGAGATTGACGGCGTGACTGTGCGATATAACGGCTGACAGCCGCCCACAAGGCACTGATCAGCAACTTCCTTCAAAGAATTGTGACCGCGGGAAGACGACTAGACCAAAAATTGCAGGATTGGAGGTTTTGCTCCGAAACTCAGTCGTCCAACCCATGACGCGCCAACAGCTCGGCCAGCGGCACGGTATCGCTCTCGCTCCGCCGAAGCTCTTTGAGGCGCTTTTCAGCAAGATAGATATCTTCGAGGTCGTCGAGCTGCTCGATGATGGCTTGCCGCGCATAGAAACTCTTGCTGCGGCCGGTACGCCTCGAAAGCTGAGTCAGTCGCTTCGATATCAGGGGGCAACTGCAAGACTAGCATGATTTTTCTCCAGTCTGCTGTAGAAGTATAGCCGACGCCTACTCAGAGGGTAATTTGAATGCGTTCTTTCACCAAAGCTTTTCTCTATTCCGTACTCATTGTCTCTGTCGCATTGGCCACGAAGGTCACAAGCGGCATCGCCTCTGAAGACGGCGGGAATATTGTTTTCAGCCAGATGCTTAAATGTCTGAAGCTACCCGCGGACGCGCCGAGCTCCTATGACTTCATGGTTGTGGCGGTCATCAAGGACGGATCTGCCGATTTTCTATCCATCAACTTCCACACGCCGCCATCCGAATGGGAAAAAACGGCTGCCCCGTTGATCGCTGATGCGATCACAGAATGTGAGCCTTACAATTCGATCTCAGGCAGGATGGAATTCGCAGTTACCCGCGAGCGTATCGAAGCAGGATCAAAAAACTAAGCATGCGGTGCCGTGGCACCCCAATGTGTTGCCGGCCAAGATGGGCGTCGCTCATCAGCGCCCATTCCCCCGCTTGCCCATCACCGCAGTCCCCAGTCGCTCAATCGCCTGCCGCAGCTTGTCGCCTTCGATGCCCTCCATCATGCCTTCGAGCTTGCGGGCGGCTTCGCCCTTCAGCGGCGGCGGGGTGCGGGAGCGGCGGACGGCTTGCGACACCGGTTTCTGGACGATGCGGATCTGGTGGACGGCGGCGAAGCCGAAGAAGCTGTTGATGCGCTGGATGAGTTCGCCCTGGGCATGGGTGAGGAAGAGCGCGCGTGCCCCTTCGCAGGCGATGGTCAGCACGCCGGGGCGGAAGTTGCCGTCATCGCCGCCGCCGCGAGCCCAGGCGATTTTCTCCGGGCGGGTGCAATCGGCAAAATCCTCGCCGGCGATTTCGCTCCACGAGCCGAGCAGCGCCGTGTTGATGCCGGCGCGCCGGGCAAGGACCGGATCGATCAGCCCGTTCGCCAGCTCGGAAATCTGTTTCACATCTTTGCGTGGATAACTCATCGAAACCCTTGGACGGCGCCCCGAATTGGTGCGGCCGACTTGATCGCGCGGCGTTGCTTCGCCAAGTATAGGGCCTTCCCCCCAATGCGGCAAATCATGACGACCACCACACTCGACACCCCCTCGGCAAAGCCCCTCCTCGACTGGTACGACCGCCATCACCGCGACCTGCCCTGGCGCGTTTCGCCCGGCATGGCGGCGCGCGGCGTCCGCGCCGATCCCTATCGCGTCTGGCTGTCCGAGGTGATGCTGCAGCAGACCACGGTGCAGGCGGTCAAACCCTATTTCGAGAAATTTCTCCGGCGCTGGCCTGACGTCACCGATCTCGCCGCCGCCGACAACGACGAGGTGATGGCCGCCTGGGCGGGCCTCGGCTATTACGCGCGCGCCCGCAATCTGAAGAAATGCGCCGAAGCGGTGGCGAGGGAACATGGCGGCGTCTTTCCCGATACCGAGGAGGATCTGAAATCGCTCCCCGGGATCGGCGACTATACGGCAGCGGCCGTCGCGGCCATCGCCTTCAACCGGCAGGCTGCGGTCATGGACGGCAATGTCGAGCGGGTGATCTCCAGGCTTTATGCGATCGAAACGCCGCTTCCGGGCGCCAAGCCGCTGATGAAGGCGAAGGTGGCGCTGCTGACGCCGCCGGGCCGGCCGGGCGATTTCGCCCAGGCGATGATGGATCTTGGGGCGACGATCTGCACGCCGAAGCGCCCGGCCTGTTCGCTCTGTCCGTTCCGAGACGTCTGCCAGGCGCTGAAATTGTCCGATCCCGAGCTCTTTCCGGTCAAGGCGGCGAAGAAGGAAAAGCCGGTGCGCCATGGCGCGGCCTTTATCGCGGTGACCAGAGAGGGCGAAATCCTGCTCAGGCGGCGCGGTGAAAGCGGCCTGCTCGGCGGCATGACCGAGGTGCCGACGACGGCCTGGACGGCGCGGCTCGACGGCGAAACCTCGGCGGCGGCCGCTCCTTTCGCCGCCGGATGGCAGGCCAGCGGCACTGTTACCCATGTCTTCACCCATTTCGAGCTCAGGCTTGCCATCTGGCGGGCGGCGATTGCCCAAAAGCCTGACATGGATGACGGATGGTGGGAACCCGTTACAAATCTTGAAGCGCAGGCCTTGCCGACCGTCATGAAAAAAGCGATCGCAGCGGCTATTCCTCTCGCATTCAAAACATCCAGGGCATAAACATGACCACCGAAATAAAGCATATCGTTTTCGATATCGGCAAAGTCCTCATTCATTACGATCCCAATCTTCCTTTCGCCCGCCTCATTCCCGACGAGGCCGAGCGCAACTGGTTCTTCGCCAATATCTGCACCCATGACTGGAACGTCGAGCAGGACCGCGGCCGCACCTGGGCGGAGGCCGAAGCGCTGCTGATCGAAGCGCATCCGACGCGCGAGGAGCATATCCGCGCCTTTCGCAAATACTGGCACGAGATGGTGCCGCACGCCTATGAGGAGAGCGTCGCGATCATGGAGGGACTGATCGAGGAGGGCCGTGACGTGACGATGCTCACCAACTTCGCCTCCGACACGTTTCGCGAGGCGCAGGTGCGTTTCCCCTTCCTGACGAAACCGCGCGGCGTCACCGTTTCCGGCGATGTCGGCCTCATCAAGCCTGACATCGCGATCTACGAGACGCATACGAAGAGCTTCGGCCTCGACCCCGCCGCGACGATCTTCATCGACGACGCGCCGGCCAATGTCGAAGGCGCCAAGGCTTTCGGCTGGAACGCAGTGCTGTTTTCGGGCGCGGATAAACTGCGCAGCGATCTCGCCGCCCATGGCGTGAGGGTCTGAGACCCATGGCCTTCGACCCGGCAGAAGAAATCGAACGCTTCCACGCCGCCATCAACGCGCTGGATTTTCCCACAATCGAGGACTATTTCGCCGAGGACGCGACCTATATCTCGAACGGCGTCGGCAGCCTTGCCGGGCGCACCGAGATCATGGCCGCCTTCCGGCGCTATTTCGACGATTACCCCGATCAGACGGCCGAGAATTCGCTGGTGGAAAACCTGACGCCCCTCTCCGGCCGCGCCGTCTGGTCGCTCCGCGCCACCCACAGCCGGATCGGCAAGCCGCTGCTGCGCGAGGGCGAGGAGACGATCACCTTCAATGAAGACGGCCGCATCACGCGCGTCGAGGTCACCGATTACAAGGCGTTTTGACGAGGCAATCCGGACGCTGAAATAGAAGACGCCCGAGGCTCGAGCCCCGGGCGCCTTGGTCTTCTTCCGCAACTGGAGGAAACCGGAAGAAGGTATTTCGATCCCCAGAGCATGATGCCGAAAAGTGTAAGCGGTTTTCGGACGACATCATGCTCTAGTTTTCTGACGTAGATCCGGATTCAGATTTTAGGCCAATCTGGCCTAAAATCATCGGGATCTGGGGCGCTGCTCAATCCACCTTTGCCAGATCACTGCGGATGACGGACCTCAAATCGTCGATCGGGCGCAGGGACTGCCCGTCTTCGAAATGCCAGAAGGTCCATCCGTTGCATGCATCGAGACCCTGCACCTTGGCGCCGAGACGATGAATGGAGCCGGCCTCGCCGCCGGAGGCAACGGTGCCGTCGGCGCGAACGATGGCGCTGTAGCGGCGCTTCGCATCGGTCAGCACCTGGCCGGGCTTGATCAGGCCGCTTTCGACAAGCACGTTGAAGGCAACGCGCACTTCGGCCTTCTTGCCGGTCATGACCGTCAGTTCCGCCTTCCCCAGCGGCTCGACGGCGGCAATGCGGGCCGAAGCCGCATCGATATAATCCTGCTCCCGCTCGATACCGACAAAGTGACGGCCGAGGCGCTTGGCGACGGCGCCTGTTGTTCCCGAACCGAAGAAGGGATCGAGCACGATATCGCCTGGCTTGGTCGAGGCCATGATGACGCGGGCAAGCAGCGCTTCCGGCTTCTGCGTCGGATGCACCTTCTTGCCATTCTCGCCCTTCAGCCGTTCGCTGCCATTGCAGATCGGGAACAGCCAGTCCGAGCGCATCTGCACGTCGTCATTGGCCGCCTTCATCGCATCGTAGTTGAAGGTGTAGCCCTTGGCCTTGGCATTGGGGCTCGCCCAGATCATCGTCTCATGGGCGTTCTGGAAACGGCGGCCCTTGAAATTCGGCATCGGATTGGTCTTGCGCCAGATGATGTCGTTCAGGATCCAGAAATTCAGATCCTGCAACGTGGCGCCGACGCGGAAAATATTGTGGTAGGAGCCGATCACCCAGATCGAGCCCGTCGGCTTCAGCACCCGGCGGCAGGCGAGCAGCCAGGCGCGGGTGAAGGCGTCATAGGCTTCGAAGGAGGCGAACTGATCCCATTCGTCGTCGACCGCATCGACCAGCGACTGGTCGGGACGGTGCAGCGTTCCGCCGAGCTGAAGATTATACGGAGGGTCGGCGAAGATCACATCAACGGAGTGGTTGGGCAAGGCTTCAAGGGCGCTCACGCAGTCGCCCTTGATGATCGTGTCAACCCAGGAGTCCGCCTTGACGGAAGCCTTGAGGTCGGCAAGCGGAAAAACTGACGCCATTCTGATACTCACTCATACGCTTTACGCTTAACTCTCCGTTATGGTTACCCAACTTAGTTACCAAAGCCTGAAGCGATGGCCGATTTCGGGAATTTATTGTGGCTGCCGGGTAACCGGGCGCAGGTCCCATCGGACCGAGGGCATCTGTGATCTTTTTATTCCAGATTTTCCCTCACATCAGAAAAACTCAGTATCGAGTCAAACATCAGCTCATATTCCAATGATATAGTATCCGTTATTTTATTACCTTTAGTTCTTCTCATCTCGCAACTAACTTTCTTCTCAAAATAACTACCATTTTTGCGACACTTACCGTCAATTTCATTTGGATTGCCGTTGATCAAACCAGCAGCATCTGAGATTGCTCGCTCGGGGAATGTAACTCCAATGCGATCAGGATATTGGATAAAAATGACAATCATCGAGATGACGTAAAATGCCAAGACAATGAAGATAAAGGAAAATATAGCCGTCCAAGCAAATTTAACGATCCTTGAAGTCCACACAGTTCGGTTTCCGGTCTGGTTTCAGATGAAGACCGTAGATAGCATTTTCTTCATCGACTGACGGATATAATTTGCTGTCACGCGCGCGCCAGTTGCGTGACTGCCAAGAGGCCATAGATAAGCAACTTTCAGGGCGCCGGTGGCCCGCCCGGAGCGGCTCTGCATCATGCCGCATCATGGACTTTGCGGCTGTCGGCCGGCGCCTCGTCGCGTTCGAACATGCCGTAATCACGCACGACACTGGCGATCCGCAGGCGGTAATCGGCGAAGACGCCGCCGCGGCCGGCCTGCTGGGCGGCCCGGTGGCCCTCGCGATTGCGCCATTCCTTGACCGCCGCCTCGTCGCGGAAGAAGGACAGTGACAGCAGCTTGCCGCGATTGGTGAGGCTTTCGAACCGTTCGATCGAGATGAAGCCGTCGATGGTTTCGAGCTCGGCGCGCAGCCCGCCGGCGAGGTCGAGATATTTGTGGCGTTCGCCCATATAGGGCACGACTTCGAAGATGACGGCGATCATGGCAGCACCAGCTTGGCGTGGGGAGCGGAGACGTTTTTCAGGAAGATGCGGTCCTCCTTGAGGATGAAGCGTTCGCGTCTGGCAAATTCGTAATTCTCGCGGCCGAGTGGGTCGGCGGCCAGCCTGGCGCGATAGGCTTCGTAGGCGGCGAGGCTTTCGATGTTGTAGACGCCGTAGGCCGTCGTCGCCGAGCCCTCATGCGGGGCGAAATAGCCGATCAGATCGGCGCCGTTGCGAGGAATCGCCTGGCCCCAATTCTCGGCATATTCGGCAAAGGCTTCCTTCCTGAAGGGGTCGATCTCATAACGGATAAAGCAGGTGATCATCGGGTTCTCCTTTGTGCTTCCCGTTTTCGCACATTGCCGGACGGCGATGCTTCGGTTACGATCGAAGTATGAAGGAAGGTCCTGATATTGCGCAGATCGGCGCGTTGATCGGCGATCCGGCGCGGGCCAATATGCTGGCGGCGCTGACCGGCGGGCGGGCGCTGACGGCGACCGAGCTTGCCGGCGTCGGCGGCATCACCGTGCAGACGGCAAGCACCCATCTGGCCAAGCTCGAAGCCGGCGGCCTGATCGCCCAGCGCAAGCAGGGGCGCCACCGCTATTTCACGCTGGCCGACGAGGCTGTCGCCCGGCTGATCGAAAGCATGATGGGCTTTGCCGCCGGCCGCGGGCATCTGCGCCACCGGCCCGGTCCGAAGGAGCCGGCGCTGCGCAAGGCGCGCATCTGCTACGATCATCTCGCCGGCGATTACGGCGTGCGCATGCTCGACAACCTGATTGCCTCAGGCGCGATCGAGGCGGTCGGAGAGGGTCTTGCGCTGACTGATAAGGGCGAGAGCGATCTCGCCCGCATCGGCATCGACGTCGGCAATCTCAGATCCTCGCGCCGGCCGCTCTGCCGCTTCTGCCTCGACTGGAGCGAAAGGCGCGCCCATCTGGCCGGCAGCCTTGGCAAGGCGCTGCTTTCAAGTTTCCTCGACAGGGGCTGGGCGCGGCGAACGACGGAAAGCCGCTCGATCCTCTTTACCCCGGAAGGCGAGCGGCAATTTCTATTGCTTTTTCCGGCTGGATAGACTGGCTGCAGATCTGCAAAAACCTGCCACGAAGTTGCGGACGGTGCTCCATTATGCCCTTGCGGTCTTTTCACCTTCCTGCCGCACATGCGCCCGCAGCGCCGCCAGCGTCAGCGCCAACGCCGCGTGATTGCTCTCGGCTTCACCCAGGACGCTTTGGCCTTCCGCCGTTTCACGCAGTTGAGCACCGTAAAGCGGATCATCCGGCGTCTGTCGGGCGCGGGCGAGGTGCCAGATCGCATCCGGCCGAATTTCCCGGCATAGATCGATTGCGTGATTCACGTCATGGGTGAACGGCCGCGCCATCAGGAAGCCGTGCTCAGACCTGATGCTGCTCGGCAGGTAGTCGCGAGGGCCGTTGAAATCCTTCGGCTCGGCCGGCCGGAACTGCTTCAGCATAAAGGCGCAGGTGATGAAGGCGTCGATCCGGCCGTCGGGCATATCCGTCCTTTCCAGGGTTTCAATGATATCCTCGATCGTCATACAGTCTTCCTCTTCGTTCACTTTCGGGCATGCCGCGTCCCTCCCACGGCGGCGGTGGTTTCATCTTCCCGGAGCGCCATCTAGTGCACGAAAAGTCCAAAGGTAGTCCTGGCAATGTAGCTGGTTGCCGATCAACCGAATTTCATCGATTTCCCACTCGCCTCGCTTGAGTTGCCGCCCCTGCGCGCCCGCTCCGGTCGAGCCACGCTCGCATTCGGCACGAGTGCGGGCTCCATCCGGCGTCCTTTGCCGGCGCGCGAAGCCATCAAGCTAGCAGCCTTTTTTCCGCATCTTCTTTTCGATCTTTGCCTTCCTTTCAGGCCCGTCGCCGGCATGTTTTCCGCCGGTCAAACCATGATCCATCATCGCCTGCAGCTGCGCACAGCTCTTGTGATTGTGGTGCTTGCCGCCCTTGGCGGTGGCATCGGCGGACGTGAAGGCAAATAGCAGCGCTGCGGCCGCCGCTGATTGAAAAAGAGCTGACAGCCTCATGGTCCCTCTCCTCTTGTCGCCCATAGTAGGATCAAGCCCTTGGACAGGCAACGGTGCTCGTGTCGCGCCGCTGCAGAACAGCATTGCTAATTTCTTCGCCGCCAGCCGATCGCGATCGGGATCAGACCAAAGTCGGGGTTTTATCCGACCGAGGGCTTAAGAGAGGAACAGTGAGGTTTAACCGAAGTTTGCCATGGAGCTATCCATCCACTCCGGATGCGAAAGCGCTTCAAGAACAAACGGAGGAATATCCTATGATGAAGGTAACACATCTGGCATTGGCAGCGGCCCTTCTGGCCGGCACGGCGGCGTCCGGCTACGCCCAATCGTCAAGCACGGTCGGAACCGGCGGTTCGTCGGCAGGCGGCGGAACTGCGAGCAGCACCGTCGGTACTGGTGGCAGCTCTGCCGGGGGCACCTGCCCGGCCGGCACGACCAACTGCAATTCCGGCTCGTCCTCGACCCTCGGCACCGGCGGCTCGTCGGCTGGCGGCGGCACATCCAGCAGTTCCGTCGGCACCGGCGGTAGCGCTGCTGGTTCGGGGTCCGGCTCGGGCTCTGCTTCGACGCTCGGCACCGGCGGTTCATCGGCCGGCGGCGGCACGTCCAGCAGCAGCGTGGGAACCGGCGGTAGCGCCGCAGGTTCGGGCGATGCCAATTCCGCTTCGAGTGTCGGAACCGGCGCATCGTCGGCGGATGGAGACAAGACCGGCAGTACTGTCGGCACCGGCAGCAGTGCTGCAGGCTCTTCGCACGACAACAAAGGCAAGAAAGGCTGCGCACCGGGCCAGGTCAAGAAGGACGCCGCTGGCACTAAAGGTTGCTGACGATGTCGGCCGGCGCCTTGATGGCGCCGGCCAAAACCTTTGGAGATGAAAGCAATGACCAGATTTCCGACAATCGCATTGACGGCATCGCTCGTGGCGATCGGCGGGCAGGCCATGGCCGAGGAGATCAAGCTCGACGACGGAACGACGTGCACCGTCGTCCAGTCCCAGGCGGGCGACATGTCCACTACCGTCACCGCCGGCAACGGGCATGTGTCCTCGTCGACCACGACGGGGAGCGGTTCGGCCGGCTCCACCTCGTCATCGGCCTCCGCCGGATCCTCGTCGAGTTCGGGAAGCGTCGACAGCTATTCGACCGCCAGCGTTACCCGGCCCGACGGCACCGTCATCACCAAACGCTCCGATGGAACCTGTTCGGTGACGAAACCGCAAAAATAGGAGATGGCAATGAAACCTATCAATCTTATCGCTGCCGCCTCGATCGCACTGCTCGCATCGAGCCCGGCCGTTCTTGCAGAAGAGTGTAACGCCGCAGGAACCGTGGGAACGGCGGGAAGCGCTGCTGTCGGCGGCACATCCGCGAGCTCCGTCGGGACGGCCGGCGCCTGCCAGACTGACGGCGGCACGACATCGTCGATCGGATCCGGCGGAAGTGCCGCGACGGTCGACGGAAAGGCGCAAAGCAAGACCCACATCAATGACAATGGCGACAAGCTGAAGGCCCAGACCAAGGCCCAGGCGGTCGACCAGGGCACGTTCAGCAAGTCGCGCACTAAGACCAGCACGGACGGCGACAGCTTGCAAAGCACAACGCGTACGATGTCGCATGTTCCCGGCGAGAAGCCGGTGAAAGGCACGACCACTCAGAAGATCATCTTGCCGCAACAATAAGGTAAGTGGGCTCACCTCTCTTGAACAAGGTGAGCCGTGCCTTGCCGCCATTGCGGACCGGCGCTCAATGTCGGTCCTCCCCGCCGCCAACACAGAGCATTCATCCATCGAGCGAGACCGCTACAACCTGTGGAGCTGCAAAGCTGCGTGAGCTCGTTTCCCGATTCAAGCTGCGTTCGACAGCTTCGGCGCAGCCTGCGGCGTGCCTCGCTTCCTCAGTTCATGGCGTTGTGGAAAGTCTCGAAAATCAGCGCCCGCAACCAGCGATGGGCGGGATCTGCATCCATGCGAGGGTGCCAGGCCTGGACGATGTTGAAAACCGGCACGGCGACTGGCAGGTCAAAGGTCCTGATCCCGCTGACCGGGGAAGACTTGCAATAGGACTTCGGGATAGAGCCGATCAGATCGGAAGCCGCTGCAACGGCGATCACCGCCGGGAAACTCGGGACGATCAGCCTGACATCCCGGTAAAGGTCCAGCTCGGCGAGCGCCCTGTCGACGGGACCGGCATAGTCCGCTTGCGGCGAGAAGACCACATGACCACAGGCGGCATAGCCCGCAGCCGTTAGCCCTGCATCGAAGATCGGATGCCCCGCCCTTGCGACACCGACGAACCGGTCCTCGAAAAGGCTCTGGCAACGCAGCTCCCCGCCGTCGCGCGGCAAGACACCGATATCCAAATCGATTGCCGCGTCCCGCAAAGCCTGAACGTCCTTGTCCGATCGTGGCGCAAAACGAAGCCTTATCCCCGGTGCGGCGTTAGTCACGGCGGCGCTGAGATCGGCGGCGTAGAGAAGCACGAAGGCCTCATTGGCACGGATGGTGAAGTCGCGCCGCACTTCCCGGATTTCCACGGTCGATGGCGGACTCAGCACCGCTTTCACGGCGTCCTTCAACACCTGCACCTCTTCGGCAATCGCCAGGGCATGCGGTGTGGCGACCATGCCGCGCCCGGCTGGCACCAGGATCGGATCGCCGAGTGCCGCCCGCAAGCGCGACAGCGTCCGGCTCATGGCCGATGTACTGAGGCCAAGCCGGCGAGCGGCGGCCGATACGCTCTGCTCGCGCAGCAACGCATCCAGTGCCACCAGAAGATTGAAATCGAGATCGGACATGGCGCTATTCTATCAGGCATGGCGCTGCATGCAACGGTCAATTGCTTCAGTTGCGTCTGGCGCAGGAGATCGACGAGGGCTAATGAATCGGCCATCCCATAAGCATCCCGGAGTTTCCATGTCCCTCACCTGCACCCCCCCGATCGCTCAAGATGGCCTGGCGTCACCCCGACGGTACCTGGCTGTCGCCCTCCTGCTTCTGGCAATTGTTCTCGTCGTTCTGGATGGGGCGATCGCCAATGTCGCCTTGCCTTCGATCGCGCTTTCGCTGCACGCGCAAGCGGATAGCACCGTATGGGTCGTCTCCGCCTATCAGCTGGCCGTGCTCGTCGCCATTCTTCCCTGCGGGGCGCTCGGCGAGATCTACGGCGCGCGCAGGGTCTTCCTGATCGGCGTCGCGCTGTTTACCGCGGCGTCAGCAGCCTGCGCCTTGGCGAGCGATCTGCCCGTGCTGATCCTTGCTCGTTTCGCGCAGGGCCTTGGCGCGGGCGCGATCATGGCCCTCGCGATGATGAACCTGCGCCAGGCCCTGCCGCAGCACATGCTGGGTCCGATCATCGGCGTCAATGCCATGATCATCGCCATTTCCTCCGCGGCGGGCCCGGGCCTTGCCGGCGCCATCCTTTCCGTTACGAGCTGGCCCTGGCTGTTTGCGGTCAACATACCGCTAGGCATGATCGTTCTCTTCGGCGGCGGCCTGCTGGGGCAGGTCGAAGGCGCGAAGCGGAAGCTGAATGCGAAGGTGTTGCTGGCCAATACAGCGATGTTCATCCTGTTCTTTTCAGGCGCCGATCGGATTGCGACCGCGCCGGTCAGCGGCGCCGCCCTCATCGTGGCGTCGCTCGCCTGCCTGTTCAGCCTGCTGCGCCTCGAACGGAACAGTGACGTCCCGCTCATTCCGACCGATCTCCTGGCCGCACCGGCATTCCGCGTATCGGTCATTGCCTCGATTTTCTGCTTCTGCGGTCAGATGCTGGGCACCATCGCGCTCCCTTTCTACCTGCAGCACAGGCTGCACATGACGCCGGTTCTGGCCGGTCTCTACATGATGGCCTGGCCGGCCGCGACTGCTGTCATTGCGCCGGTCTCCGGACGCCTGGCAAATCGCGTCAAGACGGCATGGCTTTGCGCCATCGGCGGGGCGCTGTTGGCGCTTGGTCTGCTGGTGGCCGGCCTGACGCCGCCCGATCCGCGCGGTACCGCCTTTGTCGTCGGCACCGTGGTCGCCGGCCTCGGTTTCGGATTGTTCCAGACGCCGAACAACCGCATTCTCCTTCTTTCGGCACCGAAAGCCAGAAGCGGTGCGGCCGGCGCCATGCAGGGCACCGCGCGGCTTCTCGGCCAAACCCTGGGCGGGATCTCCATGTCAATCCTATTTGCAACATTGCCGTTGTCGACGGCACTCGACTTTGCGGTGGTCATATCGGGCGGCTGCGCAGCCGCAGCCAGTTTGGTCAGCCTGAGCCGGGCGCGCTACGAAGTGGCGGGACAGCCCGGAGCGTCCTGAACGAGCTTCTGGTCATCCGGGTGGAAGCGGCTTTACGGAGCCGGTCGCCTGCCGCATCGCAGCCATGCTTGAGATCAGGTTGAGCTTTGGCCGGCCATCGTGTAAAGCCGCAGCATCCCGGACAAGACCAGATTTCCAGCAAGGCGTGAACAATGGACGGCTTCGACCTAATCATCTTCGATTGCGACGGCGTTCTCGTCGATTCCGAAATCATCGCGGCCGAAGTTGAATCCGCGCTTTTGACGGAGGCCGGATATCCGATCGGCGTCGAGGAAATGGGCGAGCGTTTCGCCGGCATGACCTGGCACAACATCCTGCTGCAGGTCGAGCGTGAGGCCAGCATCCCGCTTTCGGCCTCTCTGCTCGACAAGTCCGAGAAGCTGCTCGACATCAGGCTGGCGAATGACGTCAAGGCGATCCCAGGCGTCGAATTCGCCGTCTCCAGGCTGCCGATGAAGCGCTGCATCTGCTCGAATTCGAGCATGAAGCGGCTCGACATGATGCTGGGCAAGGTCGGCCTGATGCCGCTCTTCGCGCCGAACATCTTCTCCGCCAAGGACCTCGGCGCCGACCGCGTCAAGCCGAAGCCGGATATCTTCCTGCACGGCGCAAGCCGCATGGGCGTCACTCCCGACAAGACGGTCGTGGTCGAGGATTCCGTTCACGGCGTACATGCGGCGCGCGCCGCCGGCATGCGCGTCATCGGCTTTACCGGCGCCTCGCACAGCTACCCCGCCCATGCCGATAAACTGACCGATGCCGGCGCCGAGACGGTGATCTCACGCATGAACGACCTGCCGGGCGTCGTTGCCGCGCTGGCCGCCTGGGAAGGCGTGCTTTAAGGCCTCGGCCATTTGCTCGGCTGCTGGGCCCGATGCGGTCGCGGCACACCCCTCCTCCACGCCGACGGGCGTATGCCTCCCGGCACCACCTCTCCTCCGTCCCACGGCTTGACCCCGGGATCCATGCGGCGGGCACGGCGTCAGGAGCGATGGAGTGCAGCTGCAGGGACATTATTGAGGCCGGGTGCTTGGTTGTGGATCCCAGGTCAAGCCCTCGGATGACGGAGTGTGGGGTTGGCGTTCTCGCCAAACGCATCGGCGGCGCAGCTTTTGAGACGTCGCTATTGCCGAGGTTTGTGAAGGACGCTCCTGCCAAACGTACCGCCGAAGCAGCTTGTGACACGTCGCTTTCGCCGAAGCTTGTGGGCGCCGGATCTGGCGTCGCTTCATCGCCGTAGCTGTGCCGATGAGCCCAGACACCACCTCTGATGCGCCGGCGGACTAATGCATCCGGCACCACCTCTCTCCACGCCGCGGAGTTATCGATCGCGGCACCACCTCTCCTCCGTCATCCCAGGGCTTGACCCTGGGATCCATGCGGCGGGCACGGCGTGGAAAGGCACGGCATCCAACTGCAGGAAAATCACAGAAGCCTAATGCCGGGTCGTGGATCCCAGGGTCAAGCCAGGTCAAGCCCAGATGACGGAATGTGGGGTTGGCGATGTTGCCAAACGCATCGGCGGCGCAGCTTTTAAGACGTCGCTATTACCGAGGCTTGTGAGGGGCGCTCCTGCCGAAGCTCGTGCGAATGCAAAATCTAGCTGCTCTTCTTGCTCTTGACCGGCTGGGTGTCGAAGCCGACGTTGACGCGCACCAGGGCGCCGGCGCCGACGGGCATCTTGATGCCTTCCTTGCGGAAGATGACCTGCGTGCCCGGCGAGCCCGCCGGGATTTCAGTCGGGAATTTAGTGACCTCGGAGTAGAGCACGTTTTCGCCGTCGAGCACGCTGACGCGAATCGGCAGCGTCACCGGGCCGGGAGCGCCGGCGGGGCCGGTGATCAGGCGCAGCTGGGCGACGACCGTCATCGTCAGATTGGTGTCGTTCAGCATGCATTGGCGGGTGTAATCGCCGAAGGAGGCCTGGACGGCGATCTGCTGCGGATCGTCCTTCTTGCCCTTGGCATAAGTGCGGAAGATCGCATCCTGATCCCGCATGAAGATCTGCGGGCAGGCGCCCTGGACGACCGGGGCAGTCGTGCCCTGCGCGGTCTTGGCCGTGCCGATCGAAGGATTGTTCGAGGAGGGGTTGGCGGGTGCCAGCGGCATGATCTGGGCGTTGCCGTTCGGCTGGGCGGGCGCAGCCTCCGGTTTGCTGTCGCCGCCGATGCCGAGCGAATTGCAGCCGGCGAGCAGGCCGACAAGAGAAGCGGAGACGATGAGACGCGAGACCTTGCCGAGCACGATATTCCACCCCTTGCACAAGCGTTTCTTGGCGGCCCCATGTCTTTTGCGTGAGGCCTTTCACGACGGTTTGCGATGGTCTATATCAGCGGCTCAAATAAAAATCGATTGGGTACGCGCCGTTTTGATGCACTTTTCGCCGCCGGATGCGGGCAACTTCAACAAGATAACGGCGATCGTATGTCCGCAGGGCCACGCCTTCTCGGTTTCCGGCAAGGCAAGCCCATGGCCGCGCCCGGCCCGATGTCTTTCAGCGATAGATCAAGGATGATGAACGTGGACTATATCTCGACCCGCGGCGAGGCCCCTTCCCTCGGCTTTTGCGACGCCCTCTTGACCGGGCTGGCGCGCGACGGCGGGCTCTACGTTCCCCGTGAATGGCCGCACTTCTCCAAGAAGGAGATCCGTGCGCTCAGGGGCAAGACCTATCAGGAGATCGCCTTCACCATTCTCTCGCCCTTCACCAATGGCGAGATCCCCGAGGCGACCTTCCGGGCAATGATCGACGAGGCCTACGGCACTTTCCGCCATCTGGCGATCGCTCCGCTCGTCCAGACCGGGCCGAACAGCTTCGTCATGGAACTGTTCCACGGTACGACGCTCGCCTTCAAGGACGTGGCGATGCAGCTGCTGGCGCGGCTGATGGATTATGCGCTGGAAAAGCGCGGCGAGCGGGCGACGATCGTCGGCGCCACCTCGGGCGATACCGGCGGGGCGGCGATCGACGCCTTTGCCGGGCGCGAGCGCACCGATATCTTCATCCTCTTCCCGCACGGCAAGGTCTCGCCGGTGCAGCAGCGGCAGATGACGACATCGACGGCATCGAATGTGCATGCGCTTGCCGTCGAGGGTAATTTCGACGACTGCCAGAACCTCGTCAAGGCGATGTTCAACGACGCCGCCTTCCGCGACAAGGTCCGTCTTTCCGGCGTCAACTCGATCAACTGGGCGCGCATCATGGCCCAGATCGTCTATTATTTCACGACGGCGGTGGCCCTCGGCGGCCCCGACCGGAAGATCTCGTTCACGGTGCCCACAGGCAATTTCGGCGATATTTTCGCCGGCTACTGCGCCAAGCGCATGGGCCTGCCGATCGACCGGCTGGTCATCGCCACCAATGAGAACGACATCCTGACGAGGACGCTGAAGACCGGCCGCTACGACATGAAGGCGGTCAAGGCGACGAGCTCGCCGTCGATGGACATCCAGATCTCCTCGAACTTCGAGCGGCTGCTGTTCGAAGCCTATGGGCGCGACGCCTCGAAGGTGCGTGCGGCAATGGAAAGCCTCAAGCAATCCAACGGTTTCGAGATCGGCAGCCAGGCGCTGAAGGCCATCCGCCGCGATTTCCGCGCCGGTCGCGCCAGCGAGAAACAAGTGGCCGAGACGATCCGCAAGACCCATGCCGAGACCGGCTACCTGCTCGATCCGCATTCGGCGATCGGCGTCTTCGTGGCAAAGAAGAAAGAAAAGCCGAATACGCCGATGGTGACGCTTGCGACCGCGCATCCGGCAAAATTCCCGGTTGCCGTAAAATCGGCCTGCGGTATTGACCCGGCGCTTCCGACGTGGCTTGCTGGTCTGATGCAAAGGGAGGAGCGTTTCCAGATCATCAAACCGGAGCTGAAAGCCGTTGAGACCTTCATCGGCAACCACGCCCGCAGCGAGACGACGGCAGGCGCAGAAAGATAGCCAATGACAGTTGAGTGCACCCGGCTCAAATCCGGGCTGACAGTAGTCACAGAAACCATGCCGCACCTGGAAAGCGTTGCGCTCGGAGTCTGGATCAAATCGGGATCGCGCAACGAGACGGAAGATGAGCACGGCATCGCCCACCTGCTCGAACACATGGCCTTCAAGGGCACGGCGCGCCGCTCGGCCCGCCAGATTGCCGAGGAGATCGAGGATGTCGGCGGCGAGGTCAATGCCGCCACCTCGACCGAAACGACCTCCTATTATGCCCGGGTGCTCAAGGACCACGTGCCGCTCGCCGTCGACATCCTCGCCGACATCCTGACGGAATCGGCCTTCGAGGAGGAGGAGCTGGAGCGTGAGAAGCAGGTGATCCTGCAGGAGATCAACGCCGCCAACGACACGCCCGACGACGTCGTGTTCGACCGCTTCTCCGAGGCCGCCTATCGCGACCAGACGCTCGGGCGCGCGATCCTCGGTACGCCGCAGACCGTCGTCTCCTTCACGCCGCAGCAGATCCGCACCTATCTCGGCCGCAACTACACGACCGACCGGATGTTCGTGGTGGCGACCGGCGCCGTCGACCACCAGGAATTCCTGCGCATGGTCGAGCAACGTTTCGCCAGCCTGCCGACGCAGCCTTCGGCACCGCCGGTGATGGAAGCGGCGCGTTATGTCGGCGGCAGCGTGCGCGAGCCGCGCGACCTGATGGACGCGCAGATCCTGCTTGGCTTCGAGGGCAAGCCTTACCACGCCCGCGACTTCTACTGCTCGCAGATCCTCGCCAATATCCTCGGCGGCGGCATGTCCTCGAGGTTGTTCCAGGAAGTGCGCGAATTCCGCGGCCTCTGTTATTCCGTCTATGCCTTCCACTGGGGCTTTTCCGATACCGGCATCTTCGGCATCCATGCCGCCACCGGCGGCGAAAACCTGCCGGAGTTGGTGCCTGTCATCATCGACGAGCTGCACAAGTCGGCCAGCGAGATCCACCAGAAGGAGATCGAACGCGCCCGCGCCCAGATCCGCGCCCAGTTGCTGATGGGCCAGGAAAGCCCGGCCGCGCGTGCCGGCCAGATCGCACGGCAGATGATGCTCTACGGCCGGCCGATCTCCAATCCGGAGATGATGGAACGGCTGGAGGGCATCACCATCGAGCGGCTGACCGACCTCGCCGGCCGGCTGTTCTACGATACGGTGCCGACGCTTTCGGCGATCGGGCCGCTGGAACAGCTCGCGCCGATGGAAGACATCATCGCCTCGCTTTCGGTCCCGGCGCCGAAGACGATGCAGGCCAGCTGAGCCGACGTCCGTCTGCCGGGAGTGATCGATGCCAAAATCGGTGTTTCGGTTTCTGTCGCGGCAGCCGGATGCGGTGGAGCTGGAGAATGACAAATATCTCCTGCGCCTGCCGCGCTATCAGGATTTCAACCAGTGGCACCGGCTGCGCGCCGAAAGCCGCAAGTTCCTCGAACCCTGGGAGCCGACCTGGCGGCGCGACGAGCTGACGGAGGGCGCCTACCGCGCCCGGGTCATTCGCGGCAAGCAGGAATATGCCTCGGGACAGTCGATCCCGCTGTTCATCTTCCTCAAGGAAAACCGGACGCTCGTCGGCGGCATCACCATCGGCTATATCAGGCGCGGTGCGGCACAAAGCTGCATGATCGGCTACTGGATGGGCGAACGCCATGCCGGCCAGGGGCATATGTACGCTGCCCTTCAGTTGGTTATTCCTTACATCTTCTCCGGGCTTGAGTTGCACCGTATTGAAGCAGCCTGTATTCCAGATAACGCGCGCAGCATGCGTCTGCTTGAAAAGGCCGGGTTTCAGCGGGAAGGCTATCTGCGCGGATATTTGAAGATCAACGGTCAGTGGCACGACCACGTGATGTTCTCACGGCTCGCCACCGATACGTACAAAGGCAGGAAAACCGACAGCCGATGACCAGAAACAGCATGCTGCCCAAGTCACCGTCCGGACGAGTGATCGCGGTGATCGCAGCCCTTTTCCTGGCGGTCTTCGCCCTTTCGGCGGGCGTTGCCCAGGCGGCCGAACCGGTGAAGATTTCCCGCGACGATACCGCGCTCGACCTGACGGCGACGACCGAGATCTACGCCAACCAGGGCGAGGCCTTCCAGGTGTCCACGGCCGCCGGCGCCGACGGCATCCGCCGGCGCATCGAGGTCCGGGCGAGCTCGGAGAACCACCAGGGCGACTGGGCGGTGTTTGCGCTCGCCAACGTCTCGGAGGAACAGTTGGAGCGCGTGATCGTCGCGCCGCATTTCCGTCTGGTCAATTCCAAGCTGTTCTGGCCGGATCTCGGTTCGCAGCGCATTATCGCCATTACCCCGAGCGAAGGCTTTGCGCTCGACCGCCAGCCCAGCGACGAGGCCGACGTCTTCCGCATCACGCTCAATCCGGGCGCCGTCATCACCTTCGTCGCCGAACTGTCGACGCCGCAACTGCCGCAGATCTATCTCTGGGAACCGAACGCCTACAAGGATACGATCAACGCCTTCACGCTCTATCGCGGCATCGTGCTCGGCATTGCCGGCCTGCTCGCCGTGTTCCTGACCATCCTCTTCGTCGTCAAGGGCACCTCGATGCTGCCGGCAACGGCGGCGCTCGCCTGGGCAGTGCTCGGCTATATCTGCGTCGACTTCGGTTTCCTCGGAAAGCTCATCAGCGTCGCCTCGGCCGACCAGCGAATATGGCGCGCTTGCGCTGAAGTTGCGCTCGCCTCGAGTTTCGTCATCTTCCTCTTTACCTATCTGAACCTCAATCGCTGGCACGCCCATCTCGGCTACGCCACGCTCGCCTGGGTGCTCGGCCTTGCCCTGCTGTTCGGCGTGGCGATCTACGATCCGTCGATCGCCGCCGGGATCGCCCGACTGTCCTTTGCGCTGACGGCGGCGACCGGCCTGCTGCTCATCATCTATCTCGGCTTCAATCGCTATGATCGCGCCATTCTGCTGGTGCCGGCCTGGGCGCTGACGCTCGTCTGGCTGTTTGGGGCGTGGCTGACCGTGACCGGACGGCTGGACAACGACATCATCCAGCCGGCGCTCGGCGGCGGCCTGGTGCTGATCGTGCTCTTGATCGGCTTCACCGTCATGCAGCACGCCTTTGCCGGCGGCGCCTTTCAGCAGGGACTGTTTTCCGATCTCGAGCGGCAATCCCTGGCCTTGACCGGCTCCGGCGACATGGTGTGGGACTGGGATGTGGCGCGCGATCGCGTCGTCACCATTCCCGACGTCTCGGTCAAGCTCGGCCTCTCCCCCGGCACCATGCATGGGGCGGCGCGCAACTGGCTGCCGCGGCTGCATCCCGACGACCGCGACCGCTTCCGCGCCACGCTCGACGTGCTGCTCGAACACCGGCGCGGCCGGCTGAACCACGAATTCCGCATCCGCGCCGAGGACGGGCATTTCCATTGGCTCTTGATCCGCGCCCGGCCGGTGCTCGGCTCCAACGGCGAGATCATCCGCTGTGTCGGCACGATCGTCGACGTCACCGAGCAGAAGAATTCCGTCGAGCGGCTGCTGCATGATGCGCTGCACGACAATCTGACTGGCCTGCCGAACCGGCAGGTCTTCCTCGACCGGCTGCAGTCGGTGCTGGCGCTGGCGCCGGGCGGCGAGACGCTGCGCCCGACTGTGATGGTGATCGATATCGACCGCTACAAGCTGGTCAATGATTCCCTCGGCGTTGCCGCCGGCGACAACATCCTGATTGCGCTGACGCGGCGCCTGCGGCGTCTGATGAAACCGCAGGACACGCTGGCGCGGCTTGCCGGAGACCAGTTCGGCCTCATCCTGGTCTCCGAGCACGATCCGGCCAAGGTCGCCGATTTCGCCGATGCTGTGAGCAAGGCGATCATGGTGCCGATCAATTTCGCCAATCGTGAGATCATCCTGACGGCCTCGATCGGGCTCGCCTCCTGGGTGGACCGGCAGGAGAGCGCCAGCGGCCTGCTCAGTGATGCGGAGCTTGCCATGTATCGGGCAAAACGGGCCGGCGGCAACCGCGTCGAGCCGTTCCAGCCGGCTTTCCGCGACTTCGGCACCGACCGGCTGCAGCTCGAAACAGACCTGCGCCGTGCCATCGAGCGCAGGGAATTGTCGATGGTCTACCAGCCGATCGCCCGGCTTGAAGATGTCGAGGTCGCCGGCTTCGAGGCGCTGATGCGCTGGGAGCATCCGAAACGCGGCAATATCCCGCCGTCGGAATTCATTCCGCTTGCCGAGGCGTCCGACATCATCGGGGCGCTCGGCATGTTCGCGCTCGAACAGGCGACCAATGACCTGATGAGCTGGCAGAACCAGACCGGCGAACTGCCAATCTTCGTGTCGATCAACCTGTCGAGTGTGCAGCTGCTCAACAACGAGCTTTATGACGATGTGCGCTCGGTTCTCGCCAAGACGCATTGCACGCCCTCGCGGCTCAAGCTGGAACTGACGGAATCCATGGTGATGGAAAATCCGGAACAGGCCCGCCTCGTTCTGCAGAAGCTCAAGGAAGCCGGCATCGGGCTGGCACTCGATGATTTCGGCACCGGCTATTCGTCACTTGCCTATCTCACCCGCTTCCCCTTCGATACGATCAAGCTCGACAAGGCGCTGGTGCGCGACAGCAGCGACAAGAAGGCAACCGTGCTCCGATCGGTGATATCGATGGCGGCCGAGCTCGAGATGAAGGTGGTGGCCGAGGGAATCGAATCCAATGAGGATGCGATCGAGCTTGCCAAAATGGGCTGCAGCTACGGGCAGAGCTATCTCTTCGGCCCGCCGATGCCGTCGGACTCGGTGCTGCGGCTGCTTCGCGATCGGTTTCCGCTGACGAAACGGGCGTGATCACCGGCAATGATCTCCCTAGAAATGGCGATTGACCGGCGGCCGGCAATATGCGCCACTCGCTTATCATATAAGGAATTTGCGATGCTCAAACTTCTGCTCGCCCTGTCGATCGGAGTCTTTTTCGTTTCGCCGCTTCGGGCCGGTGACGTCCATCCCGTCATGAAAGCCTGCGTGCCTGGGGTGAAGCATTGTGAACGATGGACCCAGGAATTCCAGACGGCGCTGGCGCTGGCACAGAAGGGCGATCATGCCGCACAGCAGACCGTGGCTTTCTGCCTGTCTTCCGGATGCCATGGCGCGGTGGTCGTCGACAAGGTCGCCTCCTGCAGCTGGCATCTCGTCATCACCAATTCAGGTGCGGCCACCGTGCTCGACCGGTCCAACCTCAGGAACACCTGCCGGCCGATGACGCCGGCTCAGAAGGACGAAGCCCGTGCTCACGCCGGCGAGCTCGTCCGCAAGATCTATAATCGTGACATGGCGGTGACCGACCAGATGTAGGCTCGGCCTCCTGCGGCGCTCGGCCAACGACACGTAAAATAAATCTCATTGCCCTTGCGGCTTTGGCCGCTATTCTCCTCTCAAGAAAATCGGGAGGACCATAATGATCCTGCATTGCGTGTTCCTGCGGCTGAAGACGGCGCTGACGATGGACGACAAGCAATCGCTATTCGACGCGATCGTCGCGCTAAAACAGGTCATCACGGGCATATTGGATATCAAATACGGGCCGAATGTTTCGCCCGAAGGCCTGCATGCCGGCTTCGTCGACGGTTTTGCCGTAACCTTCGAAAGCGCCGAAGCCCGGGACGCCTATCTCGTCCATCCCGAACATGTGGCGGTCGGCGAGCGTATCGTCTCCTCGACGGATGGCGGCCTTGCCGGCATCCTGGTCTTCGACCTCAATCTCTAGCGTAGGAAGCGCGCCGCTTGATTCAAAGCTTCATGCGACGCCCTTTCAGAGCGGCCAGCCTTTAGCTCGATTTCGCCATGGCGGCGGCGAGCTGGTCGACATTGTAGCGGAACATCTTCTCATAGGTCGGGGCCGGGCCCTTGGCGTCGGAGAGAGATTCGACATAGAGCTCGCCGCCGGGCTCCGCGCCGGTGGCCTTGGCCACCTGCTTGACGAGGCGCGGATCGTTGGAATTCTCGAAGAAATAGGCCTTCACGTGCTCGCTCTTGATCTGGTCGATCAGCTTGGCGACATCGGCGGCCGAAGCTTCGCTTTCGGTGGAAAGGCCGAGCGGCGCGAGGAAGCTGATCTTATATTCGCGGCCGAAATAGCCGAAAGCGTCGTGGCTGGTCAGCACCTTGCGGCGATCGTCGGCGATCCCATCGAATTTCGCATGGGCATAGGTGTTCAGTTCATCGAGCGTCTTCGTGTATTGCTCGGCATTGGTCTTGAAGGCGGCGGCATCGGCCGGATCGGCTGAAGACAGCGCCTTCTCGATATTGGCGACCCAGATCTTGACGTTGACCGGGCTGTTCCAGACATGCGGGTCGGTGATTTCGGCGCCATCCTCTTCCATGGCGCGGGTGGCGATACCCTCGGACACCGTCACCGGCTTGCCCTTGTAGCCCGAGGCGGTGATCAGCCGGTCCATCCAGCCTTCCAGGCCCTCGCCGCTGACAAAGGCGACGTCGGCCGCCCTCAAATTCTTCGCATCGGCCGGCGACGGCTCGAATTCATGGGGGTCGCCGTTCGGTCCGACCAGGCTCGTCACATGCACATGGTCGCCGCCGACCTGTTTGACGACATCGGCAAGCACGGTGAAGGAGGCAACCACCTTCAGCGTTTCGGCGGAAGCCGGCGCGGCCGAGAGCGCCATCAGCGCGGGAAGTGCGGCGGCAAGAAGCAGTCTGCGCGGGTTCATCGAAGTCTCCTTGAGGTCAGCCCTTCAGATGCGGGCGGGGAAAGAGGCGCCGGGCGATGCCGGAGGGCGCGAAAAGGATCGAGAAGGCGTAGATCACAGCTGCCGTCATGATGATCGTCGGGCCGGAGGCAAGTTCGAGATGGTATGAGGCGATCAGGCCGAGATAGCCGGAGGCGGCGGCGCTCGCGGTCGCGATCAACATCATCACGGGCAGGCTGCGCGACCAGAGCTGGGCGATGGCGGCCGGTAGCATCATCAGGCCGACCGCCATCAGCGTGCCGAGCGCCTGGAAGCTGGCGACAAGGTTCAGCACCACCAGCAGCAGGAAAAGCACATGATAGGCCGGGCCGCGCCCGCCGACGGCCCTGAGAAAACCCGGATCGAAACATTCGGCAACCAGCGGCCGGTAGATGGCGGCGAGCGCGACGAGCGTCAGCGAGGTGATCGCGCCGATCTGATAAAGCGCCGGCGCATCGATCGCCAGGATGGTGCCGAAGAGCACATGCAGCAGATCGATGTTCGAGCCGCGCAACGACACGATCAGGACGCCGAGCGCCAGCGATGCGAGGTAGAAGCTGGCAAAGCTCGCATCCTCCCGCAGCACGGTCATCCGGCTGACGGCGCCCGACAGCAGCGCCACCGACAGGCCGGCGACAAGGCCGCCGATGCCCATCGCCGTCAGCGACAGCGAGCCGGCGACGAGGTAACCGATCGCCGCCCCCGGCAGGACCGCGTGGCTCATCGCGTCGCCCATCAGGCTCATGCGCCGCAGCATCAGGAAGACGCCGATCGGCCCCGAGCCGATCCCGAGGCAGAGGCAGGCGACGAGAGCCCGGCGCATGAAACCGAAATCGGCAAAGGGCGCGAGGAAGAGATCATAGGCCGTCATGCCGCCGGCGCCTCTTGGGATTCGCAGGCCGCGGCATCCTCGTCCCAGCGCTCGGCCATGGCGCGCGCCTTCATCAGATTGGCGGAGGACATGACCTCGGCGGTCAGGCCCCATCCGACAAGCTCGCGGGCCAGCAGCAAGGTTTGCGGGAAATGCGCGCGGACGAGCTCGAAATCGTGCAGCACGGCAATGACGGTGCGGCCCTCGCCGTGCCAGCGGATGACGAGTTCGATGAGGTCCCGGGTCGTGCGGGCATCGATTGCGGTAAAAGGTTCGTCGAGCAGGATGACGCCGGCATCCTGCAGCAGCAGCCGGGCGAAGAGCACGCGCTGGAACTGGCCGGCCGAAAGCGATCCGACATGGCGCCGGCCGAAGCCCTCGAGCCCGACGTCGGCAAGCGCCTCGCCTGCTCTCTTCAGGTCGACTGGCGCGACACGGCCGAAGGCTCCCCTCGTCTTCCAGACGCCGAGCATGACGGTATCGATGACCGAGATCGGAAAGCGGCGATCGATCTCGGCCGCCTGCGGGAGATAGCCGATTTCCGCCCGCCCCAGCCGGTGTTCGACCCTGCCCTCGGCCGGACGAAGCTCACCGATGATCGCCTTCAGCAGCGTCGACTTGCCCGCCCCATTCGGCCCGGCAATCGCCGTCAGGCTGCCCGGAGCAAAGGCGCCGGAGACATGATGGACGGCGGGATGCCTATCATAGGCGACGGTGAGATCGTCGAGACGGATCAACGGCGTCATGGCAGCAGAACCGCCCAATGGATGGCGAGCCAGAGGACGGCAATGACCAGGGTGATGCCGACTACCCTCGATAGGGCCGATTGTCCCATGAGGCTGATGGGGAGGCGATCGGGGTTTCGCGGCATGGCTCGTCCTACAATGTAATAACATTACGGTTATGTTATAACGATTGCGGCAGGATTGAGGCGGAGTTTAAAGCTGCTCACACAATTGAAAAAGGCGACCGAACGGCCGCCCTTCATGTGTCGCGATGTCTGTGTAATCTTTAGACGATGGCAGCGCTCGAGTCCGCGGCACGCCCCTCATCCGCCTGCCGGCACCTTCTCCCCGCTTGCGGGGCGAAGGGGATATGCCGCACCTCTCCATTCCCCACCAACCTCTCGCAGGGCACGTCCCCTCTCCCCGTTTTTACGGGGAGAGGGTTAGGGTGAGGGGCAGATCTTGTAGCGACATCAGCAGGTTAGGTGACGGCTTTTCGATCGCTCAGAGCTGTTCCAGCATCGCGGCAGCACCCGAGACGGTGGCCTGGCCGGGGCTTTCCTCGACGTTCAAGGCTTTCACCACGCCGTCTTCGACCAGCATCGAATAGCGCTTGGAGCGCAGCCCGAGGCCGCCGGCGGAGAGGTCGGCTTCGAGGCCGACGGCCCTGGTGAAGGCGGCGTCCCAATCGGCGAGGAAGTGGATCTTGCCGAGGCCGCCCGAGGATTGCGCCCAGGCGCCCATCACATGCCAGTCGTTGACGGCGAGAACGGCGATGTCGTCGACGCCCCTGCCGAGAATGGTATCGCGGTTTTCGAGATAGCCCGGCAGGTGGTTCAGCGAGCAGGTGGGCGTGAAGGCGCCCGGCACGGCAAAGAGCACGACGAGCTTGCCGGCGAAAAGCTGTTCGGTGGTGATTTCGACCGGGCCGTCGGCGGTCTTTTCCTTGAAGGTGGCGGCAGGAAGCTTGTCGCCGATCGCGATGGTCATGGTTTTCTCCTCGGGTTCTGTGGGTTCGGGCTCTGCGGCGGGCGCCGCCGGGGGATGGGGCGACTATAAGTGCCGGTCAGTCAAAGGCAAGCGTGGTCTCCATCGCCCTGTCGCCATCGATAACAAGCACGTCCCAGCGCTTGCCTGAAATATCGTAATCCTTGGGCAGCCTGCCGATCATCATATCAGTCTTGAAGATGGCGCCATCGCGTTTGCCGCCGCTCTGCTTGGTGAAGGCATAACCGCTCGGACCGATGACGATGATATCAGGGGCGCCCTTCCCGTCACCCGGCAAAGCGAGGGTCAGCGACAGCGTCTTCCTGTCAGGTGAGATCGCATGCGCCGTCACCTTGAAATCATCCGAAGGCGGCTTCGGCAGCGTCGCATCAGCGGCCGCAAGGATCGCCTCTTCCTGCGGATGCGACTGCATGGCACGGCCGAGCTTCAGGCTCAAATTCGCCTGGAAGGGAATGCAGATATCCTTGCAGATGCCGATGAAGACGGCGGCGTCGATCTTCACCTCGCCTTTGCCGGCCGCCCTCATGGACAGCGGCAGCGTCACCGGCGCGTCATAGGCGATATCCTCGATCTCGCCATTGAAAAAATGCTTCGGCACGGGATAGGCAATGGCGTCGAGCGTGACGCCGCCGGCCGGCGCGATGGTGACCTGAGGCGGAATGCCGCTGTTGCCGGGTTCGCGCCAGTAGGTGATCCAGCCGGGTTTCGGCTCGATCTGCAGGCCGGCGCGAATTTTGCCGCCGGCATCCGGCGCCAGCGCCACGAGGCGCATGCGTCCACCCTCGGCCTCGGCCCAGGCGCTCATTTCCGCATGGGCCTGGCAAAGGGGCATAAGAACAGCGGCCCCTGAGACGGCCGCAATTAAAAACCTACGCGGGGCCAAGCTAATAATCATCATGGAACAACGGTTTACCGAAAGTGCTCTCCGGCCGCCAGAAGCCGCGCCCATTTAAATCTTCATTTTCGGTTGATTGATTTGTGACATTGGCCCATCTTTCTCTTGTCGGGGCCTTGGTGCGGTCTGGCAGCAGGAGGAACGATGTCCTTATCGACGCTGAAGAACAGACGGGAACGTGGCTTCTTCGATGGCCAGTTCCTCATCGCCATGCCAGGCATGGAAGACCGCAATTTTGCGCGCACTGTGATTTACATCTGCGCGCATTCGGATGCCGGCGCCATGGGCTTCGTCATCAACCGGCCGCAGAGCCTCACCTTCACCGACGTGCTCCTGCATCTCGACATGATCAAGCAGGAAGAACCGATCGTGCTGCCGCAGCGGGCGCGCGATTTCCCGATCCAGACGGGCGGCCCGGTGGAGAGCGGCCGCGGTTTCGTGCTGCATTCGGACGATTATGCCAGCGACTCCTCGATCCCGGTCAGCGACGACATCTGCCTGACGGCGACCCTCGATATCGTGCGCGCCATCTCCAAGGGCGCCGGGCCGAAGCGCGCGACCATGCTGCTCGGCTATTCCTCCTGGGCGGCCGGCCAGCTCGAAAACGAGGTCGCCAACAATGGCTGGCTCACCTGCCCGGCCAATGAGGAACTGATCTTTGACCGCAACCTCGACGACAAGTACGAGCGGGCGCTTGCCGGCATGGGCATCAACGCCGCCATGCTATCGGCCGAGGCCGGCCACGCCTGACGGTCGCGGCTCGCAAGACGGTCGCGGCTCCCTGGCGGTCGCGGGAACGAATAGCCGCCAGTGACGTTCCCTTTCCGCGCGGACGACAGGTCCGACGCCGAAGCATGGAGACATCACAGATGGGTAGCACCAGCGACAAGATTTCAGGCAAGGCAAACGAAATTGCCGGCAAGACCAAGCAGGCCGCCGGCAAGGCCACGGGCAATCGCGACATGCAGGCCGAGGGCGACGTCCAGGAAGCCAAAGGCAAGGGACAGGTCGCAACAGGCAAGGTCAAGGACAAGCTCAAAGGCGCTGTCGACCGGCTCTGAACCACCAGCTCAGCCCGGATGAACCATGCCTGCCGCGCACGCGCGCGGCGGGCATTTTTCATCCGCCCCTGCTTTGCAGAGATCAAAACGATGAAACTCTTTGCCTGCGACAATTGCGATCAGGTCGTCCACTTCGATAACCGGCACTGCGTCCGCTGCAATCACCGTCTCGGCTTCCTCCCGGGCGACCTTGCCATGCATGCGCTGGAGCCGCGCGACGAAATGGTCTGGCAGCTCGTTTCCGACCCCGACCGGCACGTGCGCTTCTGCGCCAATGCCAGCCTCGACATCTGCAACTGGCTGGTAGACGTCGAGAGCGACGGTGAATTCTGCACCGCCTGCCGCCATAATCGGCTGGTTCCGAATACCGACACCCAGGACGGCATCGATCGCTGGCGTCGCATCGGTCAGGCGCAGCGTCATCTGTTCTATTCGCTCTTGCGCTGGAAGCTGCCGCATCCCGATCGCGGCCAAGATCCGCAAGGCGGCCTGGTCTTCGATTTCCTCGAAGATTCCCTGCAGGGCAACGGCAATGTCGTGCCGGCCATGACCGGTCATGAGGAAGGCCTGATCACCATCCGCGCCGCCGAAGCCGACGACGCGACGCGCGAACAGGCGCGCAGCTCGATGAACGAGCCCTACCGCACGCTGCTTGGCCATTTCCGCCACGAGGCCGGCCATTTCATCTGGAATAAGCTGGTGCGCGACCAGAACGGCCTCGACGATTTCCGCGCCGTCTTCGGCGATGAGCGCCGGGATTATGCGGCCGCCCTGCAAAACCACTATTCCAACGGCCCGCCTCTGGGATGGCAGGATAATTTCATCAGCGCCTATGCCTCGTCGCATCCCTGGGAGGATTTCGCCGAATGTTTCGCGCATTACCTCCATATCGTCGACACGCTGGAGACGGCCCGCGCCTTCGGCATCGCCATCGATCCGCGCGGCCACGAGGAAATCGCCGGCGAGGTCGATTTTCTTCCCTATAGGGCAAAGAGCGCCGAGCAGCTCGTCAGCGCGTGGGTGCCGCTCAGCATCGCGATCAACGCCATCCAGCGCAGCATGGGTCAGCCGGATTCCTACCCCTTCGTGCTCTCTTCGCCTGTTGTGGCCAAGCTCGAATATCTGCATCGGCTGATCCAGGGGGCAGCGGCGCGGCAGCCGTGAGAGGCAAAGCCTCTCCCCGAGCTCGTCACCGAAATGAGAGAGCAGGAGGCAACCACCAGTGCAGGGGAACGCCAGATCGGCACTCTGGTTGTCGTGGCGCCCGCCATATCTCCACCCTCATTCTTGTGCTCGTCACAGGAATGAGGGAGCATGGCGAGATGCCAGCCTCCATTGCGGGCTTTGCTCTGCCCTCGAAAACAGCAAGATCCCACCATGTCCGAGACAGCAGAACTGCGTTCATGGGATGTCACCGCACATTCCGTCGTCCTCGGCCTTGAGCCGAGGATCCATGCCCAATCTGGTGGGTGTCGCGTGGATCTAGGGTCGAGCCCCAGCATGACGGGGATTGGGTTGGACCGACGGGCTCATTCAAGCCGCGAGCGAGATGATAGGAATAGGAGCGAGACGGCAAACCGCGCACCCTTAAAACGAAACCGCCTTGCCCTTCTTGAAAGGCTCCATGCCCTTGCGGGCGAGTTCGTCGGCGCGTTCGTTTTCCGGGTGGCCGGCATGCCCCTTGACCCAGTGCAGCGTTACCTTGTGGCGGTTGCGGGCTTCCTCAAGCGCCTGCCAGAGTTCGGCATTCTTCACCGGCTTCTTGTCCGATGTCTTCCAGCCGTTTTTCTTCCAGCCGAAGATCCACTTGGAGATCCCGTCCTTGACATAGGCGCTGTCGGTATAGAGGTCGACTTCGCAAGGGCTCTTCAGGGCCTGCAGCGCCGAGATCGCCGCCATTAGTTCCATGCGATTGTTGGTCGTCTCCGCCTCGCCGCCGCAAAGCTCCTTTTCCACCTCGCCGTAGCGCAGCACCGCGCCCCAGCCGCCGGGACCGGGATTGCCGGAGCATGCGCCGTCGGTGAAGATATCGACATGTTTCATAGGCTCAACCCGTATTCGGCGGCCGAACCGATCTGGCGGTGGAAGCGCAGCTTGCGCAGATATTCGAGCGGATCTTTCTTGGTGACCATGGCGCCTTCCGGCGTCATCAGCCAGTCATAGAGCCGCGTCAGGAAGAAGCGCAGCGCCGAGCCGCGCGCGAGCACCGGCAGGGCGGCGATTTCTTCACCGCTCATCGGCCTGACGCTCTGGTAACCCTCGAGCATCGCCATGCCTTTGGTGATGTTGTAGGCGCCGTCCTTCTCGAAGCACCAGGCATTCAGGCAGATCGAGACGTCATAGGCGAGCAGGTCGTTGCAGGCGAAATAGAAATCGATCAGGCCTGAGAGCTCATCACCCAAAAAGAAGACGTTGTCGGGGAAGAGGTCGGCATGGATGACGCCAGACGGCAGGTTCTTCGGCCAGACGGAGGCGAGAAAATCGAGCTCGTTGCGGATCTCGCCCTGCAGGCCGGGCTCGACCTCATCGGCACGCGCCTCGGATTTCTCCCAGAGCCCCCGCCAGCCGTCGATCGACAGCGCGTTGGGGCGCTTCAGATCGAAGCCCTCGCCCGCCACATGCATCTCGGCCAGCGCCTTGCCGACCTCGCGGCAATGCTTCGCCTCCGGCTTCCTCAGCCACATCCCTTCGAGGAAGGAAATCAGCGCGGCCGGGCGGCCGGAGAGCGAACCGAGCAGCGCGCCGTCGCGGCGCGGCAACGGCAGCGGGCAGGAGAGGCCGCGGGCCGAAAGATGCTGCATCAAGCCGAGGAAGAACGGCAGGTCGCGCTTTTCCACGCGCTTCTCATAAAGCGTCAGGATCAGCGGGGCCTTGGAAGTATGCAGCAGGAAATTGGAGTTTTCGACGCCTTCGGCAATGCCCTTATAGGAGAGCAGCGTGCCTGCATCATATTCCGTCAGGAACCATTTCAGATCGTCTTCGGCGATATCGGTGTAGACTGCCAAGTGAGGTCTCGTCTCTGTATTGTGGATGGTAGATGACCGGGACGCGGGTGGCGGCCTAGCCGTTGACGAAGGCCATGTCGGCCGCCGTCAGCTCGATGCTGCGCAATTCGCGATTGACCAGGAAGTTTTCGGTTTCCTGCACCGTCTCGGCCAGCTCGACGCGGGCATCGAAGCGGGCGCGGAAGGCTTCGATGATCTCGTTGACGATCACCTCAGGCGCCGAGGCGCCGGCGGAAAGGCCGAGCGTCGAAATCGCGCCGATTTCCTCCCAGTCGAGCTCGGCGGCGCGCTGCACCAGGATCGATTTCTTCGCCCCTGCCCTCAGCGCCACTTCGACGAGGCGCTTGGAATTGGACGAATTCGGCGCACCGACGATGATGAAGAGATCGCAGCCGGGGGCTGCCTGCTTCACCACTTCCTGGCGGTTGGTCGTGGCGTAACAGATCGAGTCCGCCGCCGGCGCAGTCAAATTCGGGAAGCGCTCCTGCAGGCGGGCAATGACGCCGGCCGTATCATCGACCGACAGCGTCGTCTGGGTGACATAGCCGAGATTGTCGGGATCGGCGGGGGCGTAGGCGTCGGCATCCTCGATGGTCTCGATCAGCGAAACCGCGCCTTCCGGCAACTGCCCCATCGTGCCGATCACTTCGGGGTGGCCGGCGTGGCCGATGAGGACGACATGGCGGCCAAGGCGATTGTGGCGCATCGCCTGCTTGTGGACCTTGGAAACCAGCGGACAGGTGGCGTCGAGATAGAAGAGATTGCGGCTCACCGCATCCTCCGGCACCGATTTCGGCACGCCATGGGCGGAGAAGACCACCGGCTGGGCGCGATGCTCGGCCGGGATCTCGTCCAGTTCCTCGACGAAGACGGCGCCCTTTGCCTCCAGTCCTTCGACGACATAACGATTGTGGACGATCTCGTGGCGCACATAGACCGGCGCGCCATAGGATTTCAGCGCCAGCACGACGATCTGGATGGCGCGGTCGACTCCGGCGCAAAAGCCGCGAGGGCCGCAGAGCCTGATCGTCAAGGGAGGTTTCGCCGCAATATTCATGTCCGTTCCGTCAAAATTCCATCCAGCGTGGGAGTAAGGGACCTCTAGCCCAATATGGCCGGGAATTGAAGCGATACTATTGCCGCGGCGCCTTGCCGGGTTTTCGGAACCAGGAGATCGCCACCACGGCGACGAGCACGGCGGCAAGTCCGTACCAGGTCAGGGCATATTGCAGATGATCGTTCGGCAGATCGACCTGGGTGACGCCGCCGATCGGCAGGCCGGCCGGGTTGGGCGTGGAATCGGCATCGACGAAGAACGGGATGACGCGCGCCTTCTCCAGACCGACGCTCTCGGCCATGACGTCGAGATCCTTCCAGTAGAAGATGTTCTTGCGGACGTCGTTGTCAGGCACCAGCCAGGAGGGCTTGCCGGCAAGTTTGGCGCGCGCCAGGCCCGTGACCGTCTGCTGATCCGTCAGCTGGCCCTGCACGCGCATTTCGGGCTCCTTGTCCTCATAGGGAACGAAGCCGCGGTTGACGAAGAGGATGCGCCCGTCGGCAAGCTCGAGCGGGGTATATACGTAAAAGCCGGTCTGGCCGCGCCAGGTGGCGAAGAAGTGCCGTTCCTTGTTGTTGATATAGCGGCCGGTGGCAGTGACCTTACGGTATTCGATATCGCCGCCGGAGGCCGCCAGTACCTCGATGTCGGCGAGCGGCACCGGCGCGGCAGCCTGGCGCGCGGCGATATCGGCGAGCAGGCCTTGCTTCCAGTGGAGGCGCTGCAGCTGCCAGGTGCCGAGCGACAGCAGGATGGCCAGCGCAATCAGCACCAAAATGCCGGTTATCACAGGCAGCCGGCGGCGCGGGGCGGCGCGATCGATGTCAGTCACTCAGACGTCCTTCGCGGGCATTGTGGCGGTACTGCATGGCAATCAGGATGCCCTTGAACCAGCGCAGCGTCAGAAGCGACAGGATGATCGTCAGCGGCCCGAAGATGAGGATATGCACCCAGATCGGCGGCCCGTAATTGACCTGCAGCCACAGAACCATGCCGATGATGATGAAGCCGACGATCAGGATGACGAAGACGGCGGGACCGTCACCGGAATCGGCGAAGGAATAGTCGAGGCCGCAGGAGGCGCAGCGCGGCTGCAGGCCCAGCAGGCCATTGAAAAGTTTGCCATGGCCGCAGCGAGGGCAGCAGCCCTTGATACCGGTTTTTACCGGATCTAGAGGGGGAAATTGCGCGCTGTCGTCGCTCATGCTGCTCCTCTGTACGGCCACTTGCGGCCGCGGCATTTTCGATGCTGCCTTAACTCTCCCATAAAGTATTCGCATCCCGAATGGAAATGCCTGCGCGGTTTCGCCGCTGCATAATTCCTCCGATCGGAATCGATGTGAGGAATGATGCAGCAATTCAAGGCGTTACGGCGTCCTTTGCGTGTCTGAGAAGACACGCGGCGCTGTAATGATTCGCGCCAAACAGAAGAAGAAGACTGATGACCAATGACAGCCATGCCGGACAGATCATCATCCTGAACGGGGCGCCGAGAAGCGGCAAATCCAGCATTGCGCGCGCGATTCAGGACGAATTCGAAGGTCCGTGGATCAACCTCGGCGTCGACGCCTACAACAACATGACGCCGAAGCGCTACCTGCCCGGCATTGGCCTGAGGCCCGGCGGCGAGCGCCCGGATCTCGAGGCGCTCGTGCCGTTCCTCTACGCAGCCCTTTACGAATCGATCGCCATTCATGCCGGCCTGGGGCTCAATGTGGTGGCCGATCTCGGCCATCACGACAGCTACTCGCAGCCGCTCGGCATTCTCGCCGATTGCGCCCGGCGGCTGGAGGGATATCCCGTGCTGTTCGTCGGCGTGCGCTGTCCGATCGAGAGCATCGTGCAGCGGCGCGAGATCAAGCAAGAGGGGCGCGAGACACTTTATGCAAGAGCATCCGAAGACGTGCCGGTCCCAGAACCGGTGCAGCGCTGGCAGGATGAGGTGCATCGGCCTGGCATCTACGATATGGAGGTCGATACGTCGGTGCTGACGGCACCGGAATGCGCCGAAGCGATCCGCCACCAACTCGACCTCGGCATACCCGCCCCCTCGGCCTTCGAACGGATCGCTGGCGGACGTTGATGGCGATAAATCGTCAACAGCTGTAGGAGGCGTTTGACAATCAAGGTCGCATTGCCTCCCGCAGCACTTCTATGGTCTCAATGACAGATCGCCCTTCAACCTGGGGCGGCTTCGCGCGCTCGCAAAACTCGCGCCAGACAAACAACGTTAGTTCCGCGCCGTCCGTCGGGGTTTCCCCCCGACCGTCAGCAAAATTCTGCAGCACGCGATAGCGGCTGTCTTTCCAGAACAGTTCCTCCACCCAATCATAGATCGGGATGATATGAAAATGGATGGGATAGCCGGGAGAATGTCCATATCGGCCGATATAAACGCGCTGCGCTCCAAATTTCCGCTTCAGTAGGTCCTGAGCTGTCGCCAGCAACGGACCAAGCTCTTTCAATGCGGCCTCGGACAAATCGGAAAGATCGTTCGTATCCGTCTTGGAGCTGATCATGAGATAGCCGGGAAGAGCGGAATTCATCCGATGGTTCACCAACCATCCATCCGTCTCGGCAATATGAAAACGATCGGGGATCTGCAAATTGCCTACTCCTCTGCGAATTCGGGAATTCTAGGGATGGAGCATTCTTGATCTCTTCCGGATCATGCAAATGCTTTGTCGATGCCCAAGCATGGGATGAGTGTCCGCCTCTTACCAATCGCACGTCCCACTCTCCATTAGGCTCAGGTTTGACCGACTTGACCCGAGCATCGACGCCGAGTTCGGCGGCAAATGCCACTATTATCGCTTCCAGGCGCGAAGCTGGGGCCGAAAGCTAAGAGACCATCGACATCTCTGCCATTTGCCGACGACGATGCGCCCCGCCCATCCGGGTAATATCAATGTGATCAATCGCGGCGTAGTGTTCCATTTGGCTTTGAGAGGAGGATGCTATGCCTACCATATTGGCCTACCACGACGTCAAGGACGTCAAGCATTGGCTCACTTCACCGCGCCGCAAAGAGGTCTTCGAGCCCCTCGGCTGCACAAACATTCGTACATTTGTCGATCCACAGGCGTCCAATCGCGTTGGCCTCGTCATGGACGTTCCCGACATGGGCCGCCTGGAGGAATTTATGAAGTCCAAGCAAGCGGCGGATGCTATGGATTATGACGGAGTGTTGCCGGAGACCTTGGTGATTCTCACTCAATCGTAGCGGGACGTCAGGGGCCGCGCCGTGGATTAAGCCCTGCGATCACGGTGCGTGGAGCCAAAAACAGAAAAGGCGGACCCGAGGCCCGCCTTTCGCTTGAACATCGCTCCCGATCAGCCTGCTGCCACCGGAGCGCCCCAGCCGCCCCAGACGTAGATGCAGAAGAACAGGAACAGCCAGACGACGTCGACGAAGTGCCAGTACCAGGCGGCTGCCTCGAAGCCGAAATGCTGCTTCGGGGTGAAGTCGCCGCGCAGCGCGCGCAGCAGGCAGACCAGCAGGAAGATCGTGCCGACGAGGACGTGGAAACCGTGGAAGCCGGTCGCCATGAAGAAGGTCGCGCCGTAGATCGAATTCTTGAAGTCGAACGGAGCGTGGGCATATTCGTAAGCCTGCACGCAGGAGAACAGAATGCCGAGCAGCACGGTCAGCGTCAGGCCCTGAACGAGGCCCTTGCGATCATTGTGCAGCAGCGCATGGTGCGCCCAGGTGACCGTCGTGCCGGAGAGCAGCAGGATAACGGTGTTGTAGATCGGCAGGTGCCAGGGATCGAGGACTTCGATGCCCTTCGGCGGCCAGACGCCGCCGGTATAGGCCATGCGCGAGGCCTGGATCGCCTCGTTCGGAAACAGGCTAGCGTCGAAATAGGCCCAGAACCAGGCGACGAAGAACATCACTTCCGAGGCGATGAACATGATCATGCCGTAACGCAGGTGCAGCGAGACGACGCGGGTGTGAGAGCCCTCATGGGCTTCCTTCACCGTATCGGCCCACCAGCCATACATGACGTAGAGAACCAGCACGAGGCCGATGTAGAAGAGCCAGGGATTGGCGAGTTCGGCGCCGGCGACCTTGAAGGAACCGCCGTTCAGGTAACGCATGTAGCAGACGCCGCCGATCGCCATGATGAAGGCGCCGAGCGAGGCGAGAATCGGCCACGGGCTCGGATCGATGATGTGGTAGTCGTGGTTCTTCTGATGCGCATCGGCCATGTGGCTATCCCCGGATGTCTTCCTCACTTCGCCCCCGGCATAGCCGGAAACGAGCCTTGATCAAAGTTTCTTTTCAATCTTTACCGCTCCACCCTCATTCGAAGCGACAGGCTTCGGACCCTCTTTCGGGTAGAACGTATATGACAGCGTCACCGTGTGGATATCCTTCGATTCCACCGCCTTGACGATTTCAGGGTCGATATAGAACACGACCGGCATTTCCAGCTTCTCGCCCGGCTTCAGGTCCGTTTCCGTAAAGCAGAAGCATTGAACCTTGTTGAAATAGGCGCCCGCTTCGCCCGGCGTGACGTTGAATACCGCCTGGCCGCGCTGGGTTTCGTTCGACCGGTTCTCGGCGACGAAATTGACCTGGATGGTTTCGCCAATCTTCGGATTGACCTCGCGCTCGACCGGCTTGAAATCCCATTGCAGGCCGGGGGCGACATTGGCGTCGAAGGTGACGCGCATCTTGCGGTCGAGAACAACGCTCGACATCTGCTCGACGCGCTGGGTCGTGCCGTTATAGCCGGTCACCTGGCAGAAGATGCGGTAGAGCGGCACGGCGGCATAGCTCATTGCGCCCATGCCGAAGACGAAGCTCAGGCACATCAACACGACGGCGCCGTTGTTACGGCCCTGCTTCCTTGGTGCGGCGGCTCCTTCGCTCATCCGGCCATTCCCCCGCCAATCTTGACGATCGTGATCGTATAGAACAGGACGACCAGGCCGGCGAGCACCAGCCCGAGGGCGATGTTGCGGTTACGGCGCGACTTCATCTGCTTTTCGGTGAGCTTGACGAGATCCATCAGAACGAGGCTCCTGCTTGCGAGACCAGCATGGCGGCCAGCCGGTCGATCATCAAAGCGGAAAAGACGGCAAAGAGATAGAAGATCGAGAAGGCGAAGAGCTTCTTTGCCGGGATCATCTTGAGATCGCCGTCCGGCATGCGCCAGACGGCGATGGAACAGGTGATGAAGATCGCGCCGAGGGCGGCAGCGACGAGGCCGTAGCCGAAGCTTGCGAAACCGAGGAAGGACGGCAGGACCGCGCAGATGGCGGTCAGCACCGCATAGGCGACGATCTGATGCTTGGTCATCCGCTCGCCGGCGACGTTCGGCAGCATCGGCACGCCGACGGCCTCGTAATCACGCATCTTGAAGAGGGCAAGGGCCCAGAAATGCGCCGGCGTCCACAGGAAGATGATCAGGAAGAGAACGGTGCTCTCGATCGTCACCGAATTCGTCACGCAAGCCCAGCCGATCATCGGCGGAAAGGCGCCGGCGGCACCGCCGATGACGATGTTCTGCGGCGTCGAGCGCTTCAGCCACATGGTATAGATGACGGCGTAGAAGAAGATGGTGAAGGCGAGAATGCCGGCCGAGAGCCAGTTGACGGCAAGGCCGAGAATGACGACCGAAAAGCCCGACAGCACCAGACCGAAGGCGAGCGCTTCCGACGGGGCGACGCGGCCGGCCGGGATCGGGCGCTTGGCCGTGCGGCTCATGACGGCGTCGATATCGGCGTCGTACCACATGTTCAGCGCGCCCGAGGCGCCGGCGCCGACGGCGATGCAAAGGATGGCGATCAGGCCGAGGACGGGGTTGATATGACCCGGCGCCAGCACCAGGCCGGCAAAGGCGGTGAAGACCACGAGCGACATGACCCGTGGCTTCAAGAGCTCGAAATAATCGCGCGCGCTCGCTTCCGACATTTCGCCGTCCTCTGCAAGCGCCTCGTGATTGTCGATAACCGTCATCATTCCGTCCTGAATTTACTTATGCCGGACGCCGTATCGAATGCGGCGTCCGGTTTTCCGCGCGCTTTACTTGATGCGCGGCAGCTGTTCCCACTGGTGATAGGGCGGCGGCGAAGGCAGCTGCCATTCCAGCGTCGTCGCACCCTCGCCCCACGGATTTTCGCCGGCGATGCGCTTCTTGGCGAAGGCTTCGAAGACCGAGAAGAGGAAGATCAGGACGCCGAAGGCCGAGATGTAGGAGCCGATCGAGGACACATAGTTCCAGCCGGCAAAAGCATCCGGATAATCGATGTAGCGGCGTGGCATGCCGGCGAGACCGAGGAAGTGCTGCGGGAAGAACACCAGGTTGACGCCGATGAACATGACCCAGAAATGCAGCTTGCCGAGGAACTCGTTGTACATGTAGCCGGTCATCTTCGGGAACCAGTAGTACCAGCCGGCAAAGATCGCGAAGACGGCGCCGAGCGAGAGAACGTAGTGGAAGTGAGCCACGACGTAATAGGTGTCATGCAGCGAACGGTCGAGACCGGCATTGGCAAGCTGGACGCCGGTAACGCCGCCGACCGTGAACAGGAAGATGAAGCCGATCGCCCAGATCATCGGGGTGCGGAACGAGATCGAGCCGCCCCACATCGTCGCGATCCAGGAGAAGATCTTCACGCCCGTCGGAACGGCGATGACCATCGTCGCGAAGACGAAGTAGCGCTGCGCATCGAGCGACAGACCGACCGTATACATATGGTGCGCCCAGACGACGAAGCCGACGGCGCCGATCGCGACCATGGCGTAAGCCATGCCGAGATAACCGAATATCGGCTTCTTCGAGAAGGTCGAGATGATGTGGCTGATCATGCCGAAGCCGGGCAGGATGAGGATGTAGACCTCGGGGTGACCGAAGAACCAGAACAGGTGCTGGTAGAGGATCGGGTCGCCGCCGCCTTCCGGTGAGAAGAACGAGGTGCCGAAATTGCGGTCGGTCAGCAGCATGGTGATGCCGCCTGCCAGAACCGGCAGCGACAGCAAGAGCAGGAAGGCGGTGATCAGCACAGACCAGGCGAAGAGCGGCATCTTGTGCAGCGTCATGCCCGGGGCGCGCATGTTGAGGATCGTTGTGATGAAGTTGATCGCGCCGAGGATCGACGAGGCGCCGGCGATATGCAGCGCGAAGATCGCCAGGTCGACCGCCGGTCCGGGCGTGCCGCTCGTTGCCAGCGGCGGATACATCGTCCAGCCGCCGCCGGTGCCGTAAGCGCCTGCCGGGCCCTCGACGAACATCGACAGCAAGAGCAGCGCGAAGGCCGGAACGATCAGCCAGAAGGAGATGTTGTTCAGGCGCGGGAAGGCCATGTCGGGGGCGCCGATCATGATCGGCACCATCCAGTTCGCAAAACCGCCGATCATCGCCGGCATGACCATGAAGAAGATCATGATCAGCGCGTGCGCCGTCGTGAACATGTTGAACATCTGCTTGGCGCCGTCAATCGCGGCATCGCCCTCATAGCCGTAGACCATCGAGGCCAGGCCGTGGAAGATCTGGATGCCCGGCTCCTGCAGCTCCATGCGCATGGCCACCGACAGCGCGCCGCCGATGATGCCGGCGATGATCGCGAAGATCAGGTAGAGCGTACCGATGTCCTTGTGGTTGGTCGAGAACAGCCAGCGATTGATAAAGCTCGGCTTGTGCCCGTGATCATGGTGATCGTGATCATCATGCGCATGGTCGTGGTGGGCATGAGAATGATCGTCGTGAGCGGAAGGTCCAGCCATTGTCCCGATCCCCTTTAATTACTGTGCTTCGGCAACGTCGACGGTCTTTGCGGGACCATCGGTTGCGGCCATGAGTGTCTTGTAGGCGCCGGGCAGGTCGCTGGCGGCCGTGGTCAGCCACTGCTTGTACTTGTCCTCGGAGACGACGCGGATGGCGATCGGCATGAACGCATGGTCCTTGCCGCAGAGCTCGGAACACTGGCCATAGAACAGGCCTTCGCGCTCGGCCCTGAACCAGGTCTCGTTCAGGCGGCCCGGCACGGCGTCGATCTTGATGCCGAAGGACGGCATGGCGAAAGCGTGGATGACGTCGGTCGGTGCCGCGGTCACGAGAACGCGCACCGTCTTGTTGACCGGCAGCACCAGCTCGTTGTCGACGGCGAGCAGTCTCGGATAGACCGACTTGTCTTCCTTGCCGGCGGCCGCGCGATCCTGATCCTTCAAGAGGTAGGAATCGAAGGCGAGCGGGCTGTCGCCCGAACCTTCATATTCATAGTTCCACTGCCACTGGGTGGCGGTCGCCTTGATCGTCACGTCAGGATTTTCGGGCAGCGTCAGCTGGGCTGTCAGAAGGTTGAAGGAGGGAATGGCGAGGAAGAGCAGCACCAGGACCGGCCCCACGGTCCAGATGACCTCGATCAGCGTATTGTGGCTCGTGCGCGACGGAACCGGGTTAGCGCTGGCGCGGAACTTGAAGCAGACGACGATGAGCAGGATCAGGACGAAGAGCGTGATCGGAACGATAAACCACAGGGTATATTGTTCGAACCAATGAATTTCCCGCATGATCGGCGTCGCCGCCGGCTGCAGCGTCGCCTGCCACGGCGTCGGCTGGTCGGCATATGTGCCGGAAGCAAAAAGCAGACAGACCAGCGTGGTCAGGGCTGCGTAAGCCTTCTTCATCACCTTATTATCTCCCTCGAGCGCTTGACCTGCTAAATCGAACGCAGAATCCTTGCCATCTTCAGCGCTTCAAACCACAGTTTGGCATTTGCCGCAACAGGCAGGAGCAATTGTCTATGCGGCATTTTTGCTTAAAGCACAGGCAGGCCGAACGGCAAAACATCCCAAGTTTTTCATCGGCATATGAAAAATGCCCTTTCCGGCCGATCCGCCCGCCGTACATTATATGACAAAGGTCCAATTTCTGCCGCAGTCCCCCGGTTTTCACGGGGTGGGGCTTTTCATTTCCGGTGGGCAGCTTCAACAATAGCCGCAATGATTCGATATCCAGAGGTTTCCATGGGTTTCCGTTCCCTCGCGCGGTCGCTTCTCGTGACTGCAAGCATCGCGGCCGCAGCGACGACGCCCGTCTT
>NZ_JBXSOL010000032.1:0-49579 GCF_057784555.1 Rhizobium sp. CNPSo 3670
GCAGTTTCTTCGCCGCATCCAGCCGTTTTGACGAGTCGCGAACAGTGCGCACGCCTTGGTCCGTCCAGTTGATCAACACAATGTAAGTGGTCATCTTGCACCTCCGAACGGAGGATTCGCCCGACACGGGTATGCGTCGGTCCTCGCTCGCGCACCGCGATCGATTTCTTCCCCCGTGGCCGGACTATAATCTTGTCACCACTAAGCGACAAGAAAGCCGCCGGGATCATTGGTATTAATCACAAAAGCAAAAGCCGGGCACGACGCCCGGCTTTCCAATCATCACGGCAATTGTCGAAACCTCAGCTGTCGAGGATCGAGCGCAGCTTGGAGTTTCTTAGCTGTCCAGAAAACTTCTCAGCTTTCTCGATCGGCTCGGATGCTTCAGCTTACGCAGCGCCTTCGCTTCGATCTGGCGGATACGTTCGCGGGTGACCGAGAACTGCTGGCCGACTTCTTCGAGCGTGTGATCGGTGTTCATGCCGATGCCGAAGCGCATGCGCAGCACGCGCTCTTCGCGCGGCGTCAGCGAAGCGAGAACGCGGGTCGTCGTCTCGCGCAGGTTCGCCTGGATGGCGGCGTCGATCGGCAGCAGCGCGTTCTTGTCCTCTATGAAATCGCCGAGATGCGAATCCTCTTCGTCGCCCACCGGGGTTTCGAGCGAGATCGGCTCCTTGGCGATCTTCAGGACCTTGCGGACCTTTTCGAGCGGCATGGCGAGCTTTTCGGCCAGTTCTTCCGGCGTCGGCTCGCGGCCGATCTCGTGCAGCATCTGGCGCGAGGTCCGGACGATCTTGTTGATCGTCTCGATCATGTGCACCGGAATGCGGATCGTGCGGGCCTGGTCGGCGATCGAGCGGGTGATCGCCTGACGGATCCACCATGTTGCATAGGTCGAGAACTTGTAACCGCGGCGGTATTCGAACTTGTCCACCGCCTTCATCAGGCCGATATTGCCTTCCTGAATGAGGTCGAGGAACTGCAGGCCGCGGTTCGTGTACTTCTTGGCGATCGAGATGACGAGGCGCAGGTTCGCTTCGACCATTTCCTTCTTGGCGATGCGCGCTTCGCGCTCGCCCTTCTGCACCATGTGCACGATGCGGCGGAATTCCGAGATCGAGATGCCGGTTTCCGTCGCGAGATTCTGGATCTCCTGGCGGATGTCGCGGATCGTCGTATTCTCGGCCTTGGCGAATTCCTTCCAGCCGCGAGCGGCCAGATTGCCGATCGACTTCATCCAATTCGGATCGAGCTCGGCGCCCTGATACTGCTCCAGGAAGGAGTCGCGCTTGACGCCGTAGGATTCGGCCAGACGCAGCAGGCGGCCTTCGTTCTGCACGAGGCGCTTGTTGATGTCGTAGAGCTGCTCGACCAGTGCATCGATGCGGTTCTGGTTGAGCGACAGCGACTTGACTGCCTTGATCAGTTCGTCCTTGAGCTCCTTGTAGCGGCGCTCCTGCGCGGACGACAGCGTGCCGGTGGCGGCAAGGCGCTGCTCGACCTGTTGGTCCTGCAGCTTGCGCAGCTTCTTGTAAGTCTCGGCGATGATGTCCAGCGTTTCCATGACCTGCGGGCGCAGCTCGGCTTCCATCGCGGCGAGAGACAGGTTGGATTCGTCCTCGTCCTCTTCCTCCTCTTCGGGAGGCAGGCCTTCGCCGCCGACATCGGTAATGTCGTCGTCGCCGGAACGGGCGCGCCGGGTCTTTTCCTTCTCTTCCGCCGCCTTGCGGTCGGCCTCGATCTTCTCGGGGCTCTGGAACTGCGGCGCGGCCTTGGCTTCCGGACCGGAATAGGTCGTCTCGAGATCGATGATCTCGCGCAGCAGCGTCGTGCCCTCGTTGAGTTCGTCGCGCCAGATGATCAGGGCCTGGAAGGTCAGCGGGCTCTCACAGAGGCCCGCGATCATCGTCTCGCGGCCGGCTTCGATGCGCTTGGCGATTGCGATTTCGCCTTCGCGCGACAGAAGCTCCACCGAGCCCATCTCGCGCAGATACATGCGCACCGGGTCGTCGGTACGGTCGGTCGGCTCTTTCTTCTTGGCGGTCGCAAGCGCGGTGCCGGCCGAAGGCGCGAGTTCGCCGCCTTCGCTGTCCTCATCGCCGCCGGCGTCGTCGTCATCGCCACCGCCGGAAGCACCGGCCTCTTCGGCTTCCTCGTCCTCGATGACGTTGATGCCCATGTCCGACAGCATCGACATCGTGTCTTCGATCTGCTCGGAGGTCACTTCTTCGGACGGCAGGACGGCGTTCAGCTCGTCCATCGTCACGTAGCCGCGCTTCTTGGCGGCCTTGATCATCTTCTTGACCGCGTCGTCGGAAAGATCGAGAAGAGGGCCGTCGCTTGCGCCGTCGCGTTCGACTTCCGCGTCTTCGTTCTCTTTGACCTTGGTTGCCATTTATATCGTCGCCTTCCTGACGCTATCCAATCTCGCTACGGTGAATGGGCCGTCTCAGGGCCTGACGCGCCGCTCGCGTCGCCCTTGAATCACCTGAGCCCACCTAACGGGATGACATTTAAAGTCTGATTAACCACGATCGCCGGTACCGGACAGCAAAGCTTTCTTGCCTCTGGATTTCCGGCCATGGTTGCGCGATCCGCCTTGACCCTGTTCACCGTTTCAACAAGTCGAACGGTGATTCCCACATTTTTTGTTCTCGTCAAGCTTTTCCAGCAAAAAAGCCCGCGAAAACTCGGAAAAAGCCTTATCCACAGGCTTTGAACCGCGGCTGCGATTGCGAACCTTATTTAAGAAGCAGCAAACAAAAGACAAGGGCGGCCCGAATTTTGCCCGCCGCCCCAGTTGTTCCGGCCATTTCCTGTAATTGTGCCGACGGTATATTCGCCCGATCCGGGCAAATATTGGCTAACGAGCCTGGCCGTCGTAAGGCGTCACCTTCAGCGCGCCGAGATCGATCGCGGGAATGCAGCGCAGATTGATCGAAGCCATCGCGGCACCGTTCGGCGCCACGCCCTCGCCGAAGGGGGCGATGCCGCAATTGGCGCAGAAAATGATGAAAGCATGTCGTCTTCCCTCACATCCAGTCCATCACGACCTTGCCGGAATTGCCCGACCGCATCGCCTCAAAACCATCGCGGAAATCGTCGATGTTGATGCGATGGGTGATGATGGGCGAAAGATCGAGGCCGCCCTGCACGAAGGCGATCATCTTGTACCAGGTTTCGAACATCTCGCGGCCGTAGATGCCCTTGAGATTGAGCATCTTGAAGATCACCTTGTTCCAGTCGATCTCGAAGCCCGCCGGCGCGATGCCGAGGATGGCAATCTTTCCGCCATTGTTCATCTTGTCGATCATGTCGCGGAAGGCGGGCGCTGCACCCGACATTTCGAGCCCGACATCGAAACCCTCCGTCATGCCGATCGCCTTCATCACGTCGGCAAGGTTCTCGCGCGAGGCGTCGACGACATGGTCGATGCCAAGCTTGCGCGCCAGATCCAGACGGTGCGGATTGATGTCGGTGATGACGACCTTGCGGGCGCCGGAACGCTTGGCAACGAGTGCTCCCATGATGCCGATCGGCCCGGCGCCGGTGACGAGCACGTCCTCGCCGACAAGATCGAAGGAAAGTGCGGTATGCACGGCATTGCCGAACGGATCGAAGATCGCGGCGATCTCGTCTGAAATATCGCCCGGGATCGGCACGACATTGCTTTCGGGAATGCAGACGAACTCTCCGAACGAGCCCGGCCGGTTGACGCCGACGCCGAGCGTGTTGCGGCAGAGATGCCCCCTGCCCGCCCGGCAGTTGCGGCACTTGCCGCAGACGATATGCCCCTCGCCGGAAACGCGCTCCCCGACATGATAGCGGGTGACCGCCGAACCGATCTCGGCGATCTCGCCGGAAAATTCATGGCCAACCACCATCGGCACCGGAATGGTCTTCTGCGCCCACTGGTCCCAGTTCCAGATATGCACGTCGGTGCCGCAGATTGCCGATTTCTTCACCCGGATCAGCACATCGTTCGGCCCGACCTCCGGCACCGGCACATTCTCCATCCAAAGCCCGACCTCGGGCTTCGACTTGACCAGCGCCTTCATCATGTTCGACATTCAACTATCCCACCTTTGCTTGGCGCAGACTTCGCTATTCCCTCTTCTCCCCAGCGGGGAGAAGGTGCCCGTAGGGCGGATGAGGGGGCCACACGGCACACCGTTCAAATCCAATATTGTTTCTCGCTTACCGCTCGAAACCTCGCTTCGCTCACCCCCTCATCTGTCCTGACGGACATCTTCTCCCCACTGGGGAGAAGAGGAAGCAAGCCCCGCTCAAATCACCCCCAACTCCCGCCCGGCCTCGGCAAAGGCTGCAATCGCCCGCTCCACATCCGCCCTCGAATGCGCCGCCGACATCTGCGTGCGGATGCGGGCCTGGCCTTTCGGCACCACAGGGAAAGAGAAGCCGATCACATAGATCCCCTTCTTCAGCATCAGACTTGCCATGTCCTGCGCGAGCTTGGCATCGCCAAGCATGACCGGGATGATCGGATGGCCTTCGCCGGCAAGCTTGAAGCCCAGCTTGGTCATTTCAATACGAAAGAGATCGGCATTGTCGGAAAGGCGCTTGCGAAGGGCATCACCGTTTTCGATCAGGTCGAACACTCTCAGCGAGGCAGCGGCGATGACGGGGGCGAGCGTATTCGAGAACAGATAGGGCCGCGAGCGCTGCCGCAGCCATTCGACGACCTCCGCCCTGGCTGAGGTATAACCGCCTGAAGCGCCGCCGAGCGCCTTGCCGAGCGTTCCGGTGATAATGTCGATGCGGCCCTCGACGCCGCAATGTTCCGGCGAGCCGCGGCCGTTCTTGCCGACGAAGCCGACGGCGTGGCTGTCGTCGACCATGACCATCGCGCCATATTTCTCGGCGAGATCGCACACCCCCTGCAGATTGGCGATGATGCCGTCCATGGAGAAGACGCCGTCGGTCGCAATCATCTTGAAGCGGCTGCCTTCGGCTTTTTTCAGCTCTTCTTCCAGCGCTGCCATGTCGTTGTTGGCGTACCGGAAGCGCCTGGCCTTGGAGAGACGCACGCCATCGATGATCGAGGCATGGTTCAGCGCGTCGGAAATGATCGCATCCTCTTCGCCAAGCAGCGTTTCGAACAGGCCGCCATTGGCGTCGAAGCAGGAGGAATAGAGGATCGTGTCTTCCATGACGAGGAAGGAGGAAATGCGTGCTTCAAGTTGCTTGTGCTCCTCCTGCGTGCCGCAGATGAAGCGCACCGAGGCCATGCCGTAGCCATAGCGGTCGAGCGCCTTCTTGCCGGCCTCGGCCAGCTCTTCGTTATCAGCAAGGCCGAGATAGTTGTTGGCGCAGAAATTCAGTACCCGCTCGCCGGTGGAAATCGCAATCTCGCCAGCCTGCTTGGAACGGATGACCCTCTCTGACTTGTAGAGGCCGGCATCTCTGAGCGCCGAAATCTCGGCCCGGAGATGAGAAAGAAATGGCGAGGTCATGGGCGGCCCTTCCTGACGTTTTTTATAGCAATCGGGTTAGCATATCGCTGCTTGCTTGTCTTCTCGCTGCGCCAAAATCAGCGAGCCCGTTCAATCCTTGTCGTGCGAGAGAATGATCTCCAGGAAAGCGTCGCCATAACGCTCGAGCTTCGATTGCCCGACGCCCGATATGCCCAGCAATTCCTTGCGGCTGCGCGGCCGTTCCGTCGCAAAGGCAATCAGCGTCGTATCGGGAAAGACGACGTAAGGCGGCACGCCGAGCGATTTGGCGATCGCCATGCGCTCGGCTCTCAGCGCCTCGAAAAGCGTGCCGTCGGCGCCCGACAGGCCTGACTTGCGCTCGCTGCGCTCGGCCTTCTTCGTACGCCGTTCCGATGCCGGCCGGTCCTTGCGGAAGAAGACCTGCCGTTCATGCTTGAAGACGGCGCGCGCCTCCGGCTCCAGCTTCAGCGCCCCATAGGCCTCATGATCGATACGGATCAGCCCCATGGCGAGCAGCTGGCGATAGACGGATTGCCAAGTCCGCGCCGGAATGTCCTTGCCGGCGCCGAAGACCGGCATATCGACATGACCGAAACGCTCGGTCTTTTCGTTGACGTTACCGACCAGCACATCGATGACATGACCGGCGCCGAACCGCTCGCCGGTGCGGTAGACCGCGGCCAGCGCCTTGATCGCCGCTTCCGTGCCATCCCAGGTCTCGACTGGCTTCAGGCAGGTGCCGCAATTGCCGCATTGGCCGGCATGCGCCTCGCCGAAATGGGCAAGGATCGCCTGCCGGCGGCAGGAGGTGGTTTCGCAGATCGCGAGCAAAGAATTGAGCTTGGCGCGCTCAACCCGCTTGATTTCGTCTGCGGCGTTGCCCTCATCGATCATGCGGCGGCGCTGGATAACGTCGGCCATGCCATAGGCCATCCAGACCTCGGACGGCAACCCGTCTCGGCCGGCGCGCCCGGTTTCCTGATAATAGGCCTCCACCGAACCCGGCAGGTCGAGATGGGCGACATAGCGCACATTCGGCTTGTCGATGCCCATGCCGAAGGCGACGGTGGCGACCAAGCAGAGATTCTCTTCTTTCAGGAAAGCATCCTGATTGGCGTCGCGCAGCGCCCGGTCCATGCCGGCGTGATAGGGCAGTGCGCGGATGCCCTGCCCGTTCAGCCAATCGGCCGTATCCTCGACCTTGGCGCGCGACAGGCAATAGACGATGCCGCTGTTGCCCTTATGGCCGGAGAGGAAGCGCAGCAGCTGCTGGCGCGGCTGGTCGCGCTCGACGATTTCATAGGCAATATTCGGCCGGTCGAAGCTGGTGGTGAAGATTTCGGCCTTGCCGAGCCCCAGCCGCTCGATGATATCGTCACGCGTGTGCGGGTCGGCCGTTGCCGTCAATGCCACGCGGGGAACGCCGGGATACTGTTCACCGAGGCGGCCGAGCTCGCGATATTCCGGGCGGAAATCATGGCCCCATTGCGAGACGCAATGGGCCTCGTCGATCGCAAACAGCGCAATCTTATCACTGGCGATCAGCTCGCGAAAACCCTCCGTCAGGATGCGCTCGGGCGTGACGTAGAGAAGGTCGAGCTTTCGCGCCGAAAGCGCACGGCGAACCTCGACGAACTCTTCGCGCGACAGCGACGAATTGAGTGCCGCAGCCCTGATGCCGAGCTGCTTCATCGCCTCCACCTGATCGCGCATCAGCGCAATCAGCGGCGAAACGACGATGCCGACGCCGTCACGGCAAAGCGCCGGGATCTGGAAGCAGAGCGATTTGCCTGCACCTGTCGGAAAGAGCACCACGGCATCGCCGCCTGAAACCACGTGCTCGACCACCTCCTGCTGCCTGCCGCGGAAGGAGGAATAACCATAGACCTGCTTCAGGACGTCGAGAGGCGAGCGGCCGGCGGAAAACAGCGCATCGGAAACGAAAAAACCGGGCTCCTTGCGTTCGCTGAGCGGCATCAGTGGTTCGCCGCCCCTTTGACACGGCCGGAAAGCACGCCGAAGCCGTCGATAATCGCCTCCTGGTTCTCCAGGCGTACGCCTTCGAGATGCACTTCCTGCTGCGCCCGTATCAGCTGAATGATCGCCTCGCCGTCGCCGGCTTCGGTCGCCAGCGCAATCTCGCGTTCGAGTTCCATCTTCTGCCGGCGCAGCGCCTTCGCCCGTTTGTGGAAGGCGAGCGCCTGACGATAGCCTTCACGAGCATCCTCCATCGCCGCCTCCTCGGTCGCCGTCCAGAGCCTCGCATTGCGCACCTGCTGGTCGAGACTCTTGATGAGCGGACCGAAACCTTCGAATTCCAGCCGCTCAGTCAGATATTCGCGCGTCAGATGCGGACCGGCGACGGCAGCGGCTGCGCCAAGCATCGCCGACCAGAGCCGCTGCAGCTCACGGCTGTCATATTCGATCGCGGCGATTTCATCATAATCATCGATCATCAGGGCCGGATGATTGACGATGGTGAGCGCAAGCACGCTTTCGCGCAACGCCGTATTGTCCCGGTGTCCGCGGACGGGGCCCGAGCGGGCGAGCCGATCGGAAATCAGGCTGGGGCTTTTCGGTCCTGCCTTGGCCGTATTGTCGCGGGCGTTCCGGGGGCTGCTGCTGAAACCGCGCCGCCCGCCGCTGTTGCGGTTCTGGAACTGCGGCTGGAAGAAGGCATTCAGCCGGTCGCGAATATCCTGCTGGTAATGACGGCGCACATTCTCGTCGGCGATGACGGCAACGAGCTGCTTCAGCCGCGCTTCGAGCTCGGCGCGCGCCTCGGGCGTATCGAACTTGCCGGTGTTGATCTCCCGGCTCCACAGCATCTCCGAAAGCGGCTTTGCCTGACTCATCACCTTGTCGAAAGGCGCGCGGCCCTCGTCGCGCACGAGGTCGTCCGGATCCTTGCCATCAGGCAGAAGCGCGAAGCGGACGGAACGGCCGGGCTTCAGATGCGGCAGCGCCAGCTCGGCGGCGCGATTGGCGGCGCGAATGCCGGCGCCGTCGCCATCGAAGCAAAGCACCGGCTGCGGCACCATCTTCCAGAGCAGCTCGAGCTGGTTTTCGGTGAGCGCTGTGCCGAGCGGCGCGACGGCGTTTTCGATACCCGCCTGATAGAGCGCGATCACGTCCATATAGCCTTCGACGGCGATGATGGTGCCGCTCGCATTGTCATCCTGATCGCCGCGGCCGGGACCCTGTATGGCGCGGCGCGCGCGGGCGAAATTGTAAAGGACATTACCCTTGTGGAAGAGCTCAGTCTCGTTGGAGTTCAGATATTTCGCCGGCGCATCTGATGACATGGCGCGGCCGCCGAAGGCGATCACCTTTTCCCGGGACGAAAGAATCGGGAACATGATGCGGTCGCGGAAACGGTCGTAGGAGAGCGGCACGTTTTCATGAACGACAAGGCCGCAGGCTTCGATCTGCTCCTTGGAGACGCCCTTGCCCGCGAGGAATTCCTTCAGCGCATTGCGGCTGTCAGGCGCATAACCGAGACGGAAGGTCTCGATGGTACGCCCCGTCAGCCCGCGATCGCGCAAATAGGCGCGCGCCTTTGCGCCATTGGCCGTCTGCAGCTGGTCCTGGAAGAAGCTGGTCGCCATTTCCATAACGTCGATCAGCGAGCCGCGCTCCTTCTCGCGCTTCTCCATCGCGGCATCGGCAAGCGGCATCGGCACGCCGGCCATGTCGGCGATCTGCTGCACCGCCTCGGGAAAACTCAAGCCCTCCAGCTCCGTCAGAAAGCGAAAGTGATCGCCGGTGACGCCGCAGCCGAAGCAGTGATACCGACCCTTTCGGTCCTCGCAGTGGAAGCTCGGCGATTTCTCGCCATGGAAGGGGCAGCAGGCCCAGTAGTCGCCCCGCGAGACGTTGGTCTTGCGCTTGTCCCAGCTGACGCGGCGCGCAATCACGTTCGAAATCGGAACGCGGTCGCGGATCTCATCGAGAAAGGTGTTCGAAAAGCGCATTTATCCCTCTTGGCCAAGCTCCATATAAGCTGCTTTGCCGCACCATGCCACGAAACTCGTCAGGAAAACCCGCTATTCACAGGCAAGTGCACCCGACGTCCGCGGCGTCAGTTATCCAATCAACAACTCGTGACCGACCCCTGCGACAGGGTGCGACATTATTGTCGCCGAACGTCTCTGAAGCCGGGCACTGCAGGTGCTTCGGCATGAGCGAGATCGTTCGGCCAAGTTGAATTAAAACTTTTCGAAACAGTCACTTATCGGAGCCGCCGCTTGGGCGCCCCCATCCTCGCGGCGCTTGTCGAACCTTCGCTTCGAAGCGCCTTTTCCGGCAATCATTATTTTTTTGTAATTTGAACAGACGGCCGCACCGCAATAGGTTTGATCTCAACAAAGCGATCCCCGAGCGAAGCACCATCCCTACCCCCGGCGCCGCTTCGCAAGGGTGCCTTTGCAAATACCCTCCGGCTTGGGCCTCAGCCCTGCGTTGCCGGCGGAAGCAAAGAGCAAGAAGGCAGGAGCGCCCCCAGCTCCTGCCTTCTTAAATTTTAGGCTCTGTTGCCAACTCTCCCTTTGAAATTAACCGCTTATCGACGGAACCGTTGACAGACGGCGCGTGAATGAAAGATGTTGCGCCGAACTCCTGGACCCTTCCCAATGGCTTTCACCGCGGAAAATCTTGCAGGAGACGATCGCTTTCTCGCTGCGATCCTCCATTGCGCCAATCAACTGCTTGCGATCTATCGCGAGAGCCCGCGCATCGCATCGATTTTCGCCGCGCAACAGCGCTGGTTGATGGCCCATGCCGGCTTAGCACTTCATTACGGTCATCCCGACGACGGCCAGAGCGGTGGCCTCTATTCCGGCCGCTTTGTCGATTTCGCAGTCAAGAATGACATCGCCAGCCGCAACACGGCCGCGGCCTTCATGCAGGAAATGCTGGCCTATCGTTTCCTGCGTCTGGTGCCTGGACCTGACAAGCGCACACGCTATCTGGAACCGACCGAAATCGCCGAACAGCATTTCATCCGATGGCTCGTCACCCATATGATGATCCTCGATAGCCTCGACGGCGGCGAGCGCGCCGACCAGATCACCGCCGACCCCTCCGTGACAATGGCTGCGATTCAGCCGCGGATCGCAAGGGCAATCATCGGCAGTGAGTCCGTGCGCAATCCGGGCCCCACCTTCAACCTCTTCAACTGGGCGAATTCCGGCGGACTGGTGATGGATTACCTTATCTCCCGCCTTCCGCAATTTCCTCGGGCGGCCGAGCGCGTCGTTATCGGCCCACTGTCGCTCCGTGAGCTCCGCGAACAATTCATGATTTCCAATACCCACCTGAAGCGGCTTCTGACCCAGGCCACGACCATGGAAAGCGTCGGCTGGACAGAACCTTCGCGCAAGGGCGACTTCTGGCTGTCCCGGCGCTTTATCCTCGAATATTGGAACTACCAGGCGGCGAAGTTTGCGATCGTCGATGCCGCCGCCGAGGCCGTGCTCGGACCTGCGGTCCGTGAAGAGCCGCAGGCGAGACGGGCCATCTGAGGTTATCCGTTCAAAAGCTCCTTGACGGTTGCCGATGCCTTGGCGAAATCCATCTGGCCGGCATAACGCTCCTTGAGCGCCGCCATCACCTTGCCCATGTCCTTGACGCCGGCAGCACCCGTCTCGGTGATGATCGCCGAGATATTGGCGCGCACTTCGCCATCGGAAAGCTGCTTCGGCATGAAGTCCTGAATGACGGCGATTTCCGCACGCTCCTTGGCAGCGAGCTCCGGTCGGGAATTCTCCTCATAGATCTTTGCCGATTCGTCGCGCTGCTTCACCATCTTGGCGAGGATCTGCAGGATCTCGTCGTCGCTCGCCTGCTCCTTGCCAGTACCGCGATTGGCAATGTCGCGGTCCTTGATCGCCGCCTGAATCAGCCGAACGGTCGACAGCCGCTCCGAATCCTTGGCCTTCATCGCCTCTTTCAGCTGGGTGGCGAGTTGATCGCGCAGCATGTCTTCACTCCTTTTTTGATGCCGCTTCATAAACCACGCCGATGCGACGGATCAAATAAATTGCGCGATCGGCGCGACAAAGCGCAAGAAAACGGCCGCAATCCCGGCTACAAAGATTGACGCTCAGCGATTGCGTGGCTATTTACCGCCACCTGCACCAAAATTCGTGATCAGGCCTGAAGCGCGCGGCATTGCCGTGCCCACACGTCTGCGAGATCAAATGGCGACGAGCGCGGCTAAGCGCATCAGCCGCCGGAAACGGGATGAAGATGACCGCAACAGCACCCTGGACAACCGAAAAGCCGACCGCCCTGCTCGTTCTTGCCGACGGCACGGTGATCGAAGGCAAGGGCATCGGCGCCACCGGCAAGGTCCAGGCTGAAGTCGTCTTCAACACGGCGCTGACCGGCTATGAAGAGATCATGACCGACCCCTCCTATCTCGGCCAGATCGTCACCTTCACCTTTCCCCACATCGGCAATATCGGCACCAACGACGAAGATATCGAGGACCTGACCCCTGCGGCCCGCCACGGCGCCGTCGGCGTCATCTTCAAGGCCGACATCACCGACCCCTCGAACTACCGCGCCGCCAAGCATCTCGACCAGTGGCTCAAGGCCCGCGGCATCATCGGCCTTTGCGGCATCGACACGCGTGCGCTCACCGCCTGGATCCGCGAGAACGGCGCCCCGAACGCGGTGATCGCCCACGACGCCAACGGCGTCTTCGACATCGAGGCGCTGAAGGCCGAAGCCAAGGCCTGGAGCGGCCTGGAAGGTCTCGATCTTGCCAAGATCGCCTCGTCCGGCCAGTCCTCACAATGGGCGCAGACGCCGTGGGTCTGGAACGAAGGTTACGGCGAACTCGGCGCGGCGGATGCGAAATATCACGTCGTCTGCCTCGATTACGGCGTCAAGCGCAACATCCTGCGCCTGTTTGCCGGCCTCGACTGCAAGGTGACCGTCGTGCCGGCAACAACGAGCGCCGAAGACGTGCTCGCCTTGCAGCCGGACGGGATCTTTCTCTCGAACGGCCCCGGCGATCCGGCGGCAACCGGCGAATATGCCGTGCCTGTCATCAAGACGCTTGTTAAGACCGATATTCCGGTCTTCGGCATCTGCCTCGGCCACCAGATGCTCGGCCTCGCCTTGGGCGCCAAGACCGAAAAGATGCACCAGGGCCATCACGGCGCCAATCACCCGGTCAAGGATCACACGACGGGCAAGGTCGAGATCGTCTCGATGAATCACGGCTTCGCGGTAGACTCAAAGTCGCTGCCCGACGGCGTTGAAGAGACTCATATTTCGCTTTTCGACGGCACCAATTGCGGCCTGCGCGTGCTCGGCAAGCAGGTCTTCTCCGTCCAGCACCATCCGGAAGCCTCCCCCGGCCCGCAGGACAGCCACTATCTCTTCCGCCGCTTCGTCAATATGGTGCGCGAGAAGAAGGGCGAACCGGCGCTTGCAGAGCGCTAGTTTCAAGAAGCGCCGGTTTCGCAAACTCTGTTAAAACCGGCAGCCACCAACGTAATGTGGCATCTCTTGAATCTTGAAAGACAGCTATCAGAGAAAGGACCGCTATCTGCCCATAGCGTCCTTTTTCTTTGTTGAAGGATAGGGCTGCTTTGCGCCGCAAGTAGAGGGCGACTTCGCAGCTTCCTGAAAGCAGACCTTGATGGCAGATTGCGCTGGAGGTGGTGGCTACGCCGGCACCGGCTGTTGTTCATCTTCCGCCGAAATGGCGAACAGGTTCAAGATCGGGCATTGATCACTCATCATTGTACGACACCGGCCTTGCGTAGCCCCTCCATGGCGAGGTCGAAATCAGCGGGGTTCTTGAAGGGCAAGACTTTGCGGCGGTATTCCAAGGAGAAGTCGGGATTGACGCGCAGCACCTCTTGCCACGTCGCCCGAGCCTCTTCGAACCGGCCGAGGTGTCCGTAACAGGCGGCCAGAAGCGCGCGCGAGACGTCGGTGACGGGATTGCGGCTCACGCGCTGCATCAACAATTCAACGGCCTCTTCGTACCTTCGCAGTTGAAACCAGGCCCAGGCCTGAAAGTGGAGAATGACATCCGGAAAATACGGGTTCAAGATCCTCGCCCGATCGAAACAGGCGAGTGCCTCGTGGGATCTGCCTGAATAGAGAAGTGCCTCGCCGAGGCTGACCTGCCCTTCGGCGAAGTTCGGGTTGAGGCCTATCGCACGCTCGGCCTCGCCGATGGCTCTATCGTGCTGCCGTGAGTAAAGCCTGACGACACTCAATGCCCAGTGCGCCACGGGGTCGCTCTCATCCCGCGCCACCGCCAGCATCGCAGCCTCTTCGGCCTGCTGGAGCGAGCGTTGCGGCGACGCGCTCCACCGGTTCAGGTAGTCGAGCCCATGGGTAAGGGCGAGAAAGGCATGTGCCGAGGCGAAGTTGGGGTCCAGTTCGACGGCATGTTGCAAAAGATCGCGGGCGTCGCTGTTCGTTTGCTTCGTCAGCCGGTGCCACAGCTCCCGGCCGCGCAGGAAGCAGTCATAGGCCTCGGGCTGACCGGTCTGGCCCGGCACCAGCCTTTTCCGATCACCTTCTGTCAGGTTGACCGCCAGTGCGTCGACGATCTGCTGCGTGACATCGTCCTGAACCGCGAAAATGTCGGTCAGGTCTCGATCGAACCGCTCCGCCCATAGATGCCCGCCGGTGGTCGCGTCGATGAGCTGCGCGGTGATGCGTACCCTGTTGCCTGATTTGCGCACACTGCCCTCAAGAACATGCCGCACGCCGAGCTTCGTGCCCACCTCCTGCACATGGACGTTCCTGCCTTTGAAGGTAAATGACGAATTGCGGGCGATGACGAAGAGCTGCGACAACTTCGATAGCGCCGTGATGATGTCTTCCGAGATGCCGTCGGCGAAGTAGTCCTGTTCGGCGTCACCGCTCATGTTGGCGAAGGGCAGGACGGCGATCGACAGCTTCGGCGACGTTGCCCTCGCAGGTGGACTCGTTGCGGTTTCCGAGGTGACGGCTGCATTGGTCCCGGCGCTGCCGACTTGCAGCGAATAGACGCGGATCGGTTCGGCGATGTTCTTGAGTTGCGTGTTGCCGAGATCGCTGACCGAGAGGTCGAGCCTCGCCTTGACTTGGCGATAGGCATCCTCGGACAGGCAGATCGCGCCCGCCGCGGCGACGCCCTCCAATCGCGAGGCGATGTTGACACCGTCGCCCATCAGATCGCCATCGCTTTCCTCCACGACATCGCCCAGATGGATACCGATCCGAAACTCGATGCGACGGTCCTGCGGCACGCCGTCATTGCGCTCCAGCATACCGTTCTGCACCTCAATGGCACAGCGCACGGCGTCCACGACGCTGCGGAACTCGACCAGCGCACCATCGCCGGTGCGCTTCACCACCCGGCCATGGTGCACGGCGATCGTCGGATCGATGAGATCGCTGCGCAGTGCCCGTAACCTCGCCAGGGTGCGGTCCTCGTCGGCGCCGGCAAGCCGGCTGTACCCGACCACGTCTGCGGCCAGGATTGCAGCCAGCTTTCGGTTCTCGCTCATGGCGCGGTCTCCTCACTTCCAGGATAGCAGGGAGACAGAAGGCAAGAAAGAACTTCTAGCCGCGGCTTGGAGCGATCTTGGCTGAGATCGACTTGTCTAATGGCTCATCGACGCACCCAACGTTGAAGCTGCACGCAATGACTGCTCTGTCGTTCCTTGACGCCGAGCCAGCAACTGCTTCTGGCGCACCGTTGCATCAAGCTTCGACAATGTCGCCGAAACAGGAAAGCAATGGACATTCGACCGGCCTCTGCCCTTTCACTATTGACCTCAACCATGCTTGAGGAATTACAGAACTGCCCGCAGATCCGATGCAGGAGATATAGATGAGCGGAGCTTTCTATCGTGTCGACAAGTTCATCGTGCCGGCGGCGGCGCGTGAGGAATTTCTTGTCAAAGTGATGATGACCCACAAGCTGCTGGAGGCACAGGAGGGCTTCATCGATCACCGGGTGCTGGAGCAGGTCTCAGGTCCCGGCGAATTCAATTTCGTTACCATCGCCGAATGGGAAAATACCGAGGTCGTCGAGCGTGCGCGGGCAGCCGTGACGGCCGCCCACAAGGCCTCAAATTTCGATCCGCAGGAAATGTTCTCGCGTCTCGGCATTCGAGCCGATATCGGCAGTTACAAGCCTGTCGCGGCCTGAGGGCAAGGACGCCGGCTCAGACGCCGGCGATTGCGCCCTCCCGGCGAACGAGAAGATAGAAGCGTCCGCAGAGCATGGCGGCCGCCGCCGCCAACCCGACAAGGAAGCCGAACCAGATGCCGATGCCGCCCAGACCCAACGGAAAAGCGAAGGCCCAGGCCAGGAAGAAGCCAATCGGCCAGTAAGCGATCAGCGCCATGATCATCGGCACGCGCGCGTCCTTCAGGCCGCGCAGCAGTCCATTAGCGATCACCTGCAGCCCGTCGACCAGTTGGAAAAGCCCGGCAACGACGATCAGCGGCCCGGCATAGGAGAGCACCTCGGGCGCCTCGGGCGAACTGACGTCGAGGAACCAGCTGCCGAGGAATTGGGGCATTGTGGCAAAGAGCACCGAGCCCACCGCCGAAATGGCGCAGCCGAGGATGAACACCATGATCGAAGCCCGCACCAGCCCGTCATAATCGCCCTGCCCGTGGGCGACGCCCACGCGCACCGTCGCCGCCTGGCTGAGGCCTAGCGGGATCATGAAGGCGATCGAAGCCCATTGCAGGGCGATGCCGTGGGCGGCGAGTTCGATCGTGCCGATATAGCCCATCAGCAGCGAGGCCACCGTGAACAGGCTGACCTCGGCAAGGATGGTGACGCTGATCGGGAAACCGAGCCGGATGACTTCCAGCAGCGCATGCCAGTCGGGCTTCCAGAACCGCACGAAGATCTCGTAGCGGCGCGTCTCCTCCCGCCTCTGCACGAAGGCAAGGATGAAGAGGAAACCAGCCGTCTGGACCACGACCGATACGATCGCCGCACCCTCGAGCCCCATCGCAGGAAAGCCGAAATGGCCGAGCACGAGGGCATAGGCGAAGAACGCGTTCATCACCAGCGTCACGATGGTGACGTTGAGGATGATGCCTGCCTTGCCGATGGCGCTGACCAGCGCGCGCATCACGTTGAAGAGCAGTGCCGGCAGCACGCCGAACTGACCGATCATGATATAGCCATGCGCGAGCTCGGCTACCTCCGGCTTCTGCTGCGCGAAGAGCAGGATTTGCTCGGAATAGAAGAAGGCGGGCTGCATGACGGCCCAATATCCAAGCACCACCCACAGACCCATGCGCAGCGATCGGCGCACAGAGATGACGTCGCCGCGACCATAGGCCTGCGCCACCATCGGAATGACGGCGATGGCAAAACCCGAACCGAAGATCAGGATGGTGAAGAGGAATTGAGCCGACAGCACCATCGCCGCCAGATGCTCGGCGCCGAGGCGGCCGACGATCATCACGTCGGTGGTATTGATGCCGAGCTGAGCGAGCTGTGCGCCGATCAGCGGAATACCGAGCGCCAGTGTTGCACGAAAATGCGCACCCCAACGATTATCGTTTGTCGGCGCAAGGCTGCGCGCGTCGATCGGCGTGTCCATGACACCAGTCCTGTGATTGAGATCTGCAACGCCGCGTAGTGGCGCAAAAATATCACTCGGGCTTAAATCAAAGCCCCGCAAAGAACTACCCCAAAACAGGCAGATGATGAAAAATTCATCATACCATCACCATTTCTGATCGGTTCAGCCCACACCTTCCAGCGCCTCGGCCGGCTCCCCGGCTCGAACCCTCGTGAGGAATATCCCGGCGGCCACAACAATGAGGACGGCAGCCGTGAGATAAGGCGCACCGGCAAAGGTGACGGGCGCCTCAGGCCGCGTGAAATAGCCGAACATTTGCGTGAAGATCAATGGCCCGACAATGGTGGTGATGCTGCTGAGGCTGGTCAGCGCGCCCTGCAACTCGCCCTGCGCGGAAGGCGGCACCTTCCCGGCGGCAATGCTGCGCAGCGCCGGATCGGCGACGTTTTCAATGACGGTCGCCACGATGACGACATAGACCACCCAGCCCTCCCAGGCGAAGGCATAGCCGGTCAAGCCTGCAGCCGAGAAACAGAGGCCGAGAAGCGCGGTCTTCCACTCGCCAAGCACAGGCACGATCCGCGGCAGGACAAGGCCCATGACGATCGCAGCACCGATGCCGTAAATGCCGAGCGACAGGCCGATCTGGCCCTCGCTCCAACCGTAGCGGTAGGTAGAGACGAAGGACCAGACCGAGGGATAAACGGCATGCGCCAGGAAAAACAGGAACATGACGAGGCTGACCCCGCCGATGCCAGGGTAATGGCGCATCTGGCGCAGCGCGCCGACGGGGTTGGCGCGTTTCCACTCGAAGCGGCGGCGGTTCTTCGCCTCCAGCGTTTCCGGCAGCAGAAAGCAGGCGGCGATGAAATTGAGAAGCGACAAAGCGGCAGCGCCGAGGAAGGGTACGCGTGGGCCGAATTCCCCGAGGAATCCGCCAATGACAGGGCCGATGGTAAAGCCGACGCCGAAGGCGATGCCGATCAGTCCGAAGTTCTTCGCGCGGTTCTCCTCCGTGCTGATATCGGCGATATAGGCCGAGCAGGTGGCGAAGCTGCCGCCGCTGATGCCGGCAAGCACGCGGCCGACGAACAGCATCCAGAAGCTGGTGGCGATGCCGCAGATGAAGTTGTCGATGGCGAAGGTCAGCACCGAAAGCAGAAGGATCGGCCGGCGGCCGAAGCGGTCGGACAGGTTTCCGAGCAACGGCGCGAACAGGAACTGCATGCCGGCATAGACGAGCATCAGCCAGCCGCCGTCGATCGCCGCATCGCTGACGCTGCCGCCGGTCAGTTGCTCCAGATAGGCGGGCAGCACCGGCATGATGATGGCGATGCCGATAATGTCGAGGAAGAGGATGACGAAGACCAGGAAAAGGCCGCGGCGAACGAATCTCGGATCAAGCATGAGGCATCTCTACAGCAGCTGTTTCTGAAAAGACGATCTCCGTCGCCGGAAAGTGACATAGCTCAGAAAAGAAACTGAAACAATCGGTGAACATCTGGAAGCATCCCAGGAGTTCTACGGGAAAATCGTCAGGGCCTCAACCGGTAGACGCGCGCCGTCGTTCCGGGGAATCGTAGCGATAAAACTCCCTTGCAATCGCCGCGACGGCATCCAGATCAATCCAAGCAGAACATTGTTCCCCTCATCGGCGCCCGCCGCCGCGACCGGTTGACTGAGGCGCTCGGTTCACTTGCGGTGGATCTGTCGGCAGAAGATTTCGCCGCCATTGAACGCGTCGTGCCGAAGGATGCTGCGGCCGGCGGGCGCTATCCCGAGCATATGCTGCAGCGCATGGATAGTGAGAAGTGAGGTTAGGTGTTAGGTCAAAGGGGCTCAAACGTCCGGCCGTGTAGCCCCCTCATCCGACCTACGAGCACCTTCTCCCGAGGGGAGAAGAGGGAATCGAGACGTCGCGGAAAGTCCCCTTCTCCCCTCGGGGAGAAGGTGGCCCCAAGGGTCGGATGAGGGGCCACACGCAGGGACTCTGGAAACCTCAAACTGGCCCCGAAAACGTATCACACGCCGTCAGCTGTCCGCTGTCGAAACCGCGCTTGAACCATCTGACGCGCTGCGCCGAGGTGCCGTGGTTGAAACTCTCGGGCACGACGTAACCTTGCGAGCGCTTCTGCAGCGTATCGTCGCCGATCTGCTGTGCGGCATTCAGCGCCTCCTCGAGATCGCCCGCCTCCAGGATACCCTTCTGCTGGGTATACTTGCCCCAGATGCCGGCGAAGCAATCGGCCTGCAGCTCGACGCGGACCGACATCTTGTTGGCCTCCTCCTCGCTCATGCGCTGACGGGCCTGGTTGAACTTCGGCAAGATGCCGAGCAGGTTCTGCACGTGATGGCCGACCTCATGCGCAACGACATAGGCTTCGGCAAAATCGCCCGATGCGCCGAAGCGATCGGACAGCTCCTGGAAGAAGGCCGTATCGAGATAGACCTTATGATCTCCAGGGCAATAGAACGGACCGCTCGCTGTAGAGGCGAAGCCGCAGGCCGACTGCGTCTGGTCGGAGAAGAGTACGAGCCGAGGCTCCTCGTAATCCCGGCCCTGTGCCTGGAAAATGCCGTTCCAGGTATCCTCGGTCTCGGCAAGGACGGTCCGCACGAAAGCAGTCATTTCGTCATTGGCGGGGGTGCGGGCGCCGGATTCGCTCTGCTCGTAGCCGGGGCCGCTGGACATGCCCCCGGTGTCCAGCACCTGCATCAGGTCGATGCCCATCGCCTTGAAGATCAGATAGATGACGACGAGGAAGATGATCGTGCCGATGCTCAAGCCACCGCCGGCGCGGCGAACACCGCCGCCTGAGGGAAAGCTGAAACCACCGCCGCGGCCAAAACCGCCGCCGGTGGGCTCGCCGCGACGATCCTCGACATTGTCGGACTGACGCCGGCCTCTCCATTCCATCTTCGTTCTCCCCGCCAATCCAGATGCTTGTCATCAATGAATTTATATAACCGTCAGCAGGAGGAATTCCAGCGGCTTCAACCGCATGAAAAATCGGCGGCTGCACGGCTCCTCGGCTGCAAACTTGACGGACGGGATATTGTTCCCTCAGCCCATCGGCCCCAGCCATGCGTCCCCATCGCGTAAAGAAGATGCGTCAACCGCTTGACGCAACTCCTGCTTTCGCCCTTCCTGTTAGAAGGGGAGAATGCAGGAGGAGATGGCGATGAAGGCGGTGCGTCTGCAAGCGACGGGACAGTTGCAACTTTGCGAAGTCGGAAAGCCGGCACCAGGTCCGGGTGAATTGCTCGTCCGGATCGAGGCCTGCGGCATCTGCGGCACCGACCGCCATATCTTCCACGGCGAATTTCCGTCAAAGCCGCCGGTGACGCTCGGCCATGAATTCGCCGGCATCGTCGAGACCGTCGGACCTGATGTGACCGATTTCCGCCCCGGCATGCGCGTGACCGGCGATCCGAACATTTCCTGCGGCGGCTGCGGGGAATGCCGGCGCGGCCGAGTCAATCTCTGCCGGAACCTGCAGGCGATCGGCATTCACCGCGACGGCGGCTTTGCCGACTATGTCTGCATGCCGCAAAGCCAGGCCTTCGCGCTGCCGACCGATCTTGATCCGCTCCACGGAGCCTTCTGCGAACCGCTCGCCTGCTGCATCCACGGCGTCGATCTCGCCGGGCTGCATACTGGCGCTTCAGTCATCGTACTCGGCGGCGGCGTGATCGGCCTGCTCACGGTTCAACTGGCAAGGCTCGCCGGCGCCACCCGTGTCATTCTGGTGACGCGCAGCGCCGAAAAACGACGCTTGGCCGAAATCCTCGGCGCCACGGCAACGGCCGATCCAGGCGACGGCGATATCGTTGCCCGCATCACCGCCGCCGACGGATTGCTGCCCGGCGGCGCCGACGTCGTCTTCGAATGCGCAGGCGTCGCTGAAACCATGGAACAGGCGCCGCGGCTTGCCCGCCGCGGCGGCACTGCCGTCATTCTCGGCGTGATGCCGCAGGGGGCAAAAATCGAAATCGAGCCCTTTGACCTGCTATTTCGCGAAGTCAGGCTGATAAGCTCCTTCGTCAACCCCTTCACCCATAGCCGCGCCGCCGATCTGATCGCCTCCGGCAGGATCAAGGTCGAGCCGTTGATCTCCCGCAGGATTGGGCTTGCAGAAGCCCCAGACGCGATCGTCAATCCGGCGCGCAGCGGCGAAATCCGGGCACTCGTCATCCCCGGCCGGGAATAGGCGTCCGCGCCGGTTCGAATTCCTGTCGATTCCGCGATTTATGGGGTTCCGTTTGCAAATACATTTGCCTATAAGCCGCTTCTAGCCTGAAAAGACCCAGCATGCGCAACCGACCCGGTGATCTCCCACCCTGGCCGGTTTTCTGCGCAGCCAGAAAATGGATATCGCCATGCCGAAGCGCCAAGACATCAAATCGATTCTCATCATCGGCGCGGGACCGATCGTCATTGGCCAGGCTTGCGAATTCGACTATTCCGGCACCCAGGCCTGCAAGGCTTTGAGAGAGGAAGGCTACCGCGTCATCCTCGTCAACTCCAACCCGGCGACGATCATGACCGACCCCGGGCTGGCAGACGCAACTTACGTAGAGCCGATCACCCCGGAAGTCGTCGCGAAGATCATCGCCAAGGAGCGCCCGGACGCGCTGCTGCCGACCATGGGCGGCCAGACGGCATTGAATACCGCCCTATCCCTGAAGCGCATGGGCGTGCTCGACCGCTACAATGTCGAGATGATCGGCGCCAAGCCGGCGGCCATCGACATGGCCGAAGACCGCGCGCTGTTCCGCGAGGCTATGGCACGCATCGGCCTTGAAACGCCGCGCTCGATGCTGGCGAACGCCACCGACATCAAGGATCTCGACCGCAAGACGCACGAGGCCGAGCGCACCAAACTGCGCGAAAGCCTCTCCGGTCCCGACCTCGACAAGGCGCTGGACGAGCTGGAAAACCAGTGGAATCTTGGCGAGAGCGACCGCAAGCAGCGCTACCTGAACCATGCCATGGCGATCGCCGCCCAGGCACTCGACCATGTCGGCCTGCCCGCCATCATCCGCCCCTCCTTCACCCTCGGCGGCACCGGCGGCGGCATTGCCTACAACCGCTCGGAATTCTTCGAGATCGTCGGCGGCGGTCTCGATGCTTCGCCGACCACCGAAGTGCTGATCGAAGAATCGGTGCTCGGTTGGAAGGAGTATGAAATGGAAGTGGTCCGCGACAAGGCGGACAACTGCATCATCATCTGCTCGATCGAGAACATCGATCCGATGGGCGTTCATACCGGCGATTCCATCACCGTCGCTCCGGCGCTGACGCTGACCGACAAGGAATACCAGATCATGCGCAACGCCTCGATCGCGGTGCTGCGCGAGATCGGCGTCGAGACCGGCGGCTCGAACGTCCAGTTCGCTGTCAATCCGAAGGACGGCCGCCTCGTCGTCATCGAAATGAACCCGCGCGTCTCGCGCTCCTCGGCACTCGCTTCCAAGGCCACCGGCTTCCCGATCGCCAAGGTCGCCGCGAAGCTCGCCATCGGCTACACGCTCGACGAGTTGGAAAACGACATCACCGGCGGCGCAACGCCGGCTTCCTTCGAGCCGTCGATCGACTATGTCGTCACCAAGATCCCCCGTTTCGCCTTCGAGAAATTCCCCGGCGCCTCCCCGGTCCTGACGACGGCGATGAAATCGGTGGGCGAAGTCATGGCGATCGGCCGTACCTTTGCCGAATCGCTGCAGAAGGCGCTGCGCGGCCTCGAAACCGGCCTGACCGGCCTCGACGAAATCGAGATCCCCGATTTCGAAGAAGGCGAATCCAGCCAGAACGCCATCCGCGCAGCCATCGGCACGCCGACGCCGGACCGCCTGCGCATGGTCGCCCAGGCGCTGCGCCAGGGCCTCAGCATCGAAGAGGTGCATGAAGGCTGCAAGATCGATCCCTGGTTCATCGCCGAACTCAAGAATATCGTCGACATGGAAGCCCGCATCCGCGAGCATGGCCTGCCCGGCGATGCCGCGAACCTGCGCATGCTGAAGGCCATGGGTTTCTCCGACGCGAGGCTGGCGACCCTGACCGGCAAGCGCCCGAAGGAAGTCGCGGAACTCCGCAACAGCCTGAACGTGCGTCCGGTTTTCAAGCGTATCGACACCTGTGCGGCCGAATTCGCTTCGCCTACGGCCTATATGTATTCGACCTACGAGACGCCCTTCGTCGGCGCCGCCCGCTCGGAAGCTCAAGTCTCCGACCGCAAGAAGGTCGTCATCCTCGGCGGCGGCCCGAACCGCATCGGGCAAGGCATCGAGTTCGACTATTGCTGCTGCCATGCCGCCTTCGCGCTGAAGGATGCTGGCTATGAAGCGATCATGATCAACTGCAACCCCGAAACCGTCTCGACCGACTATGACACGTCGGATCGCCTCTACTTCGAGCCGCTGACGGCCGAAGACGTGATCGAGATCCTGCGCGCCGAACAGGAGAAGGGCGAAGTCGTCGGCGTCATCGTCCAGTTCGGCGGCCAGACGCCGCTGAAGCTTGCCGAGGCGCTCGAGAAGAACGGTATTCCGATCCTCGGCACAGCACCTGACGCGATCGACCTTGCCGAAGACCGCGACCGCTTCCAGAAGCTTCTGATGAAACTCGATCTCAACCAGCCGAACAACGGCATCGCCTATTCGGTCGAGCAGGCCCGCCTGGTCGCCGCCGAGATCGGCTTCCCGCTGGTCGTTCGCCCGTCTTACGTGCTCGGCGGCCGCGCCATGCAGATCCTGCATTCGGAAGGCCAGTTGCAGACCTACCTTCTCGATACGGTTCCGGAACTGGTGCCTGAGGATATCAAGCAGCGTTATCCCAACGACAAGACCGGCCAGATCAACACGCTGCTCGGCAAGAATCCGCTGCTCTTCGACAGCTATCTCACTCACGCGATCGAAGTCGACGTCGACTGCCTCTCCGATGGCACCGACGTCTATGTCGCCGGCATCATGGAGCATATCGAGGAAGCCGGCATCCACTCCGGCGATAGCGCTTGTTCGCTGCCGCCGCGTTCGCTGCCGGTCGAACTGCTCGACGAGTTGGAGCGCCAGGCCAAAGCCATGGCCAAGGCGCTCAATGTCGGCGGCCTGATGAACGTCCAGTTCGCCATCAAGGACGGCACTGTCTACGTGCTCGAAGTCAATCCGCGCGCCTCGCGCACCGTGCCCTTTGTCGCCAAGACCATTGGTGCGCCAATCGCCAAGATCGCCGCCCGCGTCATGGCCGGCGAGACGCTCGACGCGACCTTCGCCGCCTATGGGCAGAAGCCCGATCCGCGTAAGCTCACCCACATCGCCGTCAAGGAAGCCGTCTTCCCCTTCGCCCGCTTCCCCGGCGTCGACACGCTGCTCGGCCCGGAAATGCGCTCGACCGGCGAAGTGATCGGCCTCGACACCGATTTTGCCCTGGCCTTCGCCAAGTCGCAGCTCGGCGCCGGCGTCGAGTTGCCGCGTGATGGAACAGTCTTCGTCTCCGTGCGTGATGAGGACAAGGCGCGCGTGCTGCCGGCGATCCGCATCCTCGTCGAAGAAGGCTTCAAGGTGCTGGCAACCGGCGGCACCGCCCGCTTCCTTGGCGAAAACGGCATCACCGCCACCAAGATCAACAAGGTCCTGGAAGGCCGTCCGCACATCGAGGACGCGATCCGCAACCGCCAGGTCCAGCTCGTCATCAACACCACGGACGGCAACAAGGCGATCTCGGATTCCAAGTCACTGCGCCGCGCGACGTTGATGCAGAAGGTGCCCTATTACACGACGATGGCCGGCGCCGAAGCCGCCGCTCAGGCGATCAAGGCGCTGAGGGCGGGCAATCTCGAAGTCCGGCCGCTGCAGAGCTACTTCGCCTGACATGAGAGCAATTCCAGCAGAACTGTGCCGCAGTCTTGCTGGATTGCGTAAAAACAACGAGATAGCGCCATCGCTCGATGGGCGCTGGCGCTATCTCGCCGGAATCAATTTATCCGGCTAAGACCATAAGCCGCTGAATTTTCATCATATCCTCGCGAAACCGCGCCAGTTCCTCTGCCTTCAGCCGCTCGTCAGGAATACGCAGCAGATAGGATGGATGCACGGTGACGAAGAGCGTACGCCCTCCTTCGATCGCCATCGCCCTTCCCCTGACATCCTGCAGCCGTTCTTTCACATCGGTCAGCGCAGCAAGCGCCGTCGCCCCCATTGCGACGATCAGTTTCGGCTTGATCAGCACCAACTCCCGATCGAGCCACCAGCGGCAATGCTTCACCTCGCTCATATTGGGCTTCTGGTGGATGCGCCGCTTGCCACGCGGCTCATACTTGAAATGTTTGACCGCATTGGTGACGTAGAGCCTCGATCGGTCGATGCCGGCCTCTGCTATCACCTGATCGAGAAGCCTGCCGGCAGGTCCGACGAAGGGGCGGCCGGCAATATCCTCCTGGTCTCCCGGCTGCTCGCCGACAAACATCACCTGCGCATCGCGCGGCCCCTCCCCGAACACTGGCTGGGTGGCATTGGCATGCAGCGGACAGCGCGTGCAGACGGCGGCTTCCGCGCGCAGTGCTTCCAGCGTGCCCGCTGGAGCCTCAGGTTCTGCGAGGAGATTGCGTGCCGCCTGCTGCAAGCGGTCGTGGAACGGCAGCGATTGCGTCGCCTCCCGCGCCGCCATCTCCCGCACCTTGCTTTCGGCCGATGCAATCAAGCCAGGAATGAGATCCGCCTCCGGCAGGTTCTTCCAGTACTTCTTCGGCATCTCCGCCTGCATCGCCTTCACCTTCAATCGCGCCGGGTTGAAGATATTGGCGTAGTAGGTACGCCAGAGCTCGTCGGTGGCATCGCTGAGATTGGGCTTTTCACACGGCTCGTCGGCAATCGTCAGCCGCTCGCCGTCCCAGGCCGACGATCCCTTCGGCGTTGCAATCAGCCAGTCCATATCGTTGAAGCGCCGCTGGAAGAAGGGAGCCGTGCGTCTGACGATATGATGGTCCGGCTCGAACCAGGCGATAAATTTTCGACGTGCCGATGATACCGCACCTACTTCCTTGAAACGGACGAAGGCTGTCATCTTGTGCGCGTCACGCCGAACATTCTTCGCCATCAGCCTGGCCCGCACGACATCCTCATCGGAAGCCACTTCAAGCAGTCGCCGGTCCAATTGCAGCCGCCAGAGCAGACGGTAAAGCAGGGAAAATCGCGCCGGATCGGAATGGCAGAGAACCGTCTCCGCAAGCTCGATGAAAGCGGGCGGCACCGTCATTGGCTTGCGTGATGTCGCAGGCTCCGGCGGCATGGCATCGCGTTGAAACGAAAGATCGGCCTCAGTGCTTTTTTCGCGCCAGTCGATCTCCTCGGGCAATATGCCGGCGGCTGCCAGGGCGCGCGCGGCATCCCGCCATTCGCCTAAATCTCCGCGTCCCGCAAGCATGACCCTGCGCATCACAGCAACGACAATTGTTCAGGCTGCGGCTCAAACATGGCGCGCAGGTCCGGGCGGTCGATCAGCCGTCGGGGCGACCAGCCTTCCGCTGAGATGAAGGCCTGAACTTTCTTGACCGAGACGCCGAGCCGCGAGAGATCGTCGAGCCGCAGGCGACGAAAACGGCGCGCCGAAACGATCGCCTTCACAGTTTTGGTGCCGAGGCCCGGCACACGCAGCAGTCGCTCACGCTCAGACTTGTTGATGTCGACCGGAAACTCGCCCCGGTTGGCAAGGGCCCAGGCAAGCTTTGGATCGAGATTGAGATCAAGCATGCCGTCCGCCTGGCTTGCGGTGATTTCCTCGATGCCGAAACCGTAGAACCGATACAGCCAGTCCGCTTGGTAGAGCCGGTGTTCTCGCATCAGCGGCGGTTTGATCAGCGGCAGGTTTTTCGAAGCGTCGGGGATGGGGCTGAAGGCGGAGTAATAGACGCGCTTCAGGCCATAGCTGCTGTAAAGCCGGCCGCTGCTCGCAAGGATAGTGGCGTCATTGGCCCCGTCCGCGCCCACGATCATCTGCGTGCTCTGGCCGGCCGGGACGAAACGCTGTCGTTTCCTCGTCTTTAATGTCGGCTCACTGGCCGCCTCGATCTTGAGCCGGAGGTCCCCCATCGATCGCCTGATACTGGCAGGCTTCTTCTCCGGTGCGAAACGGGTAATCCCGCTATCGGTCGGCAGCTCGATATTGAGCGACAGCCTGTCGGCATGAAGCCCCGCCTCCTCGATCAGATGCGGCGACGCCTCGGGGATCGCCTTGAGATGGATGTAGCCCCGGAAACTATGCGTCACCCGCAGTTCGCGGACGATGCGGACCATCTCCTCCATCGTATAATCGGAAGAGCGGATGATGCCGGAGGAAAGGAAGAGGCCTTCGATATAGTTGCGGCGGTAGAATTCCAGCGTCAGCCAGACGACTTCCTCCGCCGTGAAGCGTGCCCGCTCGACATTGCTGGAGGAGCGATTGACGCAATAGGCGCAGTCATAGATGCAGAAATTGGTGAGCAGGATCTTCAGAAGCGAAATGCACCGCCCATCCGGAGCATAGGCATGGCAGATGCCGGATCCCTCGGTCGAACCCAGTCCGCCGCTTCTGCTCGAATCGCGTTTCACCGTGCCGCTGGAAGCACAGGAAGCATCGTATTTCGCGGCGTCTGAAAGGATGGCCAAACGTTCGGTTAGCGACTTCTTCATTAGAACGTTCACTATATGTTCTTGGCTGCAAAGTCAATCCCGACGTCCCCGCTTCTGCCCCGTTTTGGCGCACATCACCTGACGTACCAGCGGGTTGCGTTTCATTTATGCGAATTTTCTGGAAATCAGCCGTGGCGATCTGCTATAAGCATGCAACTATGATTGTGGCACGGTTCCGAAGCTCCCCTTCGGGACCTGTTTTCTTTTGTGTGTGCCTGACTGTGCTGACGCAAGACGGGCGGCCGCAAGGAGTGAAGGACAGAAAAATGGTTGATAAGGTACCGATGACACAGGGTGGTTTCGTCAAGCTGCAGGAAGAGCTGCGCTGGCGTCAGCAGGAAGAGCGTCCCCGAATCATCGAGGCGATCGCCGAAGCCCGTGCCCATGGCGACCTTTCCGAAAATGCCGAATACCACGCCGCCAAGGAAGCCCAGAGCCACAACGAGGGCCGCATCACCGAGCTGGAAGACCTAACGGCGCGCGCCGAAGTTATCGATCTCACCAAGATGTCGGGCGACAAGATCAAGTTCGGCGCCAGGGTGAAGCTCGTCGACGAGGACACCGAGGAAGAAAAGACCTACCAGATCGTCGGCGACCAGGAAGCCGACGTCAAGGCCGGCCGCATCTCCATCTCCTCCCCGATCGCCCGTGCGCTGATCGGCAAGGAAGTCGGCGATTCCATCGAGGTCAACGCGCCCGGTGGCTCCAAGGCCTACGAAATCCTCCAGGTTTCCTGGGGCTGATCGCCCGCCAGACATGAGATCCATCCTTGCCGGACATTCGTGACGTCGAGATCATCGCGCCCAACTTCAAGCGCCGGCTCTCCGGCGTCACCTCGACCATCGTCCAGCTCATCCCATGTCAGATCCGGCTTGGCATGCGCATAGCAACGCTCGGGCCGGGCCTGCCGGAGGCCCTGCCAAAACTGAGTTGGGCGCAGCTTTTCGGGCTCTGGCGCCCGCCGGCCCGGCGCCGTCACCGCGTCTGGCACGCCCGCCGCAACAATGAGATGGCCGTCGGCATCCTGCTTTGCCATGTCCTGCGCATGCCGCTGAAGCTGCTCTTCACCTCGGCCGCGCAACGCCGTCACACCGCCTATACGAAATGGCTGATCCGCCGCATGGATGCGGTAATCGCGACCAGCGACCGTTCCGGCTCCTATCTCGAGGTGCCTCACACGGTCATCCAGCACGGCGTCGACCTTTCCTTGTTCCACCCGCCGGAAACGGCCGACGATGGCATTGGCGCCACCGGGCTGCGCGGACGCTATCTCGTCGGCTGCTTCGGCCGCGTGCGTCATCAGAAGGGCACCGATCTCTTCGTCCAAGCGATGATCGAACTCTTGCCGCAGCACCCCGAATGGACGGCCGTCGTCTCCGGCCGCGTGACGGCGGAGCACACCGCCTTCGGCGAAAAGCTCAAGGCCGATGTCGCCGCCGCGGGCCTCGCCGACCGTATCCTTTTCCTCGGTGAAGTGCCCGATATCAAAATCTGGTATCGCCGTTTGACGCTTTATGTAGCCCCTTCCCGCAATGAGGGCTTCGGTCTGACGCCGCTCGAAGCCATGGCCTCGCGGACCGCGGTGGTGGCATCGGACGCCGGCGCCTATGCCGAACTCATCGCCGAAGGCGAGACCGGCGCGGTGGTGGCCGCCGGCGATGGTGAGGCGCTGACCCGGGCCATCGCCCCCTATATCGCGGATCCGGCGCTGGCGATCGCGCATGGCGAGAATGCGCTGCGTCATGTCCGGGCGAATTTCGCGCTGGAGAAGGAAGCAAACGCGATCGGCGCCGTCTATGATCGCCTTCTCGGCGACAATCGTGGCTGAGCAGAACGAAACCGGGCTCGTTGGATAACGGGCCTGGGGCGGCTGAAGAAAGTCCGCCGACCCTCCTTCGTCATGCTCGGGCTTGTCCCCCGGTTGTCCGGAGCATCTGCCTCGGGTCGGTAGCAGATCCTGGGCACAAGACTGCACAATGGCCGGGAATGACGACGAGAGAACGAAATTCTCGATACGCGAACGGCCCGTTGTGGAACGGGCCGCTGCAAGGATTACCAACGATCGGCTGGTCTATTCGGCGGGCTGAAGTCCGCCGGCCGGTGCCGCCTCTTCCGTCTGGCCGCCGAGAGCTGCGGCGAGCTGCGCGGTATCCAGTTCCTTTTCCCAGCGTGCCACGACGATCGTCGCGACCGCATTGCCGACGAGGTTGGTCAGCGCCCGACATTCCGACATGAAGCGGTCGATGCCGAGGATAAGCGCCATGCCGGCGACCGGCACGGAGGGCACGACGGAGAGCGTCGCGGCAAGCGTGATGAAGCCGGCGCCGGTGATTCCAGCAGCCCCCTTCGAGCTCAGCATCGCCACGAGCAGCAGCAGGATCTGATCACCCCAGGAGAGCTGGATGCCGGTTGCCTGGGCAATGAAGAGGGCGGCCAGCGTCATGTAGATATTGGTGCCGTCGAGATTGAAGGAATAGCCTGTCGGGATGACGAGGCCGACGACCGAGCGCTTGCAGCCGGCCTTTTCCATCTTGTTCATCAGCCCTGGCAGTGCGGCCTCGGACGACGAGGTGCCTAGAACCAGCAGCAGCTCTTCCTTGATGTAGCGCAGCAGCGCCAGGATCGAGAAGCCGTTGTAGCGGGCGACGGCGCCGAGAACGACGAGTACGAAGAGCAGCGAGGTGATGTAGAAGGTGCCGATCAGCATGGCGAGGTTGGCGATCGAACCGATGCCGTATTTGCCGATGGTGAAGGCCATGGCGCCAAAGGCACCGATCGGGGCGGCCTTCATCAGGATGGCGACAAGTTTGAAGACAGGAGCCGTCAGCGCATTGAGGAAGGTCACAACCTGCTCACCCTTTTCGCCGACCATGGCGAGCGCAATGCCGAACAGCACCGAGAAGAACAATACCTGCAGAATATCGCCATCGGCAAAGGCGCCGACAATCGTCGTGGGGATGATGTTCGTGAGGAAGCCGACGATGCTCTGCTCATGCGCCTTCTCGGCAAAGGTGGCGACGGCCTTCGGGTCGAGCGAAGCCGGATCGATATTCATGCCGGCGCCGGGCTGAATGACATTGGCGACGACCATGCCGATGACGAGCGCCAAGGTCGAGAAGGTCAGGAAGTAGAGCATTGCCTTGCCGGCGACGCGGCCGACCTTCTTCAAGTCGCTCATGCCGGCAATACCGGTCGCAACCGTCAGGAAGATGACCGGCGCAATGATCATCTTGACGAGTTTGATGAAGGCATCGCCGAGCGGCTTCAGCTGCGTGCCGAGTTCGGGGTAGAAATGGCCGAGCAGGATACCCGCGGCGATGGCGGCGAGAACCTGAACGTAAAGATGGGCATAAAAGGGTTTTCTGCGCTTGCTTTCCGCGACTGCATCGAATGGTGCTGCGATCATGATGTCCTCCTAAAGGCTCGTCCGGAACGAACTCCGGCCTCCCGAGCCGTTCGCTTCACTCCAACAGCTCAGCCGTTGTTGCCATCTCTTTCGCAAGCGCCGTGCCAGTTTCGGGTAGCCTTTCTAGAGCGTTGTATTTCCTGGATAAAAACTTTCTATGGGCCTTTGGGTCTTTCAGAAGATGCGAAAAACCACACAAATCTATTTGCGTCTCGTGCGGAAAGATGCACAAATCCTCCATGTCCTTGTCAGTCTCGCAAAGGCCTTGGCCCTCCTTGCCCTTGCAGCACCGCATCCGCCGGATGTGGTGGGCCTATGCAGTGCTCGCCCTCTCAGCAGTCGTCGCATGCCTCTGGGTCAGCGGCGAGATCGGCCGGCGCCGGGCAGAGGCGGCCCTGGAGGAACAAGCACGCACCGATGCGAGAATGAATGTAGCGCTGCTGCGCACGGTCCTCGAAAAATACCGGGCGCTGCCCTTCGTTCTGTCGCAGGATACCGCGCTCGCCGCCGCCTTGGCGGGGCGCGACGCCGCCACGTTCAATGAGCTCAGCCGGAAGCTGGAGACGCTGGCCGCCGGCACGAAGGCTGCCGTCATCTACGTCATAGACAAGAACGGCATCGCGGTTTCGGCCAGCAATTGGCGCGAACCGACGAGCTTCGTCGGCAATGACTATCGTTTTCGCGAATACTTCCAGGGCGCGGTCACGGAAGGACAGGCCGAGCATTTCGCGCTCGGGACGGTCAGCAAGAAGCCGGGCCTTTATATTTCCCAGCGGATATCAGGCAGCAGCGGTCTTCTGGGCGTCGTCGTCGTCAAGGTGGAATTCGACGATGTCGAGGCGGATTGGAATGCCTCGGGCGCACCGTCCTACGTCATCGACGATCGCGGCATCGTCCTCATAACAAGCATTCCCTCGTGGCGGTTCATGACGATCGGCCGGATCGCCGAGGATCGGCTGACGGCGATCCGCGAGAGCCTGCAATTTGGTGATGCGCCGCTTCAGCCATTGCCGCTCGATATCGTCCGACATCTGGGCGAGCGGCTTGACGTCGTCGAGATCGTCATGCCCGGCGGCGCAGGAAAAACCAGCTTCCTTGGGGTCGCGATGCCAGTCCCCGCAACCAGGTGGCATCTGCAGCATCTTGTAGCGCTGGGGCCGTCCTTCGATGCGGCGGTCCGCGAAACGCGCATGCTGGCGCTGCTCTTGCTTTTGCCGGTTCTGGCAGGCGCCGCCTTCCTCCTGCGCCGCCGCCAGACGATCACGCTCAGGATCTTCAGCGAACAGCAGGCGCGCGAAGAACTGGAACGGCGCGTAGCCGAGCGGACGCTCGATCTCAGCCAGGCGCGGGATCGCCTGCAGGCCGAGATCACCGGTCACCGCAGCACGGAGCAGAAGCTCCAGGCGGTACAGCAGGATCTGGTGCAGGCCAACCGGCTGGCAATCCTGGGTCAGGTGGCCGCCGGCGTCGCCCACGAGATCAACCAGCCGGTGGCGACCATCCGCGCCTATGCCGATAATGCCCGCACCTTCCTCGAGCGCGGCCAAACCGCGCCTGCCTGCGAAAATCTTCAGAACATCGCAGCGCTGACACAGCGCATCGGCACGATCACCGAGGAGCTGAAGACCTTCGCCCGCAAGGGCCGCAGCAGTGCCGAGCCGACTGGCCTGAGGGAAGTCATCGAGGGTGCGGTGATGCTGTTGCGCAGCCGCTTTGCCGGCCGCATGGATACGCTTGACATCGAGCTGCCGCCGGCCGCGCTGCAGGTCATGGGAAACCGGATCCGCCTCGAGCAGGTGCTCATCAATTTGCTTCAGAACGCCCTGGAGGCAGTGGCGCCGAAGGCTGAGGCGGGGCGCGTCGAGGTCAGAACATCAACCGATGCGGACATGGTGACCCTGACGGTCGTCGACAACGGCCCCGGCATTTCGCCTGAAATCCGCAAGGGCCTGTTCACGCCGTTCAACACATCGAAGGAGAGTGGTCTCGGCCTCGGGCTCGTCATCTCCAAGGATATTGTCGGCGATTACGGCGGCCGGATGGAGGTTGAGAGCAATGGCGAAGGAAGCCGGTTCATCGTTCATCTGAGGAAGGCTTAGGTCATGGACACACGGAGCCCGGTTGCGCTGATCGACGACGACAGGGACCTGCGCCGCGCCACAGCCCAGACGCTGGAGCTCGCCGGCTTCTCCGTTTTCGCCTATGATGGCGCCAAGGCGGCGCTGGCGGACCTGCCGGCGGACTTCGCCGGCCCCATCGTCACCGATATTCGCATGCCCGAGATCGACGGGCTGCAACTCTTCGCCATGCTGCAAAGCATGGATGCCGACCTGCCGGTGATATTGATGACCGGCCACGGCGATATTCCGATGGCCGTACAGGCCATTCAGGATGGCGCCTATGATTTCATCGCCAAGCCCTTCCCTGCCGACAGGCTCGTCCAAAGCGTGCGCCGCGCCAGCGAAAAACGTCGGCTCGTTCTGGAAAACCGCATGCTGCGCAAAGCAGCCGAAGATGCGCAAGAGACTTTGCCGCTGATCGGCCAGACGCCCGTCATGGAGAATCTCAGAAAAATTCTTCGCCACATCGCCGATACCGACGTCGACGTGCTCATTGCCGGCGAGACCGGCAGCGGCAAGGAAGTGGTCGCGCAGATCCTGCATCAGTGGAGCTACCGCCGGAAGGGCAATTTCGTCGCGTTGAACTGCGGGGCGCTCCCCGAAACCGTCATCGAAAGCGAGCTGTTCGGCCATGAGGCCGGCGCCTTTACCGGTGCCCAGAAGCGCCGTATGGGCCGCATCGAACATGCAAGCGGCGGCACGCTCTTCCTCGACGAGATCGAGAGCATGCCTCTGGCCACGCAGGTCAAGATGCTGAGAGTGCTGGAGATGCGCGAAATCACCCCGCTCGGCACCAACGAGGTGCGCCCGGTGGATCTGCGCGTCGTCGCAGCCGCCAAGATCGACCTCGGCGATCCCGAGGTGCGCGGCGATTTTCGCGAGGATCTCTATTACCGGCTGAATGTCGTGACGATTTCCATTCCGCCGCTGAGGGAGCGCCGCGACGATATTCCGCTGCTGTTTTCCCATTTCGCCGCCCGCGCGGCCGAGCGCTTCCGCCGCGATGTCCCGCAGCTTTCAGAGAATGTTCGGCGGCATCTTGTCACCCACGCATGGCCGGGCAACGTCCGCGAGCTCTCCCACTATGCCGAACGGGTGGTGCTGGGCGTTGAGGGCCGCGGAGCGACGCTCGTTTCCCCGCAGTCGACCGGCGGCACGTTGCCCGAACGGCTGGAACGCTACGAGGCGGAGATCATCCGCGACGCGCTTTCGGCGAATGACGGCGACGTGCGCCGCACCATCGAAGCGCTCGGCATTCCGAGAAAGACCTTTTACGACAAGCTGCAGCGCCACGGCATCAACCGGGGCGGCTATGCCTCGCGCAAATAGACTGTGTCAGACTTCGACCAGTCCCAGCTTCTTCACCTGCCGGATCGTCAGCATGGTGCGTACGGTGTCGACATGTTCGTTCGCCGTCAGAATCTCGATGACGAAATCCTGGAAATGGGTGAGATTTTCAGCGACGCAATGCAGCAGGAAATCGCTGTCGCCCGAGACCATCCAGGCCTGGCGCACCAGCGGCCATTCGGTGGTGGCGGCGGCAAACGCCTTGAGGTTGCCTTCCGACTGGTGTTTGAGGCCGACCATACAGAAAGCAACCAGATCGAAGCCGAGCTTCGGGCTGTTCAGCATGGCGTGATAGCCCTCGATGATGCCGGCTTCTTCGAGCTTGCGCACCCGGCGCAGGCAGGGCGGCGCCGATATGCCGACACGGTCGGCGAGTTCGACATTGGTCATGCGGCCGTCGGCCTGCAGCTCCCGGAGGATCTTTATGTCGATGACGTCGAGTTCCGTGCGACCCACATCATGGCCTTTCTTTAATTCTTCCCGGCGAGCTTCTATATAAAGCGGCGGAATACGCAAGAAAGTTTCAAGCCGATGACGGATTCTTGCACAGCAAGGCGATTGCCTTGTTGGTAATGCAAGGCTGCCCTTGAATAAAAGCATTGGACGTTCATAAATGGCGCATGGACCGCGAAACGGCCGTAATCGCACTTTAGCCGCCGCCCTCCTGCCAGTCGAAAGGAAATGACATGCCCGCCCGCCACACAAAGGTGCTCATTATCGGTTCCGGACCTGCGGGCTATACCGCCGCGGTCTATGCCGCGCGCGCCATGCTGAAGCCGGTTCTGATCGCCGGCCTCGAACAGGGCGGCCAGTTGATGATCACCACCGATGTCGAGAACTATCCCGGCTTTGCCGATCCGATCCAGGGTCCGTGGCTGATGGATCAGATGCTGCAGCAGGCAAAACATGTCGGCGCCGAGATCATCAACGATCTAGTGACCGAAGTCGACACCAACCAGCGCCCCTTCGTCGCCCGCACCGACAGCGGCCAGGTCTGGACCGCCGATACGCTGATCATCGCCACCGGCGCCAAGGCCAAGTGGCTCGGCATCGAGAGCGAACAGCATTTCCAGGGCTTCGGCGTTTCGGCCTGCGCCACCTGCGACGGCTTCTTCTATCGCAACAAGGATGTCATCGTGGTCGGCGGCGGCAACAGCGCCGTCGAAGAGGCGCTCTACCTCTCCAACATCGCCAAGTCGGTGACCGTCGTTCACCGCCGCGATTCTTTCCGCGCCGAAAAGATCCTGCAGGAGCGCCTGTTCGCGAAAGAAAACGTCAAGGTGTTGTGGAACACCGAAGTGGCCGAGATCACTGGCACGCCGGCCAAGCCACCGATGCCGCAATCCGTATCCGGTGCTCGCCTGCGCGACGTCAGGACCGGCGCGATCACCGAAATGCCGGTCGACGGCGTCTTCGTCGCCATAGGTCATGCCCCGGCAACCGAGCTGTTCAAGGGCAAGCTGAAGCTCAAGGACAATGGCTATCTCTGGACGGCGCCTGATTCGACCGCGACCAGCCTGGAAGGGGTCTATGCCGCCGGCGACGTGACCGACGATACGTTCCGCCAGGCGATTACCGCCGCCGGCATGGGATGCATGGCAGCACTCGAAGCCGAGCGCTACCTGACGGGCCACATGCCCGTCGCCGTGGCCGCGGAGTAAAACCGGCATGAGGGGTGGGGGAATGCCATTGGATTGGGACAAGCTGCGTATCTTCCACGCAGCTGCCGAGGCGGGTTCGTTCACGCATGCGGCTGATAAACTGCATCTGTCCCAATCCGCCATCAGCCGCCAGGTGAGCGCGCTGGAGCAGGATGTCGGCACCAAGCTGTTTCACCGCCATGCGCGCGGCCTGATCCTGACGGAACAGGGCGAACTGCTCTACCGCACCGCCCATGACGTGCTGCTGAAGCTCGAAACCGTCAAGATGCAGTTGACCGAGACGACCGAGACGCCGTCCGGCAAGCTGCGCGTCACCACGACTGTCGGCCTCGGCCAGGGCTGGCTGACCGACAAGATTCAGGAATTCCTGCAGCTTTATCCCGATGTGCAGATCCAGCTCATCCTCGACAATGAGGAAGTGGATGTGAACATGCGCCACGCCGACTGCGCAATCCGCCTTCGTCAACCGCAGCAGTCCGACCTCATCCAGCGCAAGCTCTTCACCGTGCACATGCACGTCTATGCAGCACCTTCCTACATCAACCGCCATGGCGAACCTCAGAAGATCGAGGACCTCGACAATCACCGCATTATCACCTTCGGCGAACCGGCGCCGAGTTACCTGCTCGATGTCAACTGGCTCGAAGTGGCTGGCCGTTCGTCCGACAACAAGCGGATCCCGCATCTCCAAATCAACAGCCAGACTTCGATCAAGCGCGCTTGCCTGCTCGGAATCGGCGTTGCCTGCCTGCCGGACTATATCGTTGGCCGCGATCCTGGCCTTATTCAGCTGCCGATCAATGCCGACGTACCGTCGTTCGACACGTATTTTTGCTATCCTGACGAGATCAAGAATGCCGCCAAGTTGAAGGCTTTCCGCGATTTCATTGTCAGCAAAGCCAGAAACTGGAATTTTTAAGCCAGATTTATGGAATGATTTCCATACTATGCGGTGAGCGCATGACTGGCATGCACAAATGAGGGTTGCCGTTTGCCCATTAAACCACCATATCGCACATAGCTGATGCACATGGTGGCTTTTCCTCCCAGTTCCACCGCATTAGCTGTTCCCCTCTGGAGGTTTTTGAACCTTCACACTTATAAGGGCCCTGGTTTTCCAGCGGCCCTCTTTTTTTGCCTTGCCGCCTCGACAAATGCCGCGCCGCAAAAAATTTGTGCGGCGCATAGCAGGCATGCACAAAAAAGCATTGAAACCTGCCTAAGGAAGCACCATATCCAACTCAGCTGATGCATTTCGTGGTTTCTCTCCCAGTTCCACCGCATTAGCTGTTCCCCTCTGGAGGTTATTGACCTTCACAATTCAAAGGGCCCTGGTTTTTCCGGTGGCCCTCTTTTTTTGCCCAAAATTTGCTCAATCGACAAAAGCCGCCGCCTCACGTGTCCGTGATTTGCATATCGGCATTCAACGATCAATATATCGTTCAAACACGATTTATAGTTCGGCAAACAACGATGGACAAAGACGAGATTATCAAGGCCCTCGCCCACCCAACCCGGATGGACATTCTGAGCTGGCTGAAGAATCCCGAGGAACATTTCCCCACGCAGGAGCATCCCTTTGAAATGGGCGTCTGCGCCAGCCAGTTCGAGCGCTGCGGCCTATCTCAATCCACCGTCTCGGCTCATCTCGGAACCCTGCAGCGCGCCGGCCTCGTCACCACCAGACGCGTCGGCCAGTGGATCTTCTACAAGCGCAACGAAGAAGCGATCGCTGCTTTCCTCAAGCAGCTGACACAGGATCTCTAGAATGCCCTTCTCGTCACCCGCGTTCCACTCGCCGCAGCCCTGATGGCCCTCATCAGCCTGGGTGCGACGGCGTTCACCTATCTCTCCGCTAAGGGCCGGGCCGCCCTCGCCCCGCAGAGTGATCCTCCCGCAAAAGAAAGGACCATCATGGCCAAGCTTTTTGAACCCACCAAGGTTGGCGACATCTCAGTCAAGAACCGCATCGTCATGGCGCCGCTCACCCGCAACCGCTCGCCGGGTGCTATCCCCAATGACCTCAATGTCGAATATTACCGCCAGCGCGCCACCGCGGGTCTGATCATCACCGAAGCGACCGCGATCACCCATCAGGGCCAGGGTTACGCCAACGTGCCTGGCCTTTACAGCAAGGAAGCGCTCGACGGCTGGAAGCGGGTGACCGACGCCGTCCACGCAGCCGGCGGCAGGATCGTCGTCCAGATGTGGCATGTCGGCCGCATCTCGCACACGACGCTGCAGCCGGACGGCGGCAAGCCGGTCTCCTCGACCAATCGTATCGCCAAGGCCAAGACCTATCTGGTCAATGCCGACGGCAGCGGCAGCTTTGCCGATACCTCTGAGCCGCGCGCGCTCGAAACGTCCGAAATTCCCGGCATCATCGAGGATTACCGAAGGGCGGCCCGCGCCGCCATCGACGCCGGCTTCGACGGTGTCGAGATCCATGGCGCCAATGGTTATCTGCTCGATCAGTTCATCCGCGATGGCGTCAACGACCGCACCGACCAATATGGCGGCTCGATCGAAAACCGCACCCGCCTCACCTTCGAGGTCGTCGATGCGATCGTGAAGGAAATCGGCGCAGGCCGCACCGCAATCCGCATTTCGCCGGTAACGCCCTCTGGCGAAAGCTACGATTCCAATCCGCAGGCGACCTTCACCCATGTCGTCGAGGGGCTGGCCAGATACGGCCTCGCCTATATTCACGTCATCGAAGGCCAGACCGGCGGCGACCGTGATTACCGGCAGGGCGACAACCCCTCCTTCGATTACAAGGCGCTGCGCCAGGCTTATGAGAAGGCCGGCGGCAAGGCCAGCTGGATGGTCAATAACGGCTATGACCGCGATCTCGCAATGGACGCCGCCGAAAGCGGCCGCGCCGATCTGATCGCCTTCGGCAAACCCTTCATCGCCAATCCCGATCTCGTCGAAAGGCTGGCAAAGAACCTGCCGCTCAACACGCCTGACCAATCGACCTTCTACGGCGGCACCGCCAAGGGCTACCTCGACTATCCCACCCTCGAAAAGGTCGCCTGAGGTTTCTGCTTCAAGAAATTCGGGCCGAACGCGGGGTTTCCTGAGGCTGCCGACAACCGTCGCAAACCCCGCGACGTCATCCTCCGCCATGTGCCAAGGAGCTGCGCCGGTCAAGTTAATTGATTGGAAAACGGGCGTTTCCTTGTCAAGCAATAGCGGTGGTCAGATGCTCGGCACAAGGCCGCGCATGGCGGCCGAGACTTTCTCTGCAAACGCAGAAATCCCATCGAGAGATGGAATTTCTGCGTTCAATATCCCTATATAGGATGCATGTTTGCTCCCTACCTCGATCGCTGGTCGCTCATATCGGACGGCGAGCCCATCATCACCCATTCCAGCCGCCTGCTGCCGGTCCTCTGGCAGGAGAGACCCGCCATGCTGAAAGTGGCGACGGATATCGACGAACGATACGGCGCACTGTTGATGCAGTGGTGGGAGGGCGACGGCGCGGCTCATGTCTACGAACACGAAGGCGACGCTGTGTTGCTGGAAAGGGCAACCGGGAAACGCTCCCTGCTTGTCATGGCGATGGACGGAGAAGACGACGAAGCGAGCCGCATTCTCTGCCGCACCGCCGCGCGGCTGCATGCGCCGCGCGAAAGACCGCTCCCCGATCCCATTCCCCTCACCCGCTGGTTCCGTGATCTCGAGCCGGCCGCCGGCAAACATGGCGGCACGCTTGCCGATTGCTCTGCGATCGCCAACGCCCTCCTTGCCGATCCGCGCGATCTCGCCGTCCTCCACGGCGACATCCACCACGGCAACATTCTCGATTTCGAGGAGCGGGGTTGGCTGGCGATCGATCCGAAACGGCTCCACGGCGAGCGCGGTTTCGATTTCGCCAATATCTTCGCCAACGAGGAACTACCGTCGATCACCGACCCCGCCCGCTTCCGCCGCCAGCTCGCCATAGTCTCTGCGGAGGCGGGGCTGGAGCCGAAGCGGCTGCTGCAATGGATCGCCGCCTATTCCGGCCTTTCCGCCGCCTGGTTTCTTGGCGACCCCAATATCGAACAGGCGGAGACTGCCTTGAAGGTCGCGCGCATCGCGCTGGCCGAGCTGGCGGCCTAAGGCGCCTTCTGCAGTGCATGCCCGATAAAGGCGGCCGCGGTGTCACGACGCGCTTCGGGCAGGCAGCCGAGCGCCACGAGTGAGGCTCTTACCGCCTCGTCGATCGGTGTGCGCGGCTCCTCGCCAAGTTCGGCCACAAGCTTCGCGTTGTTCATCCTGAGCGGCACTTTCCAGAGATAGCGCATCTCGTTGATCTCCCGCATCAACGGAATGAAAGGCGCGGCGAGCGGCACGATCCACCAAGGAAACCGCCTGATCTTCGCCTTGCCGCCGGCGACACGCTTGATCGCTTCTGCCATCTGCATGCCATCCGCATCCCAGAAGCCATCCATGTGATAGATGGCGAAGGACGGCAGCCGATCGGCCCGCTCGATGAGTTGGGCGATGGTTTCCGCCATATCCGGCAGATAGGTCCACTGATGGCCGATGCCGCGTCGCCCGGGATTCTTGATGGTGCCGACCGGCTTGCCCGGCGTCACCAGCCCCGATGAGAACCAGCTATTGGCCGTTGCGCCTGGACCGAAGAAATCGCCGGCACGGACGATGATGGCACCGGTGCCCGATTGCGCAGCCGCCTTCAGTCTCTTTTCCATCTCGACCCGGATCGCTCCCTTCTTTGTAAGGGGACGCTGCGGGCTTTCCTCCGTCGGCGACTGCAGGGCATCGGGACCGAAATTATAGACGTTGCCCGGCAGCACGATGCGGGCACCGGCGATGCGAGCGGCAGCGATCGTATTGTCGAGCATCGGCAGCACCAGCCTTTCCCAATCGCGATAGCCGGGCGGATTGACCGCGTGGACAATCAGGCCAACACCTTCAGCCGCCTCCAGCACGTCGCCGGCATTCATCGCGTCGCCCTGCACCCATTCGAATGCCGGCTCGTTCTTCGACGCCTTGGCGGCGTCACGGCTGAGCGCCCTGATGCGCCAGCCACGGGCCAGAAGCTTGCGCGCGATCGCGCCGCCGATGCCGCCGGTCGCGCCGAGAACCAGTGCGGTGATCTTCATCTCTCCATTCATCGCAATCATCTCCTTCAATTGCACGAGATGACTATGCTCCTGCTTCCAGATAAACGAAATTGACGAAATAACTGGCTTAGCTATACAAAAACATATGACGCTCGAACCAAGCTGGGATTTCTACCGCAGTTTCCTGACCGTGCTCCAGCAGGGGTCGCTTTCGGCGGCTGCGCGCGAACTGGGGCTGACCCAGCCGACCATAGGCCGTCATGTCGATGCTCTGGAACAGGCGATCGGCGCCGAGCTCTTCATCCGGTCGCCGAACGGCCTCCTGCCGACCGACGCCGCACAGGCGCTGAAACCCTATGCCGAAACGCTGTCGGCAACCGTCGCTGCCCTTTTGCGCACGGCATCCGGTGAGCGAGAGAAGGTAGCCGGAACGGTCAGAGTCAGCGCCAGCGAGGTCGTCGCCGTCGAAGTCTTGCCTCGGATTCTCGGGCCGCTGCAGGAAGCCTATCCCGAACTCCACATCGAGCTCTCGGCATCCGATGCGATTGAAGATCTGGTAAATCGCGAGGCCGATATCGCCGTGCGCATGGCCGAGCCACAGCAGCGTACTCTTATCGTGCGCCGCATCGGCGACTTCCCGATCGGCTTCCACGCCCACCGACGGTATCTCGAACGGCATGGCATTCCGCAAACCATGGCGGACCTCGCCACTCACCGGCTCATCGGCTTCGACCGGCAGACGGCCTACGTCCGCATGGTGATGAAACGCTATCCGGCGCCCGAAGGCATCAAATTCGCCTACAGGACCGACAGCAATCTTGCTCAGCTCTCTGCAATCCGCGCTGGCGTCGGCATCGGTCTCTGCCAGATCGGACTGGCACGGGAAAACCCCGACCTCGTGCATGTCCTTCCCGATGCGTTCGAAATTCCGCTCGGCACATGGGTGGTCATGCACGAAAGCTTGAAGACCTCACCGCGCTGCCGCGCCACGTTCGACGCGCTGGTCAAGGGCCTCCGGGCCTACCATCATCACTCGACCGGCGCGTAAGTAGAAAAACGAGATCGATTTTTGGTGAGAATCAATGGCAATCTCGCAGCTCCTATGGAGATGACGATGCACAAGCCGGTTGAACTCGTGAGTTATGACAGGGAATGGCCGGAAGCTTTCCAGCGCATCCGAGCCAGGCTGCTGGCCTTGCTTCCGCAGGCGCTCGCCATTGATCACGTCGGCAGCACCGCCATACCTGATATGACCGCCAAGTCGCTCATCGATATCGACATCGTTCTTCCCGGTCTGGAGCATATCGAACCTGCGACGCAGGTGCTTCTCTCGGAAAATTACGAGCCGCGCGGCAATCGCTACGACGACGAGGTTTGGGCATTTTTGTCGAGAGATTCGTCGCCGGCGGAGCGGGTCTACCTTTGCCGGGCCGGCAACGGCACGCATCGAAACAGGCTGGCTTTCCGGGATTATCTCATCGCACATCCGGAGGCGGCGGCCGATTATGCCGCGCTCAAACGCAGGCTGGCAGCCGAATTCAGAATGGACGGCGATCGTTATACCGCTGAGAAGCGCGAATTTGTCGACACGATCGTCACGCGGGCATTGAAGGGATAGATCATGTCGCGCAAAAGTGTGCGCGATTTTGCGATAACGGCATGCGCGAAACAAAGGCCCAAAACGCAGCAAGCGAATTTGAAAGATCGCGACGCGCTTTAGGGTTGACGTCCCGCGCTCTGCGAGGCTCCGGCCATACGCTCCTGCCATAAGCCGTCGACCACCTCGGTTTCCGGTCGGTCGCCGCCCTCGGCATATTCCTCATGCCATTTGCCGTTTTCGTCCTGCCAGCTGATCTCGGCGGAATCGCCCCCGACCTGCTGTTCGGCCGCGACGATGCGCGCAGCTTCGAGCGCCTCGGCATGGGTCGGGAATGCCTCGGAATAGACGCCTCCCAGCCTGTAGGCCCAACCGCCGTCATGTGGCACGACTTCATAGACCACCTTGATCATGCATCCGTCTCCTCATCATCTTGTTGCGCATTCGCATGCTTCCGGACAGGGTCCGGATCATCGCGGCCGCGTGACGAGAATTCGAGGACGCCGCGATCTGCTTTCCGGCCCCGAGGGCGTCAGTATTCCATTAAACGCCCAAGACTGCAAATAGCAGAGTGCCGCCGCTTGCTTCCCATCCGAAATCAGTGACTTACTTAAAAGCGTGAATCGCAACGGGAGCTGAGATTTGGGCATCGCGTCACGCCTTAAAGAGGAGAAGTTCCTGGTCACCGCACTCGTCGTCGCGCTGACCGCCCACCTTCTGGAGCATGCGGTTATGGAAATGGGGCGCGGCTTGGCGCTCGTCGCCGCCGCAGCACTCGTCGCCACCATCGTACTCGCCTCGATCCGCGTCGCCCATCATGCCGAACTGCTCGCCGTCAAGGTCGGTGATCCCTACGGCACAATGATCCTGACACTTTCAGCCCTCGCCGTCGAAGTCATCATTCTCGCTATCATGATGAGGGGCGAGAGCTCGCCAACCCTCGTGCGCGACACGATCTACTCGGCCCTGATGTTGGATATAAACGGCATCCTCGGTCTCGCAGCTCTCCTCGGCGGCCTCAAGCATGGGGAGCAGCCCTACAACGACAATTCGGGCAAGACCTACGGCGTGATGATCCTCACCGCCATGGGCATTTCGATGATCGTGCCGGAATTCGTGCCGAGCGATAAGTGGCACTATTATTCCGCCTTCACCATCATCGCGATGATCGCTCTCTACGGCCTCTTCCTGCGCATGCAGGTCGGCCAGCACAGCTATTTCTTCAGCTACAGCTACCCGCGCTCCGAGCGGAAGAAGGAAAGTCACCACGGACACGGCGCCGACGGACCGGCGGCCGTCTCGATCGCCACCATTCTCGTCGGAGTCGTCATTATCGGCATGCTGGCGGAATTCATGTCGGCCTTCATGACCGAAGGCCTGCGCGACAGCGGCACGCCGATCGCGGTCACGGCCGTCGTCGTCGCGGCGATTTCGGCCGCCCCCGAAATCCTGACCGCCTTGCGGGCGGCGCTCAAGAATCGAATGCAGGCGACCGTCAACATCGCCATGGGCGCCTCGCTATCGACGGTGATCCTGACGGTGCCCGTGATGGAGGCGATCGCACTCTATACCGGCCAGCCCTTCATCATGGCGATGACCCCGGTGCAGACGGTGATGGTGACGATCACCTTGATTGCCGCCGCGATCAACCTCAACGACGGCGAGACAAACGCCATCGAGGGCATGACACATTTCATCCTCTTCGCCACCTTCGTCATGCTGACGGCGCTGGGGCTCTGAGGCCTCCCTCCCCGCGGAGAAGGGACGGAACAGGCTGTTTAGGCAGGCTGTTGGGCGAAGAGCAGGCGTTCACGGGCTGCGAACCATTCCTCGGCGTAATCGTCGTTCTTGTATTCCTCGAAATATGGCCCGCCATCGGTAAAATGGACGTTCTTGGCATCTTCGCGGTAGTCGTATTCATTGACGAGGTAATTCCACGTCACCGGTAATTCGCCGATGAGGTCTTCATTCTCCAGCCATTTGAACTGATGCAGTTGCAGCCCGGTCGCGGTATTGACGTATTCCGGCGTCAGCGCGCGGCATTCGTCATTGTTGAAGAGGATGAGGCTCGACCAGTTCTTCTTTTCGTACTTGGTCTGCGTCTGGCCGAGGAACTTGGTGTCGATCTTCGGCCGGTAATCGTGTTTGACGCACATGACGGCGTAACGCTCGTCGCGCAATGCCCAAAGCTCAGCAATATCGGCACGCATCAGCATGTCGCAATCCATGAAGATGCTCCAGCCCTCATAACCACTGAGATATGGCGTCAGGAAACGCGAGAAGGAGAACTCCGTGGATTGCAGCGCGTTGCGCTGGCGGGTGAAAATCCTGCCAAGATTGGAGAGCGCAATGGGCGAGAACTCGACCGGGATCGACGACTTCTCGATGATGCTCTGCACGAGAACGTGGTAGGCGACCACTTCCTTGGGATCGAATCCCACAAATATTCGGACGTTCTGTTGTTCCATTGTCCACCTTGATCGCCAGCATCGGCAACAGCTTTCTTCGCCACCCACGCCTGTTAGCTAAGGCCTGCGATAGTCATCCCTTCGACTTTTCGAGAAAACGCTGCTTGCGGGTTTTCGGTTTGAACCGCCGAAAGAAATTATCGACGGCGCGGATGAATTTAGTGACGGACATCAGCCTGTCGATCTGGCTGTTCGTATTGTCGAGCCGCTCCGACAAGACTTCAGCCGCGGTCATCGCGATCTCGATCGGCGGCACCTCGGGAAACCGTTTGGCAAGCGCCGAATAGGGGCTGGCATCGACGCCGCCCATCATCGAGATCGAACCCATTCGCGCAAAGAGACGCAGGAAAATCTGCTCGAATGTCCAATCGTGAACGTCGAACACCTTCCACTTCTCGCTCCGCTTCGCCGAAAAGCCGGCAAGCAGGATCTTGCCCGGCAACTGCAGATCGGCGAGCCACAACGCTACCGCAAAGCCGCTCGTCGCGATCTTGCCGATCGGATAGAGATCGGCGAGCATTTGCGTCAGATCGAGGTGACGGGCTTTAGCGCCTTCGAAGCGGCTCGTTTCGCTGAAATTTTCCTCGACGGAGACCCGGATATTGACGACGCCGAGGAAATCGTCGCCGCCAAAGAAGCGCAAGACATCCGCCGTTTCGCGCCGGTGGACGATATGGGCGCCCATCACGTCGCTGCGGGCAACCAGCATGGAATGGCCGACGAAGGGTTCGTCGAGCACCTTATAGACCTTGTTGAAGAAGACGTAGAGCGCCGTCTCCGGCAATTCGCTCCGCAGCCGTTCGAGATCGACCGCCTCGCTATTTGCTATTAGCACGATATGGGAGTAGCCCGACAACAGCGCCTTCCAAGCGTCCGGCGTCAGGAAATCGAAGCCGCCATCCGGAGCGGTCGTAGCCTTGTTATCGCTGGGGATTGATTCCATATCGGCTCACATGCACTTTCCAAAGACGATGCGCTCGGCCCGCCCGACTAGCTGTTGCTGAAATAGGCGCGCATCCGGGCAAGCCGCGTCAGGCCGCCGATCTGCTTTCCCACATGCGAGAGGAAGCCCGCCACTCGGTCCGTCGTCGACGGTTGCCTGCAGAAGGACGTCCACGCTGTGTTGCGAAGATCTTCGGCATAACGATTGGCCATCCGCCGGTGCGCCCAGGGGACGTTCGCCTGCCACGGCTTCTTGCGGCCGGTAAAATGAAAGATGGCCGGCCGATCAACGAAAGGCAGCAGGCCCGTCTGCGTATTCCAGCGCGGATGGAGCACCAGCCAGTCGCCGTCGAAAGTGACGTTCAGCGCATCCTGGTCGTTGTTCTCGAACAGGTGCGACCGCTGCTCGAAGATTTCCCGGGTTCTGGGGAAGAGCCCCCTCGCTCGGCAAGCCGACCAGTCGAACAGCAATACGCCGGCATTGAAGTAGCGGCCGCCCTCGCCCATGCCGATCTTGCGCTGGCGCGCGCCCGATTTCTCGGGAAAGGCCATGACATAGTCGTCAACGGCGGCAAGCGCCTTGCCTTGAAAATCAAGGGTGAAGAGTTCATCAACCGGCGCAACCGCCAGCACGTCGGCATCGAGGTAAAGCAGGCGCTCGACATGGCCTGGTATATCCCGATCCATATAGAGCCGCGCCAGCGTGGCGGCGGACCAGCGGCCTCGCGCCTGGAGGCCGGGATCTGGCGTCTTATAGGGCAACACCCTGATCGCCATATCGTGAAGCCGCCCAAAATTATCGACCTCGGCGACCTCGTGCGGCTTGAGGTCGATGCCGAGAAGCAGGAACTCTACACCGGCATTCGTAAGATTGCGCTTGACGGAAAGCAGAGTGCAGCAGGCGGCCGGGAGCATGTTAACGTCAGAACAGACGATGACGGCACTCTGCTGCAAAATCCGGCCCCCCGAAGCGCCAAATTGAACTTGATGCCGGATATCTAGTTGGTTTGGCGTCCGCCCGCAACCGCAGATCACCCGCCCTACCGGCACTCCGCGTCACCTTTTGAATCGGAATTCAACAACTTGCGAGGCGAAGCGGATTCAATACGGCAACGTGTTGAATCGGGATGTGAGCTTAGAGCCTTTCCTGGTCAGATTGCAGCATTCTGTTGGCTCTAACGGAGTTGGATGGTCGATCGGCCGGCGCGCGTCGTAGCCCAGATCTACGGCCAAGCCGGCCGGTCGATCAGCCGGCCCGTTTCGGCCAACCCTCCCGCAGATTTGCCTGGCAAATCTGCAAGACTTCAGAATCGCCGGACGCACTTATCGCTTCGCCACGGCGAAGCGGTGACGACAATGGTCTCGCCTGCCTCGACCTCGCGGGCAAGCTCGGTCAGGCGGTTCTTCGCGTCACGGATCGAAACGGTCTTCATGATGCCAAATGTATCCACATGCAGCTACACCATCAACGCCGGATAAATAAAAGGCCTACCATCACCGGCAGGCCTTGAATCGATGTTGTCGCGGTTCGCTTTACTTGCAAGCGCCGCAGAAGCGCTGGATGCGGCGGCAGGCTTCCTCAAGCAGATCTTCCGATGTCGCATAGGAGATGCGGAAATTCGGGCCGAGGCCGAAGGCGGAGCCGTGAACGACGGCGACGCCTTCCGACTCCAGAAGCTCGGAAACGAAATCTTCGTCCGTCTCGATGACCTTGCCCGACGGCGCCGTTTTGCCGATCAGGCCGGCGCAGGACGGATAGACGTAGAAGGCGCCTTCCGGCACTGGGCAGACGATACCCTTGGCCTGGTTCAGCATGGAGACGACGAGGTCGCGGCGACCTTCGAAGATCTTCTTGTTCGCCGGGATGAAGTCCTGGGTGCCGTTCAGCGCTTCGACAGCCGCCCACTGGGCGATCGACGTGGCACCCGAGGTCTGCTGACCCTGGATCATGTCCATGGCCTTGATGAGCTGGAGCGGGCCTGCGGCATAGCCGATACGCCAGCCGGTCATCGCATAGGCCTTGGAGACGCCGTTCATTGTCAGCGTGCGGTCATACAGGCTGGGCTCGACCTCCACGGGCGTGACGAATTTGAAGTCGCCATAGGTCAGGTGCTCGTACATATCGTCGGTCAGCACCCAGACATGCGGATGCTTCATCAGCACATCGGTCAGCGCCTTCAGCTCGGCATGCGTATAGGCCGCGCCCGTCGGGTTGGACGGCGAGTTGAAAATGAACCACTTCGTCTTCGGGGTGATCGCCTTTTCGAGATCGGCAGGCTGGAGTTTGAAGTTATGCTCCTGGGTAGCCGAAACGAACACCGGCGTGCCGCCGCAGAGCGCCACCATCTCCGGATAGGACACCCAGTAGGGCGCCGGAATGACGACCTCATCGCCCGGGTTCAGAGTCGCCATGAAGGCGTTGAACAGGATCTGCTTGCCGCCGGTGCCAACGATCGTCTGTTCCCAGGAATATTCAAGGCCGTTCTCGCGCTTGAACTTGGCGGCGATCGCCTTGCGCAGCTCAGGGATGCCGGAAACCGGCGTATACTTCGTCTCGCCACGGTTGATCGCGTCGATGGCAGCTGTCTTGATATTGTCTGGCGTATCGAAATCCGGCTCGCCTGCGCCGAGGCCAATGACGTCGCGTCCTTTCGCTTTCAGCTCACGCGCTTTCTGGGAGACGGCGATGGTGGCTGAAGGCTTCACACGGGAAAGAGCATCGGCAAGGAAGGCCATGATATCGGTCCTATTGGTTGAAACGGGCAGAAAGCCGGGACCGGAGTTCTGCGGTTAGCTCTATGTCCAATGTATGACGGCATTTCAAGCGCAAAGGCGTGATGGCGGCAATGATTCTTATTGATCGTTTTGCCGCACTGGCAAACCGACCCGCTCTCCATTTCGGCGCGGCTTGCGGCGCACGGTCGAAGCGCTCCGCAGCCAAGCACGCTTGCGGCGGGATTTAGCTCAGCCTAATCCTCCTCCCGATCCGATGCCGGCGCGTATCGGGCGTCAGGGAGGGTACGGTTAGAAATGACGGACGTCCGGGAATTGAACCAGGCCGAAGCTCGGCAATATCAGTAGCAGACGACAGGCCAGGACATCGCTCGCCGCAACTACCTGAGCCTCGGTACGGCGATCCTGCCGCCACGAATAAGCCGTAACAAATGCAATCCGCCGCCGCAATTCGGTCGCGAGGGCGCCGAGATCGAAGCTGCATCATTCCCTCATCCAAAATTGGTTATTGAGGGTAGGCCAATGTTTCT
>NZ_JBXSOL010000033.1:0-46930 GCF_057784555.1 Rhizobium sp. CNPSo 3670
ATTTGTTTACGGGATAATGGAACGTCTGCCGGTGAATATTCCCGTTATGCCCGTTACTCCGCCGCTTCCGCCGCCGCCGATTGCGGTCGCTTCATTTCCCCGGTGCGGGGCAGCTGCACGGGCTTCAGCATCATTGCGGCAGCAAGGCCGATCAGGGCAATGGCGCAGGAAGTCATGAAAAGGGGCGAGAAGGCGGCGGCATAGACATCTGCGACGGCCTGGCGGCTTGCTTCGGGAAGGGCGGCCATCATCTTCGGCGTCAGCTGTTCGATATCGGCGACACCGGGAATGGGATTGCCGACCTTGCCAAGCCCAGAGGCGATGATCGCGCCATAGATCGAAATGGCAATTGAGGCGCCGCCCATGCGCGAGAGCGTCACCGAGCCGGTCGCGGCGCCGACGTCGCGAGCGGGGGCGGCATTCTGCACGCCGATGACGGGGACCTGCTGCGAAAGGCCGATGCCGATGCCATGCAGCATCATGATCGCGCCGATGAAGGCGATTGGCGTTCCCGCTTGGACCTGTGACATCAGCGCAAAGGCAATGGCGCTGCAGGTGAGGCTCGCGATGGCGAAGGGTTTGTAGCGGCCGGTCATCGAGATAATACGCCCGGCGGACAGTGATCCGCAGACGAGACCACCGGTCAGCAGAATGAACAGAAGACCGGCGGCCGATGGGGAAAGGCCGGTCGTCGTCTGTAGGAAGAGAGCGAGATAATTGACCATGCCGATGGCGATCGCGCCGCCCATCACCGATATTAGCAGCAGGAGGCTGAAGGTCGAATTGCGGAAGAGCTGCAGGGGAACGATCGGCTCCGGCGCGCGGCGCTCGACGAACACCCAGGTGACGGCGCAGACTGCGCCGAAGGCGACGATGCCGATACTCTGTGGTGAGATCAACGCGCCGAACAATTCGCTGCTGTCTGTGGCAAGCACGATGCTCGTCGTCGTCAGCGCGATCAAGAGTGCGCCGGCATAATCGATCTTCGGGCGCCGATGCGGCTTGCGGTAGGGCAGCATGAAGGCAAGGCCGGTGAGCACGATGAAACCGATCGGCACGTTGACGAGGAAGATCGAGCGCCAGCCGAAGAGATCGCTCATCGTTCCCCCGAGCACCGGGCCGATCGCGCCTGAAGCCATCAGCACGAGGCTGGAATAGCTTTGATAGCGCGCCCGCTCGCGCGGCTCGAACAGATCGGCGTTGACGGCAAAGATCGATACCATGATGCCGCCACCGCCGAGGCCCTGCAACACACGGGCGGCGATCAGCGTGTTCATCGAGACGGCGAGGCCGCAGACCGCGGAGCCGGTGGTGAAGATTGCGATCGCCGTCATCATCACATATTTGCGGCCGAAGAGATCACCAAGCTTGCCGTAGAGTGGCATGACAGCGCTGAGCGCCAGCAGGTAGGCCGAGCCGATCCAGCCGAAACGCTCGAGATGGCCGAACTCACCGACGATCGTCGGCAGGGCCGTGGAGACGATCTGATTATCGAGCGTGGCCATGAACATGGCGGTCATCAGAAAGAAGAAGAGGATAAGCCGGCGACGAGAATCCGTCACGAGCGGCGCAGGCGCGGACTGCATGTCCATGGGGCATATTTCCGAGTTTGATCCATTTTATGTGCCATTAGCATGGAATTGTCAACGGCACATGAGTGACTCCGGCATATTCAATTCTAACCTCCGCTCTGCTATGGTGCCGTCATGAATGAGACGCTGACGAAGATCCTGTCCAACGGTCGGGCCGAGCCGGACGATGAGAACCTGCCTCGCATCGGCAAGAGCATGGCACGCATGCGCCTGATGACCGGCCGACGGCTGATCGGCAGGCTGGCGATCCAGAGTGCCGCACCGGGCCTTGAGCTTTCCCATCTCGACGTGCTGGACGCCGTGCGGCGGGCTGAGTCGCCCGGCGAGGTTACCGTCGGCTTGATCGCGGAGATGCTGCGCATCGACCCGTCGCGTGCCAGCCGGGTCGTGGCCGAGATGGTCGGGCGCAACGTGCTGCGCCGCGAAGCCTCCCAGGCCGATGCGCGGCGGATCGTCGTCGTCATCACCGAGGCCGGCCAGGCGCTGCTTGCCGAGATCCACGCGCAGAAAATGGCCATCATTTCCGAGATCGTCTCCGATTGGCCGCGCGAAGATATAGAGCGCTTCGCGACGCTGTTCGAACGTTTCATTGGCGGCTACGAGGCGATCTTTCTCTCGCGCGACAAGGACACGCCCGGTTGAGGCGAAAGCGCCGTCCGTCGGTGCCCCTTCCCCTCGCCCCCCCGTTTGCGCTAAGGGCAGTGCCCATGAGCCAATCCACCTTCACCATTCTGCTCGGCGGCGAACTCAGCCTGACGGAACGCTTGCGCCACGCGATCGGCGGCAGCCGTTTCATCGCGGCCGATGGCGGCATGCGGCATGCGGGGGCGCTTGGTGTCATGCCTGAGCTCTGGGTCGGCGATTTCGATTCGACGCCCCCCGAGCTCGAAGCGGGCTTTCTCGATGTGCCAAAGCAACCCTATCCCGCAGCAAAGGCGGCAACGGACGGAGAGATCGCGGTATCGGAAGCGGTCGCCCGAGGCGCCCGGCGGCTGATCCTCGCCGGCGCGCTCGGCGGCGAACGCTCCGACCATGCGCTTCAGCACCTGCTGTCGGCCGTCGGCCTTGCTGAGCAGGGTTTCGACGTCCTGCTGACCTCGGGCAAGGAAGAGGCCGTTCCGCTGCTCGCCGGCACGATCGAACTGGACCTTCCCAAGGGCTGCCTGTTTTCCGTCCCCGGGTTCAGCGAGCTGAAGGGGCTCTCCATCGAGAATGCGCGCTATCCGCTCACGGATTTCCATCTGCCTTTCGGCTCATCGCGCACCATTTCAAATGTCGCGGAAGGCAAGGTTCGCTTTTCGCTCGAGAGCGGCCGGGCGATCGTGCTTGCCCGACCCTATGATCTTTCCGGAGTCTGATTTTGGCCCCTCCCATTCTGAAACTCGACGACATCTTCCTGAGCTTCGGCGGCGCACCGCTGCTGGCGGGCGCTTCGCTGCAGGTCGAGCCCGGCGACAAGATCTGTCTCGTTGGGCGTAACGGCTCTGGCAAATCGACACTCCTGAAGATTGCCGCCGGCCTGGTCGAGGCGCAGTCCGGCGAGGTCTTCCGTCATCCGTCTTCGACGGTGCGCTATCTCGAACAAGCCCCGGACTTTGCCGGCTTCCGCACCGTTCAGGCCTATGCCGAGGCCGGGCTGGGACCGGGCGACGACCACTATCGCGTCACCTATCTTCTGTCGCATCTCGGCCTGACCGGCGAAGAAGATCCGAACACCCTTTCCGGCGGTGAAGCGCGCCGGGCCGCCCTTGCCCGCGTGCTGGCCCCGGAACCGGATATTCTCCTGCTCGACGAGCCGACCAACCATCTCGACCTTCCCACAATCGAATGGCTGGAAGGCGAGCTGCAGAAGACCCGCAGCGCCCTGGTGCTGATTTCGCACGACCGTCGTTTCCTTGAAAAAGTCTCGACGGCAACCGTCTGGCTCGACCGCGGCGCCTCGCGCCGGCTCGACAGGGGATTCGCGCATTTCGAGGCATGGCGCGACCAGGTGCTGGAGGCCGAAGAACTGGAGCAGCACAAGCTCGGCAAGGCGATCGAGCGCGAAGAACACTGGCTGCGCTACGGCGTCACGGCCCGGCGCAAACGCAACATGCGCCGCCTCGGCGAGCTGCAGACGATGCGTTCGCAATATCGCGGCCATAAGGGACCGCAAGGAACGGTGCAGGCGACGGTTTCGGACGCGCAGGAATCCGGCAAGCTGGTGATCGAGGCCGAGAAGATCACCAAGAGCTTCGGCGACCGGGCCATCGTCACGCCGTTCTCGATCCGCGTACATCGCGGCGATTGCATCGGTCTCGTCGGACCGAACGGTGCCGGCAAGACGACGCTCCTGAAAATGCTGACCGGCCAGCTTTCGCCGGATAGCGGCACAGTGAAACTCGGCACCAACCTGGAGATCGCCACCCTCGACCAGAAACGCGAGGACCTGAACCCCGAGGATACGCTTGCAAACTACCTGACGGACGGGCGTGGCGAAAACCTGCTCGTAAACGGCGAACAGCGCCATGTCACCGGCTACATGAAGGAATTCCTGTTCCAGCCGGAACAGGCGCGCACGCCGATCAAAAGCCTCTCCGGCGGCGAACGCGCCCGGCTGATGCTGGCGCGCATCCTGGCGCGCCCGGCAAACCTCCTGATCCTCGACGAACCAACCAACGATCTCGACATCGAGACGCTCGACCTCCTGCAGGAAATCGTCGCCGGCTTTCCCGGCACCGTCATTCTCGTCAGCCACGATCGCGATTTCCTCGACCGCACCGTGACCTCGACGATCGCGCCCGCCGTAGCGGATGCGCCCGACGGCCGATGGATCGAATATGCCGGCGGTTACACGGACATGCTGGCGCAGCGCAAAGGCGCGATCGAAGAGCGCCGGAAGGCCGAGAAGGCGGCGGAGAAGCCGAAGACGCAGGAGATAACAGCTTCCGGCGGAGGCTCGAAGGGCAAGCTTTCGTTCAAGCAGAAATTCGCGCTGGAAAATCTGCCGAAGGAGATGGCCAAAGCGGAGGCCGAGCTCGCCAAGCGCGAACTTGTCATGGCCGATCCCGGTCTCTTCACGCGTGACCCCGCCGCCTTCAATCAACTTGCGAGCGAGATGGAAAAGCTGCGCGCCGGCCTGTCCAAGATGGAAGAGGAATGGTTGGAGCTCGAAATGCTGCGCGAAGAGCTCGAAGGCTGAGACTCTCGCACTCAGCCGCTCGCGTCACGCTGCAGGTAAAACTCCTGCTGATGGGGAGGTCTTAAAGCGCCGGCGCGGGGACGACGGCTGCGCCCGCACTGGCGCTGGCGCCGGTGGTCTGGGCGACCTGCTGCTGCGGCTCTTCAGATCTCGAAGGCAGAGCCTGCAGATGCAGCACCCGCGGCTGCAGCGCCTCCAGATAGGTTTCAGAGCGGCCGATATAGATCATGCCCGTTTCGGGTATCGAAGTCAGCACGCTGCACATCGTCTCCTGCCATTCCGGCTCCATGCCCTCGAGCACTTCGTCGAAGATGATCCAACGCGGGCGCACCAGCAGCAGGCGCGCGAAGCCGATCGCCTTCTGTTCATCGCTGTCGAGCAGCTTGTCCCAGCGGGCGCGGGTATCGAGCCTTGCGATCAGAGAGTGCAGGCCGGCCTTTTCAAGGGCCGCCTCGACGGCAGCCTGCTCGTAGGCATCCGGGCTTTCGGGGAAGGCAAGCGCCTCGCGCAAAGTGCCGCCCGGAATATAGGCAATCTGCGGAACGAACAGCATGTCGTCGATCGGCGGCAGACCCATCGTGCCGCTGCCGCACGGCCAGAGCCCGGCCAAGGCCTGGAACAGCAGTTTGCGGTTGACGCTATGATCGCCGTTGATCATGATCTTTTCGCCGGCCTTGATCACGATGTCGGTTTCACGCAGGCGCAAACCGCCGCATTCCTCGATGTCTTCGCCGATTTTGGCATTGATCACCACATCCTTCAGCGTCAGCCTGTCGGGGGTGGTGTTTTCATAGGCGATGCTGCCCTTCACAGCAAAGTCCTCGTCCATGTCGAGCAGCGCCTGGCGGAAGTCGGTGACGCGCATCAGCGTGGCACGCCATTCGGCGATCGGGCCGAAATTGGCGACATACCAGCGCAACGCCGTATTGACTTGGTTGAAGGCGCCGACCGACATCATCAGCTGCCCGAGGGTGAGGCCGCCGGAAAAATAAGCGGGTGCGGCAACGATAATGGGGATAACGATCACGAGCCAGCCGTAGCCGGCCGAAACCCAGGTGAGATTGGTGTTGGCCATGGCGAGCCGCTTGACCACCCTCAGCACCGAACTGATGTCGGTGTTGATGCGCCGGCGTTCATTCTCTTCGCCGCGAGCGACGGTGATTGCCGGCATGTTCTCATTGGCATGCATCAGCGAGAAACGAAGCTCGGCCTCCTTCGAGAACCGGTCGGCATTGAGCTTGACCAGCTTGCGGCCGACGACCTGACTCAGCACCGAGGCGGAGGCGGCATAAAAAATCGCTGCCCAGACCATGTAGCCTGGAATGGAGAAGCTGTGGCCGCTGATGTGGAAGACGAAGCCGCTCGACAGCTCCCAGAGCACGCCGATGAAGCTCACCAGAAGAATGGTTGACTGTAAGAGGCCGAGAACGAGCCCTGTCGTGCTTTCGGCGAGGTTACGGGAATCCTCGTGCAGGCGCTGGTCGGGATTGACGCCGATCAGGCCGCTCGAGGCGAGCCGCAGCGCCCGCTTGCGCTTCAGCCATTGATTGACGAGATCGCGCGACAGGCCCTCGCGCATATAGAGCGCGGTCATCTGGTTCAGCCAGGCCTGCAGCACGTTGAGCAGCAGCAGCGTGCCGGCGATCATCGCAAAGATTTCGAGCTGATGGAAGAATTCGCCGAGATCGCGGCGCTCGAGCGAATCATAGAAGGGGGCGTTCCACTCGTTCAGAATGACCTGGCCATAAGCTGTCAGAAGGATGACGAGGATCAGCACTGTTGCCAGAAACAGCACCTTGCCACGCACTTCAGAATTCCAGAATGCCGAGAACATTACTCCGAGGCGATATGTCAGGCTGAAGTCGTAACCAACCTTATCCTGCCTCCTGGTGCCCGGCCTCCCCTCGATCTTATCTGCCATCATGCTTTTCCAAACCGCCCATACTGTCATTATTAACATGGTGGCGTTACCGGTCTATCAACAGATTTTATCAGTCATTAAACTGTGATGATTCTTGACGCTCCGCTCCTGCATGCATTCGGAGTTGATTCGCGGCTCAACTGGGACTAATTAAGGCACTCCGTGGTGATTTGGCCGGCCGGCTTGCAGCCACGTTAAAAAAGTCGCTAAAGGGCCGCGTGCGGACCGGTAGCGATTTTTTCGCCGCCGGTTTTTTATTTTCGATCGAGTTGACCGCAAATGCCCATCAAGATCCCCGATACGCTGCCCGCTTTCGAAACCCTGGTTCAGGAAGGTGTGCGGGTGATGACCGAGACGATGGCGATCCGTCAGGATATAAGACCGTTGCAGATCGGCCTGCTCAACCTGATGCCCAACAAGATCAAGACCGAACTGCAGATGGCCCGTCTCGTCGGCGCTTCGCCGCTGCAGGTGGAGCTGTCGCTCATCCGCATCGGCGGCCACAAGGCGAAGAACACATCCGAAGATCACCTGCTCGCCTTCTACCAGACCTGGGAAGAGGTGAAGCAGCGCAAGTTCGACGGCTTCATCATCACCGGAGCGCCGATCGAGCTTCTGCCCTATGAGGACGTTACCTATTGGGCAGAGATGCAGGAGATCTTTAATTGGACCGAGACCAACGTCCATTCGACGATGAACGTCTGCTGGGGCGCGATGGCGGCGATCTATCACTTCCACGGCGTTCCGAAATATCAGCTGAAGGAAAAGGCCTTCGGCGTCTACCGGCACCGAAACCTGAAGCCTTCGTCCATCTATCTGAACGGCTTTTCCGACAATTTCGAGGTTCCGGTGTCGCGGTGGACCGAGGTGCGCCGCGAAGATATCGAGAAATCCGCAAGCCTGGAAATCCTGATGGAATCCAGCGAGATGGGCGTATGCCTCGTGCACGAGAAGAGGGGCCGGCGGCTCTACATGTTCAACCACGTCGAATATGATTCCACCTCGCTTTCGGATGAGTATTTCCGCGATGTGGATGCCGGCGTGCCGATCAGGATGCCGCATAATTACTTCCCGCATAATGATCCGACGCTTGCGCCGCAGAACCGCTGGCGCAGCCATGCGCACCTCTTGTTCGGTAACTGGATCAATGAGATTTACCAGACGACGCCCTATGACGTCGAAGAGATCGGCATGGATCTTTGACCGGCATTTGTTTCTGACCTGCCCGGTTGCGGTTTGGAGCAAATGCGGGCAGGTTCCGGTCCGGAACTCTATAGCGCCGCGCGTCTTATCGGACGCGCAAAGGAACGGACGGTCGATTATGTCGGATAAGTTGGAGCGGGATGTTTTCGGGCAGACGAAGGCGGGCGAAACCGTCTATCGCGTCGTCATCAATGGCGGCGGCCTGACGGCCAAGATCATCACCTGGGGCGCGGTCATCCAGGATCTGCGCCTTGCGGGACATGACGCGCCGCTGCAGCTTGGCTTCGAGGAGTTCGACAACTACCCGCTCTACTCGGCCTATTTCGGCGCGACGCCCGGCCGCTGCGCCAATCGCATCGGCGGCGGCAGGTTCACGCTCGACGGCAAGGATTATCAGCTCGAGCGGAACGAAAACGGCGTGACGCATCTGCATGGCGGCAGCGACAACATCGGCAAGCGCAACTGGACGATCGTCGAGCATGACGTCGACCGGCTGGTGATGAAGATCGTCGATCCCGACGGCCGCGCCGGCTACCCCGGCAATTGCACCATCCAGGCGACGTTCCGGGTGCATGGCAACGGCGAGCTGTCGATCACCTACGAATCAACAAGCGACCAGCCGACGCTCGCCAATGTCTGCCAGCACGCCTATTTCAATCTCGACGGCCGCGACGATGCGCTAGGCCACGACATCATGATCGCCGCCGATCACTATTTGCCGACCGACGAAAAGCAGGTGCCGACCGGCGAAATCCGGCCCGTTGCCGGCACTGAATTCGATTTCCGCGAGATGGCTCCGATGAAGCGTTTCGTCGGCAATGAACAGGCATTGTACGACCATAATTTCTGCCTGTCTCGCGAACGCACCGCCAAGCGGACTGTGGCGCTCGCCCGCAGCCTCTATTCCGGCGTGTCGCTGGAAGTGCGCAGCACCGAGCCGGGCGTGCAGTTCTATGCCGGCTTCAAGCTCAATACAGGTGCTCCCGGCCTCGGCGGGCGCAAATACGGCCCGTTCGCCGGCTTCTGCCTGGAAACGCAGGTCTGGCCGGATGCCATCAATCACGAAGGCTTTCCGAATGCGGTCCTGCGCCCCGGCGAAGTGCTGCGCCAGGAGACAGACTACATCTTCACCAAGAGCTGAGCATTCTAGAGACGCACGGCTGTCAAATTTGAGCGTTATGAACCCTCTTCAGTTTGCCGGAGAGGGTTTTTTTATGCCTTGTCCGATTCAGACTTGCCGATTGGTTCTATATAGGTTCTATTGTCTGTCCATGGATAGAACCAGTCTAGTAGCTGAACTCAATAGACGCGGCCTGCGCGACGAAGCGTTGGCCGGGCCGCTCTACAAGCGGCTGGCGCAGGCGCTGACCAGCCTCATTCAGGAGGGCTTGCTGAAGGCCGGCACGGCCCTGCCGGGCGAGCGCGACCTGGCCGAGGCTCTCAAGCTCGGCCGCGTCACTGTGCGCACTGCCTATCGCGACCTGATGGCGGCCGGCGCACTGGAATCACGCCACGGAAGCGGTACTTTCGTATCGGGTAAGGTGGAGCGCATGGAACAGTCGCTCTGGCGGCTTTCCTCCTTCTCCGCCGACATGCGCTCGCGCGGGCGTCTGCCGGCCGCACGCATCTTGTCGCGGGAGATCAACACGCCGTCCCCGGAGGAATCCTTTCTGCTCGGCCTCGGCGCCGGCGAACCGGTTCTGAGGCTCGACCGTCTGCGCCTCGCCGACGGCCTGCCGCTGGCGATCGAGCGCGCCGTCGTGCCGGTCAAGTTTCTGGGGGAGAACGCCGGCGGCGAGGGATCGCTCTACGATGCGCTGGCGGCGAATGGCCACCGACCGGTGCGTGCGCTGCAGCGGCTGACCGCCGTCACGCTCGATACGTCCTATGCCGCGATGCTGAACGTCAAGGCAGGCGCACCGGCGCTTCTGATCGAACGTGTCTCGCGCCTGGAAGACCAGCGCGTCGTCGAATATACCCGCTCGCACTACCGCGGCGATGCCTATGATTTCGTTGCCGAATTGAGAATTGGAGATGACCATGAATGAGAACCAGTCGTTGATGCTGCAGGAAGCCGGCGAGTCGCCGGAGGTGGTGGCCACGCTTCTCGAAAAGGAAAAACTGGTCTTTGCGGAAATCGCCCGGCTGTTTTCGTCCGCCCGCCCGAGCGTGGTGACCACGGCGGCGCGCGGCTCCTCGGACCACGCCGCCACCTTCTTCAAATATCTTTTCGAGATCACCTGCGGCGTACCGGTCGCATCGGTGGGACCGTCAATCGCTTCCGTCTACGGCGCTGCCCTCCATCTGAAGGGCGGTGTGCATTTCACCGTTTCGCAGTCGGGGGCCAGCCCTGACATCGTGGCTTTGCAGGAGGCGGCGAAGAAGGGTGGGGCGACGACCATCGCCGTCGTCAACGTCACCGACAGCCCGCTTGCCAAACAGGCCGATATCGTTCTCGGTCTCAACGCCGGTGCCGAAAAGAGTGTGGCGGCGACCAAATCCTTCATTGCCTCCGTCGCCGCCCTTTCCGGCGTGACGGCCGCGATCGGCGGCGCGTCCGGCCTGCAGGCAGCGCTTGAAAAACTGCCGGAGGCGCTTTCGGCGACCGCAGGTATCGAAACGGCGGCGGTCGAGGAGGTGCTGTTCCATGCGACCTCGCTCTATACGGCCGGCCGCGGCCCGGCCTTTGCGATCGCGCTAGAAGCGGCACTGAAGGCGAAGGAAACCTCCGGCCTGCATGCCGAGGCCTTTTCGCTCGCGGAACTGATGCACGGTCCGATGCGCCTGGTGCAGCCCGGCTTTCCGATCGTCGCCTTCGCGCCTGACGATGCGGCCTTCGCCAATAACGGCCAAGCGCTGGAGCGGCTGCAGAAGCTCGGCGCCACCACCGTCGGTTTCTCGGCACAGCCGCTTCCCGGCATCAATCTGCGCGTGCCGACGACGGGCAATGGCCTGATCGATCCACTGGTGTCGCTGCTCGTCTACTACCGGCTGATCGAATCGGTGACGCGCCGCAAGGGCTTCGATCCCGACCGGCCGGCGAACCTGCTCAAGGTGACGGAGACGATCTGATGGTCCGCAAGATCTTCGTCGGCGCCCGCATCTTTGACGGCGAGCGCTTCCATGACGACAAGGCGCTCATCGTTGCCGACGGCCGCGTCGAAGCGATCATCGCGGTCAACGACCTGCCCGATGGCGAGACGGTCGCTCTTGCAGGCGGTATCCTGTCGGCCGGCTTCATCGATGCGCAGGTCAATGGCGGTGGCGGCCGAATGTTGAACGATGAGCCTTCCCCAGCGTCGATGGATATCATCGCCAGCGGGCATCGGCCTTACGGCACGACGTCGCTGCTGCCGACCTTGATCACCGACACATCCGAGGCGACCAGTGCCGCTATCGAAGCGGCGAAGGAGGCTGTGAAAGAAAACCGCGGCGTCGCCGGCCTGCATCTCGAAGGCCCGCATCTGGCGCCAACCCGCAAGGGCGCTCATTTGGCCGAGCTGATGCGGCCGGTGGAGGATAGCGACATCAAGGCCTTCATCCGGGCACGTGAGTCGATCGGCACGCTGCTCGTCACCATCGCCGCCGAGCAGGTGACGGTCGCCCAGGTGCGCGAGCTTGCCGAAGCCGGCGTCACCGTCAGCATCGGCCATTCCGACTGTTCCAGCGAGGCGGCGGAGGAACGGTTCGATGCCGGAGCGCGCGGGGTCACGCATCTCTTCAACGCGATGAGCCAGATGGGCCACCGTGCTCCGGGCCTGGTCGGCGCGGCCATCGATCATCCCGCATCCTGGTGCGGCATCATTGCCGACGGCCATCACGTCGATCCGAAGGCCCTGCGCACGGCGCTGCGCGCCAAGCGCGGCGAAGGCAAGCTGTTCTTCGTCACCGACGCGATGTCGCTTGTCGGCTCGCAACAGGACTCGTTCACGCTGAACGGACGCACCGTTCGGCGCGAAAGGGGCGGCTTCTGCTCGAAGCTCGTGCTTTCCGACGGGACGCTCGCCGGCTCCGACGTCGATATGATCTCGGCGATCCGCTACGGCGTCACCTATCTCGACCTGACGCTCGCCGAGGCCTTGCGCATGGCGACCCTCTATCCCGCGCGTTTCCTGAGGCTTGCCGATCGTGGCCATCTCTCGCCGGGCGCGCGCGCCGATCTCGTACATCTGACAGATGCGCTTACTGTCACCGCCACCTGGCTTGCCGGCGAGGCAGCCTGAACGCAAGGAGAAGCGGGATGACCGACATTACCGATGCCTATTTCTCCAACCTGATCGGCCGGCTGGAGACGTTGAGGCAGGCGCTCACCGAACCGATGGCGCAGGCCGCGGCGGTCATCCTCGATGCCGCCCGCGACGACAAGCGCGTCTATGTGTTCGGCACCGGCCATTCGCACATGCTGGCGGAAGAGGTGCACTACCGCGCCGGCGGGCTCGCCTTCACCGTGCCGGTGCTTGTCGGCTCCGCCATGCTGCATGAGGGCGCCGTCATCAGTTCGGTCTATGAGCGCACACAGGGCCTTGTGCGGCCGATGCTGGAGCGTTACGGCATGCAGCCGGGCGACGTTATCATCATCGCCTCCAATTCGGGTGTGAACGCCGCGCCGATCGAGGCGGCCGACTATGCGCGCGACATCGGCGCAAAGGTCATCGCCATCACGTCGATCGCCTATTCCTCGGCGATCGCCAATGGTCGCCGCCGGCTCGCCGACGTCGCCGACGTGGTGCTCGACAACGGATTGCCGCCGGGTGACGCCGTTGTCGATCTCGAAGGAACAGGACTTCGGGTCGGACCGGTCTCGACGGCGGTCGGGGTGACCATCATCAATGCGATCTTTGCCGAAGTTGCCTCGGAGCTTTCGAAAGCCGGCGATGCGCCGGTTTATCTCAGCGCCAACATGCCGGGTGCAGCCGAGATCAACCAGAAGCTCGTCAAGAAATACCGGCCGCGCAACCCGCATCTGTGAGATCGAGGATAACGGCCTGCTGATGTCGCAGGCACGATTCGTGACGCGATCAAGCGGCAAGAATAGAGCTGACCATGCGGGCTGTCCGCGGTGCCAGCGTAAAGCCGATATGCCCGTGTCCAAAAGCAAACACGACGTCCCTTCCACCTCTTGAAGGCCGGATGACGGGAACGGAATCGGGCATGGAAGGGCGAAAGCCCATCCAGCTCCGGCTTGGTTCACCAAGCGTCGGGAAAATCCTGCGGGCGTTTGCCAATAACACTTCGAGGCGCCTCGGGTTCGAAGGCGCGGTGAGGCCTCCGAGTTCCACGGTGCCAGCGACGCGCAGCCGGCCACGCATCGGGCAAAAGTAAAATCCATGATGCGTCGGACACACCGGTCGTTCCACCGGCGGTGTTTCCATATCGAATTCCAGATGATAGCCACGCTCGGTGTCCAGGGGTATGCGCTCTCCGAGCTGCAGAGCCAGACCGCGGGAATGAGCGCCGGCGGCGATCACCGCGGCTCGGGCGCGAATGCTTTGGGCTGAAGCCATCATCCTCACCCCGTTCCGCTCCCGCGAAATCGATATCACGGAGTCCCGGACGAATTCGACGCCCGCTTGTCTCGCGGCGGCTTCCATCACGCTCATGACCTCGCCAGGATCGGCGAAGTTTATCGCTTTCGGAAAGAAAAGCCCCCCGCCATCGACCCGCGGCAACCGGGGTTCCAGGCTTTGCACCTCGTCGGGGGTGAGAAGCTGCTGCGCTATTCCGTAGTTTCGGCGAAGCTCCACATCCGAAGCCGCCGCCGTGAAAGCCTCGGGCGTCTGGTACAGGTAGAGGCATCCTTTCGCGCTCAAGAGATCGGACCCGCCGATTTCCGCTGCGAGTTCGAGCCATTCCGATGACGCGTCGGACAGAAGGTCGGCGATGCGGCTCGCATTGTCTCTGTATCTGTGAGGAAGGGATTCGTAGGCAAAACGCATCAGCCATGGAAACAATGTCGGCAATGCCGCCTTGCGGATGGACAGCGGGCTGTCGGCATTGAGCAGCAGCGAGGCCAGGTTCTTCAGAACAGCAGGCGTGCCGACGGGAATGATTGCATAATCGGCGATCGTTCCGGCATTGCCGTAAGATGCGCCCGAACCGGGTTTGTTGGGTTCGATCAGGACGACATCGCGACCGTCGGCACGCAGCCGCAGAGCGGTTGCCACGCCGATCACGCCGCCGCCGATTACGGCGATATCTGTTGTTAGCTTGTTCATGAGATGTGGATTTATCTTTTAGTGAAACGAGGCTTGGATGCCTTATCAGACCAAGAGCTAACCTGGCGAAGCGTAGCGCGCGACATAGGCGGCCGTGCGTGCTTCCGTTGGGCGGTCAAGCACATCTGCGGCGGTTCCCTGCTCGATGATAAGGCCGCCGTCGATGAAAACGACCCAATCCGACACTTCCTTCGCAAAGGGCAGCTCATGGGTGACGAGGATCATCGTCATGCCGTCGGCAGCAAGCTCCCGCATGACGCGGAGGACCTCGCCGGTCGATTCAGGATCGAGCGCCGATGTCGGCTCGTCGAACAGCAAAACCGTCGGTTCCAGCGCCAAGGCGCGTGCAATCGCCACACGCTGCTGCTCGCCGCCCGACATCTGTTCCGGATAGGCCATCGCCCGTTTGGCAAGGCCCACTCTCGTCAGAAGTTTCACTGCCCGTTTCACAGCCTCTTTCTCGCCGATCCCGGCTGCGTGCATCTGAGCGAGAACGACGTTCTCGACGGCCGTCAGATGCGGGAACAGATTGAAACGCTGAAACACCATGCCGACGCGCTGCCGAAGCTTTGCAAGATTGCGGCAGGTCACCTGGCCGTCGGCGAAGATCGTCTCATCGCCGACGGTGATCGTTCCCTCATCGGGACGTTCAAGCAGATTGACGCAGCGCATGAGAGTGGTCTTTCCTCCGCCGCTCTGGCCAATGATACTTATGATTTTGCCGACAGGAACCTCGAGATCGACGCGGTCGAGCACCAGGCGCCCATCGAAAGACTTGCGCAATCCGCTAATTTTGACGGCGGGGCGACCGGCCGGCTGGTTTGATACGAAGACGGTTTTGGCAGGAGTGGTCGTCATGGGTCAGACTCTCCCCTGGGCGAGATAGGTTCTGGCTAACTTGAGCCGTCGCCTTCTGGCCAATGACAATGGCGCGCCGGCATGGATCTTGCGCTCCAGCAGAAGCAGACATTGTGACACCGGATAGCAGATGGCGAAATAGGCCGCGGAGATCACGAGATAAACTTCAAGCGCCCGGAATGTTTCCGAGGCTATCAACTGTGCTTGCGTCATCAGTTCAGCAGCGGAGATCGTCACAAGCAGCGAGGTCGATTTGATCAAGTCGACGAACATCGTATTGGTGCCGGGAAGCGCCAGCCGAACCGCCTGCGGCAGGACGACATGGCTGAATGTCTTGCCTCGCCCTAGCCCGAGAGCTTGAGACGCCTCTTGCTGGCCTTGGTGTACGCCGGCGATAGCTGCCCGAAAGATCTCGGACAGATAAGCGGCGTAGAAGAGCATTAAGCTCAACACTCCGGCCTCGAAAACCTCCAGCCTGATGCCTACGGAAGGCAGGCCGAAGTAGGTGAGAAAAATGATCGCCAGAAGCGGTACGTTTTTAAAGAGCTCGGTGTAAAAGGCTGCGGGGACACGGACCAGGCGCAGCCGATTGAGCCTCATCAGCGCAAGGGCAAGACCAAGGATCGTCGCGCCGATGAAGCCGGCCACGGTGTAGCCGAGGGTCCTGAGCAGACCCACGACAATGTTTCCGACGTAGTCATTCCAGGGCACCTGGAAAATATCGGTGAGGGATGACAACGCCGTCATGCTTCGATCTCACTTTTCGATGGAGGGCGGGTTCCAGTCGGCGGGACGGTCAACGCCGCGCCGCTGTGCCGCCATTTCGGGCGATGGAACCAGGAACTGCTTGGGATCACCGCCCCATTTCGTGATCAAGGCGGCAAGGGATCCGTCCTTGTACATGGCGTCGATCTGATCGGACACAGCCTTGGCCAGCTTCGGCGACTGCTTGGGAAGGTAGAATCCGGTCATGTAGGCCTGGAAGTATTTGTAATCGGGGTGAGCGGCCACCTGCTCGTTTGTCGGCGGCTTCAGGTATTCGATGCGTACCTTCATGTCGGGGCGCTGCTGTTGTTGATAGGTGATCAGCAGCGGATCGAGAAAGCCGACGTCCAGACGCCCGGAAGAAATATCCTGGAACACACCCTCGGCGCTCGGGAAGGTATGAGGTGACGCGTTAGGGACCTGCGCGATCGATTTCGCCCAGACATACCCCGTCACAGTGCCGAGATTCTTGCCTTCCAGGCTCGCAACATCCGGAAAACTCGTCGTGCCGCTCACGGCCATAGCCGGCGGCGAATAATACGGAGGATCCGTAAACAGGCCGACCTTCTGGCGCGCATCGGACCATGCAATTCCGCCAATGGTTATATCAGCCCGCTGCGTCTGCACGGAAGCGAGCATGCCTGGAAAGTCGGTGACGTTGATTTCCATCTTGAGACCAAGCTTATCGGCCACGGCCGTCAGGATATCGCTGTCGAGGCCGACCAGCTTTCCATCCTTGACCGCCGTATAGGGCATGTAAGGCTCGACCGTAACGACGAGCGTGCCCGGCTTCATCAGTTCCAGATCGTCGGCATTGGCCGCGGACGGCACAGCCGTCGCCAACAACCCCAAACTCAGCATTGCTAGAACGAACCCCTGCGCTTTTTTCGTCAATTCAGCATGTTTCATTTGAACCCCTCTTGGCGGTTATATATTGCTGATATATTAAGAATATGCAGACATGATATGAAGTCAAGCAGATTCGTTAACCGCCTTTTTTCTATGCGGAATAGCGCTTAGCTGTGCGGAAATGGACAGAGAGAGGAACGCGCCGAATATGTTCGAAGTGGATTACGAAGCGGCTGAATCAACGCTGGCGGAGCGGACCTATATTCGGTTGCGAGACGACATCATCACGACACTGCTTCCTCCGGGCACGCTTCTGCGGGAAGCCGAGATCATGAAACGCATGGAGGTCGGGCGCACGCCGGTCCGGGAGGCGATTCAGCGTCTGCAGTATGATGGTTTCGTTGTCGTCAGCGCGCGGCGCGGCACATTTGTCAGTAAGATCGATATCAATGATCTTACGGCGGTCTATGAGGCACGGGCTCGGATCGAGTCCTGGGCAACCCGACTGGCTGCGGAAAGGCTGCGCGAGTTCGAGCGGCAAGAAGCGCGGCAACTGATCGATGAGCTCAAGCAAACAACCGGTCCGATGGCGCTGGATGATATCCTTGCTTTAGATCGCCGGGTTCACCGATTCATTTACAGGGTGGCGAAAAACCCTTTCTTGTCCGCTACGCTGGATCACTACCACAATCTGTCGCTGAGAATTTTGTACGTCGCCATGAAACGGTTTCCGACCTTGGTGCCGCGCCTCGAGGACGTGTTGCATGACCAGGTCCTCATGCTTGAGGCGGTATGCAGAGGGGATTCAGATGAAGCTGAAAAGATCGCAATGGCTCATGTCATGAGCTTCGAGAGCGAGGTCCGAAAGGTAATCTGATTCGGCTCTTGGAATTGGGTGCAGCTTTGGCTGAGCGAAAATACTCCGGCAAACGAGCGGTCCGAAACAATCGCGCGCTGCGAGTGGACGCGGCATCGACACCTGCCTGCATTCCACATTTCAGTCAGAGGCCGGCGTGAGCCGGCCTCTTCAATTGATGAAAACCAGGATCAGTCCTTGGCGCGTTCGACGTAGGAATTGTCTTCCGTCGCGATGACGACGCGGGTGCCGGCGTCGATATGCGGCGGGACCGAGGTGCGGATGCCGTTGGAGAGCATGGCCGGCTTGTAGGACGAGGATGCCGTCTGGCCCTTGACGACCGGTTCGGTCTCGACGATCTCGAGCGTGACGTGGCGGGGCAGTTCGAGCGCCAGCGGAATGCCTTCGTGGATCGACAGGATGCAGGTCATGCCTTCCTGCAGATAGGCCTTCTGGTCGCCCATGGTTTCCGCGCTGACGACCACCTGGTCGTAGGTCGCCGGGTTCATGAAGTGGAAACCTTCGCCATCTTCATAGAGGTACTGGAAGTTGACGTCTTCGACGAAGGCGCGCTCGACCTGTTCGGTGGTGCGCCAGCGTTCGGAGACCTTCACGCCGTCGACGATGCGGCGCATGTCGACCTGGGTGACCGGCGTGCCCTTGCCCGGATGAAAGTTCTGGGCGGTGAGAACGACGTAGAGCTTGCCGTCCACGTCGAGAACGTTGCCCTTGCGGACCGAAGAGGCGATGACCTTGACCATAAGACTTCCTTGTAACTCGGCTTTCGGCGTCGTAGAGGACTGTCGAGACGCCCCAAGACGCAAATGTTTTTCTTTGGGGCGCAACTAACCTAAAATCCGGGAAATAGCCACCCCCATACCGGCTTCTCCGGCGAAGAAAGCTTGGAATGAACTTTTCGGCCAAAGCGTCCCCCTGGTGGACCCCGTCCGTGCATGCCGACCGCCGCCCGTTCCTGATCGCGCGCAATGCGATTCAGGCTGCGCTTCGCGGGTTTTTCGCGCGCGAGGATTTCATCGAGGTCGACACGGCGGCGCTGCAGGTCTCCCCCGGCAACGAAGCGCATCTGCATGCCTTCGCGACGCAAGCGATAACGACGGACGGTCAGGCGGCACCGTTCTATCTGCACACCTCGCCGGAATTCGCCTGCAAGAAGCTGCTTGCTGCGGGCGAACAGCGCATCTCGTGTTTTGCCCATGTCTATCGCAATCGCGAGCGCGGGCCGTTGCACCATCCAGAATTCACCATGCTCGAATGGTATCGGGCCGGTGAAAGCTATGAGAGCCTGATGATGGATAGCGTGCGGATCCTGGCGCTGGCGGCCGAAACAGTGAAGACGGACAGACTTTCCTATCGTGGCAGCGAAAGCGATCCCTTCGCCGGGCCGGAGCGGATCAGCGTCGCAGAAGCCTTTGAGCGGCATGCCGGCATCGATCTTCTTGCCTCCGTTGCCGCCGACGGTTCGACCGATCGCGAGCATCTGGCGGCCGAACTCAGGCGTGTCGGCATGCGCGTCGCCGGCGACGACGGCTGGGCCGATCTCTTCAGCCGGGTGCTGGTCGAAAAGATCGAGCCGCATCTCGGCTTCGGCCGTATCACCATTCTCGACGAATATCCGGTCTCGGAGGCAGCACTTGCACGTCCCTCGCCGCGCGACCCCCGGGTTGCCGAACGCTTCGAGCTCTATGCCTGCGGCGTCGAGCTTGCCAATGGTTTCGGCGAACTCACCAACGCTGGCGAACAACGGCGGCGCTTCGAGATCGAAATGGCCGAGAAGGCGCGGATCTATGGCGAGACTTATCCGATCGATGAGGATTTTCTTGCCGCGCTGTCCCTGATGCCCGAGGCAAGCGGCATCGCGCTCGGCTTCGACCGGCTGGTGATGCTGGCCACGGGAGCGTCGCGGATCGACCAGGTGCTGTGGGCGCCGGTTGCGGAGTACGGAAGATGAATGCCATCAAACCGATCAAGAGCGTCGACGATCTCGTGAAGGCGGGGCTTGCCGCGCCTGCCGACCGCGCAGCGCTCGAGGCGGTCGCCGCGCGTTACGCCATCGCGCTGACGCCTGCCGTCACCAGGCTGATCGATCACGCCGATCCCAACGACCCGATCGGCCGGCAATTCGTGCCCGATGCGGCCGAACTCATCGTCGCGCCCGAAGAACGTGCCGATCCGATCGGCGATCACGCCCACAGCCCGGTCGAGGGCATTGTGCACCGTTACCCGGACCGGGTGCTGCTGAAGGCCGTGCATGTTTGCCCGGTCTATTGCCGTTTCTGTTTCCGCCGCGAAATGGTCGGGCCGCAGGGTCTCGGCACGCTCGATGCGGCGGCGATGGAGGCAGCCTTCGATTACATCGGGAGTCATCAGGAGATCTGGGAGGTCATCCTGACCGGCGGCGACCCGCTGGTGCTTTCACCGCGCCGACTCCGCGAGATCATGGAGGCGCTCGCTGATATTGCCCATGTGAAGATCGTGCGTTTCCATACGCGCGTCCCCGTCGTCGATCCGGAGAAAATCGATGCGGCGCTCATTGCCGCGCTGAAGGCAAGTGGCAAGACGATCTATGTGGCGCTGCACGCCAATCATGTCAGAGAGTTGACGATGGAAGCGCGGGCGGCCTGCGCGCGCTTGGTCGATGCCGGCATCGCCATGGTCAGCCAATCGGTGCTGCTGAAGGGTATCAACGACGACCCTGCGATTCTTGCCGAACTGATGAAGGCTTTCGTCGAAATCCGCGTCAAACCTTACTACCTCCATCATCCCGATCTCGCGCCCGGCACCAGCCGTTTCAGACTGACGATCGAGGAGGGGCAGAGGATCGTCGCGGCGCTGCGCGGACGGATTTCCGGCCTCTGCCAGCCGACTTACATTCTCGACATCCCGGGCGGCCATGGTAAAGCCGTTGTCAGCGGAAGCACTGTTCGGACGACGGACGACGGGTGTTATTCCATCTCGGATTACCGCGGCGGCGAGCATTCCTATCCGCCGGCTGACTGACCCGAGGTCGCGCTTTTGCGTATCATTTCTGTACTCGCCGCGTCGGAAACCGCGTCGAGCATTTCCATTGAAATGATCTTAGCTCTTTGATGTAAAATGAATATTCCTGCCGTCACCGGAAGGATCGTTAAAATCCTAACTATGAGGACCCATCATCCTTAACCCAACCTATTAGCGGAATGTTCTGTTTTCCGCACTAAAAGGACGCTCACGACAAGGCGATGAACGCCGGTTCGGGATCATGAGAACCTTGGAGTGATGGGATGAATAAGACAATCCGCGACCTCGTAGCCAAATTCGGCAAACTTCCTACGCCGGTTGACCAGATCGCCGACGACGCCGATCTTTATGCGGCAGGTCTGACGTCCTTTTCCTCGGTGCAGCTGATGCTCGGCATTGAAGAGGCGTTCGACATCGAATTTCCCGACAATCTGCTGAACCGCAAATCCTTCGCGAGCATCTCGGCCATCGCCAAGACGGTCGATATTATCCAGGATGGTCGGAAGGTCGCCTGATGAACTTCCCCGTCAAGATCATAGAGGACGGTCTTGTCGCAAGGGTCGCCCGTGTCGCCGAAGTTGCGGCGAGACATGCGGACGCCGTCGACATCGAAGGCCGCTTTCCCCGGGAAGCCGTGGATGCGATGAAGGCCGAGAGGCTGCTCGGCATTCAGGTGCCGCGCCAGCTCGGCGGTGAATCGGCCTCGACCACCGAAATCGCCGAATTGTGCTCGATGCTCGGCCAGGCCTGCGCCGCAAGCGCCATGGTCTTCGCCATGCACCATATCAAGCTGTCCAGCCTCGTCGAACACGGCGCCGAGAGCGAATGGCACCGCAGTTTCATGCGCGGCATCGCCGCCGACCAGCTGCTGATCGCGTCGGCAACCACCGAAGGTGGCATCGGCGGCAACCTGCGCAACAGCATTTGCGCGATCGAGATCGATGGCGATCTCTGCCGTCTCGAAAAGGATGCCACCGTCATTTCCTATGGCTCGCATGCCGACGCCATTCTCATCACTTCGCGCGCCCACGCGCAGGCGGCATCCTCCGATCAAGTGCTGACGGCCTTCCTCAAGGACCAGTACACGCTCGAGAAAACGCATGTCTGGAATACGCTCGGCATGCGTGGCACCTGCTCCGACGGCTTCCTCTTCAAAGGCCAAGCGCCAGCGCGGCAGATCCTGCCGAAGCCATTCGCCGAGATTGCGGCCCAATCCATGCTCGCTTCCTCGCACCTGCTCTGGAGCGGCGTCTGGTACGGCATCGCGGTCGATGCTGTTGCCCGCGCCCAGGCCTTTGTGCGCGCCGCCGCCCGCAAAGCGCCGGACGCCCAGCCGCCGGGCGCGCTGCGCCTCGCCGAGGTCTCGAACCTGCTGCAAATGGTGAAATCCAATGTCGTTGCCGGGTTGAAGGCTTATGACGATGCCAAATCAGACCCGGACAGGCTGTCGTCGATGGGTTTTGCGGTGGCGATGAACAACGTCAAGATTGCCTCTTCCGAGACGATCCTGGAGATCGTCAATCACGCCATGCTGATCTGCGGCATTATGGGCTACAAGAACGGCACGCCCTTCAGCCTCGGACGCCATCTGCGCGATGCTCATTCCGCACAGCTCATGATTTCGAACGACCGCATCCTCGCCAACACATCGAGCATGCTTCTCGTCCACAAGCAGGACACTAGCCTACTGGGGTAAAGCCATGGATATGCAGACCTCGTTTCTGGACCGGCTCTTCGAGTCCGGCCTACTGATCGATACCGGCGTTGACGGTCTCTATGGCCGCAGCGGCCAGTTCGAAGATGTCATCACCGCCTTCGAACGGCTGATCGACAGGTTCGGCGGCGCCGACGGCGCCGAGGCGATGCGTTTCCCGCCCGGCATGAACCGCGCGCTCTTCGAAAAGAGCGGTTATATGAAAAGCTTCCCGCAGCTTGCCGGCACGGTGCACAGTTTCTGCGGCGGCGAGCTCGACCATATGAGCCTGCTTGAATGCATGGAGGTCGGCGAGGACTGGACCAAGGACCAGCAAGCGACCGATATCGTGCTGACACCGGCTGCCTGCTACCCGCTCTATCCGACGGTCGCCAAGCGCGGCAACCTGTCGAAGACGGGCGGCCTGTTCGATTTGCAGTCCTACTGCTTCCGCCATGAACCATCGAAAGATCCGGCCCGCCAGCAGCTCTTCCGCATGCGCGAATATGTCTGCATGGGAACCGAGCAGCACGTCACCGATTTCCGTCAGAAATGGATGGATCGCGGTGTCGAGATGATGAAGCAGCTTGGCCTCGATGTGACCATCGATGTTGCCAACGACCCCTTCTTCGGCCGCGCCGGCAAGATGATGGTCAACAACCAGCGCGACCAGAACCTGAAGTTCGAGCTGCTTATCCCGATTACCTCAGTTGCCAAGCCGACGGCCTGCATGAGCTTCAATTACCATCAGGACTCCTTCGGCCTGAAGTGGGGCCTCAATCTGGAAGACGGCAGCGTTGCGCACACCGCTTGCGTCGGCTTCGGCCTGGAGCGTATCGCGCTCGCCCTCTTCCACCACCACGGGCTCGACGTGAAGCAGTGGTCAGCCAGCGTACGGGAAACGCTGTGGGGCTGATGACGGCGATGACATCGGTCTTCCCGGCGATCAGTCCGGAAACCTACCAGCAGCATGCGCTGCATTCCGGCGAGCGCGCATGGCCGGAAACCAACTGCTATGTCGATCTCTGGATCGAGGTGCTGAACACCACGGGCGTCGCGCCCGAGGCGATGCTGGGTTTCACCCTGGCGCAGGATTTCGAGGGCGACCAGTTCACCTTCTTCAAGGTGCCGCTCGAAGATCTCGAAGCGCTTTACGGCATCCGCGCGACCGAGCTTGCCATCTACGACCGTGTCGAACGGCATGTCGAAGTGCAGATCGCGCGCGGTCGTCTCTGCCTGATCGAGATGGATTCCTTCTACATGCCGGATACGCGCGGCACCTCCTATCGGCAGGAGCATGGCAAGACGACGGTTGCGGTCAACCGGCTTGATGTTGCGGCAAAGCGCGTCGAGTATTTTCACAATGCCGGCTATTTCCGCCTCGAAGGCGAGGATTTCGATGGGCTGTTCCAGCAGCAGCTGACGGAGAACGACCCGCCCTTCTTGCCCTATACGGAATTTGCCCGGTTTCCGGAAAAGCCCGCTGACGAAGCGCACCTGCGCGCGACCGCACGGCGGCTTGCGGGTTTTCACTTCGCCAGGCGTCCCCGCGAAAACCCGATCCGCGCCTTCGCGCGCGTCTTCCCCCAACAGGTGGAAGCGGTGGCGGAGCGGCCGTTCGGCTTCTTCCACAAATACGCCTTCAACACGCTTCGACAGGTCGGCGCCAATTTCGAACTGGCGGCCGATCATCTGCTCTGGCTCTCTCCCGAATTTACGGCCGCCGCCGAGGATGCGCGACGCATTTCAGACGCGGCGAAGTCCGTGCAGTTCCAGCTTGCCCGCGCCGTTGCCCGCAGGAGGTTCGAGCCGCTGCAGGCAGCCCTTGATCCGGCCGCCGATGCATGGGATTCCATGATGGCATCGCTTGCGGAGCGAATCTGAAGCCGGAGATCAGACAATGCGGGGGCGTTTGGCAAGCATCGGAGCCCGGGAAAGCGTGCTTTCCGAAGGCTGGAATTTAATCCTGACGGAGCCGGGCGCCTGCGCCGTACCGCACGATATCCCTCTTTCCGCGCAGTTCATCCCTGCGCCCGTTCCCGGCACGGTTGCGGCAGCGCTTGAAAAAGCCGGGCTCTTCGATCGGGAAAATCCCGAACCGTTGAATACGAAGGACGCTTGGTATCTCTGCCGGCTTTTTGATGCCGAGCCCGGCGAAGCCATCCTGCGTTTCGGCGGGCTGGCCACGATCTGCAATGTCTTCCTCAACGGCCAGGAAATCCTCTTTTCCGAAAGCATGTTCACGGCGCATGAGCTCCCGGTGACGCTTTCGGGTGGCGACGAGCTGGCGCTCTGCTTCCGGGCGCTCGGCCCTCGGTTGTCCGAACCCGGTCCGCGTGCGCGCTGGCGGCCGCAGATGATCACGCCGGCGGGCCTGAAGAATTTCCGTACGACGCTGCTCGGCCATATGCCAGGCTGGTGCCCCGATATCCACGCCGTCGGGCCATGGCGGCCGATTTCATTGGTGCAACGCGATCCCAAATCGATCGACAATGTCTGCATCCGCGCGGTACTGGAGGAAAGCGGCGCCGGCCGGCTGAGCGTTTCCTTGCATAACAATGCAGAAGACCCGGCAATGCTGCTGCGCTGCGGCGGCATGGAACAGCCCTTCGAGAAGATCGGCGAAAATCATTATTCGGCTATCCTCAAGCTGTCCGACATTGAGCCCTGGTGGCCGCATACGCACGGCACGCCACGTCTCTACGATCTGACGCTGGTTTCCGCCGGCGAGGAATATTCGCTCGGCAGCACCGGCTTCCGGCGCATCGACGTCGACCGCGGTGCGGATGGCGAAGACTTCGCGCTCCTTGTCAACGGCGAGCGTGTCTTCTGCCGCGGCGCGGTCTGGACGACCGCCGATATTGCGCAGCTGCCGGGCGGGCGCGCGGATTATGAGCCGTTCCTGCGGCTTGCCTGCCAAGCCGGCATGAACATGATCCGCATCGGCGGCACCATGGCTTATGAGACGCCCGATTTCTTTGCGCTCTGCGACGAACTCGGTCTGCTCGTGTGGCAGGATTTCATGTTCGCCAATTTCGACTATCCGCGCAACGACAAGGCTTTCCTCGGCCATGTGCATGCCGAGGTTGAGGAATTCCTGCACGGTGTCCAGGCGTCGCCTTCGCTCGCGGTACTTTGCGGCGGCAGCGAGATTCATCAGCAGGCGGCGATGCTCGGCCTGCCCATGGAATTTTGGAGCGGACCGGTGACCGACGAAATCATCCCGGCCATCGCCGCGCGCATGCGTCCCGACGTGCCCTATGTGCCGAATTCGCCCTATGGCGGAGCGATGCCGTTTTCGCCCAATTCCGGCATTGCGCATTATTACGGGGTCGGCGCCTATATGCGGCCGATTGCCGATGCCCGCCGCGCCAATGTGCGCTTTGCCTCCGAAAGCCTCGCCTTTGCGCATGTGCCGCAGCAAAGGACGCTGCAGCGCCATCTCGATGTGCCCGCCGTCCACAGCCCGCTGTGGAAGGCGCGTGTGCCCCGCGATCGCAGCGCATCCTGGGATTTCGAGGATGTTCGCGACTATTATTTGAAGCTTCTTTACGATTTCGACCCGGCCCGGCTGCGCCGCGAAGATCAGGAGCGCTATCTCGATCTTTCCCGCGCCGTGACCGGCGAGGTGATCGAAGAGACCTTCGCCGAATGGCGGCGCAAGGGCTCCGGCTGCAACGGAGCACTCGTCTGGACGCTGCAGGATCTGCTGCCCGGCCCCGGCTGGGGCGTGATCGATTCCACCGGCGAACCGAAACCTGTCTGGTATGCGATGCGCCGAGCCTTCCGGCCGGTTCAGGCGATCTTCACCGATGAGGGAACCAACGGTCTCGACGTGCATGTCGTCAACGAGACGGACACCGACCTCGACCTGGAACTCGAGGTCTTCTGCCTCAGTGATGGAAAACAGCAGGTCGTCAGCGGCAACATGGCTTTCAAGCTGGCTGCAAGAAGCGCCGAACGCTTTGCCACCACCGCGCTGTTCGGCGCCTTCTTCGATACGACCTATGCCTTCCGTTTCGGCCCGCCGGCCCATGATGCCAGTGTGGCGCGCCTGCGCTCGCTCGCCGATGGCGTCGTTCTCGCGGAAAGCTTCCATTTCCCCTGCGGACGCGGAAAGGCCCTGCACGACGCCAGCATCGAGGCGTCACTCAGCAGAGACGGCGACAGCTGGGTCATCGATCTCAGGACCGACCGGCTGGCGCAATCCGTGCATATCGACGTCGAAGGCTACAGGGCCGACGACGACTGGTTCCACGTTGCTCCCGGCCGAGTACGGCGCGTGAAGCTCTCCGCGCTCTCCGGCACGGACAGCGATGTCCCGCCAACGGGCGAAATCAGAAGCCTAGGCAGTTCGCGTCGGGTCGGGTTCGCGGGCTGAGGCTCGCAGGGAACAATACAAGCTCACCGGAAAGATCGTGATTTGAGAACGATATACCGCTATCTACGCGCCCATCTCCTGCAGCGGCTGATCCCGCGGTCGCGTCTCGCCTTCAATCCGCGCAAGCCGGTCGAAATCATCGGCTATTTCTCGATGCCCGTTGGTGTCGGTGAATCGGCAAGGCTTTGTGCCGGGGCGCTTTCGCAAGCGGGACGGGCGATTTCGCTCTCAGATGTCAGCACGCATCCGGATGAAAAATCCTTTGACGGCTGGGTGTCGTCGGACCTTCCGGCCGAACCGCCGGGAAGCCGTATCTGGCATCTCAACCCGCCGATGCTGCCACGCGCCATCCTGAAGATGGGTGTCGCCAATTTCACCCGCGCCTTCAACATCGGCTATTTCGCCTGGGAGCTTGAAGTCGCGCCGGCGGAGTGGCGCAACGGGTTGCGCTACATGAATGCCGTCTTCGTACCCTCGGAATTCACCAGACGGACGATTGCACCGCTGACGGCGGCGCCCGTCATCGTGGTTCCGCATCCCGTCACCGAGAAGCCGGCCGCAGAGGGCATACGGGAGAAGTTCGGCATCGAGAAAGATGCCTTTCTCGTCAGCTTCATCTTCAGCGCCGGCTCCTCGATCAACCGGAAGAACCCGCAAGCCGTCATCGAAGCCTTCAGACTGTTCAGCGCCGAATGCCAGAGCGCCTTTCTGCTGATGAAGGCGAGCGGTGATATCGGCAAGGATCAGGGATTACGCGAACTGATTGCTTCGGTCGCTGGCGATAGCCGTATCCGGATCATCACCGACAAGCTCTCGAATGCCGAGATCAACGGCCTCATCCGCTCTTCCAATGCCTATCTCTCGCTGCATCGCTCGGAAGGTTTCGGGCTGACGGTTGCCGAGGCGATCATGCATCGTACACCTGTCATATCAACCGCTTGGTCGGGCACGGAAGATTTCTGCGACCCCGAGAACAGCTGGCTGGTCGCCTCTCCCCTTATCCCTGTCGTCGATTCCCATCCTGAATTTGCGGGGCTGCCGGGCGCGGTTTGGGCGGATCCCTCTCCCGAAATCGCGGCTGCGCATCTCGGCGATATCTTCCGTGCGCCCGAGCGCGCACGAGAGAAGGCCGGCAAGGCGCGCGAGTTCCTGCTGCGCTACCTCGCAGAGAACAGTTATGAGAAGGCGCTCCAGAAGCTGGCGGCGATGCAGGCGAGCTAAGGTGAGGTCACCACTCCGCTCTATTTTAACATTTTCGCATTAGTGATGACGGGCATGCGGCCGCAAAGCATGTTGCGCAAAAGTGTGCAGCGGTTTTGCGATAACGACATGCGTAAAACAAAAACCTAAAGCGCGAGGAGCGAATCTGAAAGATCGCGACGCGCTTTAGGCTGATCCCCGCGGATGGACAGATGTCGAAGGGTATTATCGCAAATTCGGTGATGAATGCGGCGGCAGGCATGCTGCTGCTGCTGACGGGCTTCGTCTCTTCGATCATCACCGCGCGGCTGCTTGGGCCGGAGGCCAACGGCATCGTCGCCTTCTCGCTGTGGCTGGTGGTCACGGGCGCCTCGATCGCCGAACTCGGCTCCAGCATCACGCTGCTGAAGACCCTGCCGCAGCTTTCAGCGGAGGGCTATGACGCGCGCCGCCGGCGAGGCTTTGCCGCCATCCTCGTCAGCTTCATGATGTTTTCGACAGTGCTGCTGCTGGCGCTCTACGCCCTGTTCTTCCTGACTTCGGAGGAGATGCACTGGGCAGAAACCGCGCCTTCCGTTGCGCTCGTCACCGGTGCGCTGTTTTTCATCCAGGCGATCGGATCTTTCGTCAAATTCTACCTGATCGGCGAAAAGAAGCTCGGCAGCTTCTTCAAGCTGACCGTCGCCGTCTCGATAATCCAGCTCGCCGGGGTCGCCGGCGGCGCCGTGCTCTATGGCGTCGAGGGCGTTCTCGTCGGTTATGCGCTCGGCCAGCTCGTGCTGTTTTTCGCCACACTGCCGATCCTTCTGGCGCGGCGCGACTGGTGCGGGGTTTCACTCAAGTACCTCGCTTCCTCCTCCATCATCCTGTCGCTCCAGTTCATCATCGATTCCATCTTCCTCAACCGGCTCGAGCTGCTCTTCCTGCAGCAGTTCTGGTCGGTGGAAATGGTCGGCTATTACGCCGTCGGCCTGTCGATTGCCAATATCGCGCTGCAACTGCCGATCCAGATGACCGGCAGCCTGCTGCCCTATTATTCCGAACGGCGGCACAGCAGCGACGATTCGACCTTGCCTGTCGAGGTCTTCGCCGCAGTCACCCGCAGCATGGCCTATATCGTGCTGCCGATGAGCCTCGGGCTGGCCGCGATCTCCAGCGAACTGGTGCTCGTCGTGTTCGGGGAAGCCTTCCGCCGCAGCGGCACGGTGGTCGCGCTGCTCGCGCTCGTCGCTCCCGCCTACACATTCATGCAGATCCTCAGCCTCTATCTGCTGTCGATGGACAAGGCGCGGTCCCGCCTCAACATCAGTGTGATAGGTGGCCTTCTCATGGTAGCGGGTTGTTTACTGATCATACCTAAGCTTGCCGCCGAGGGGGCCGCAATCGTACGCATTCTCGTGTTCGTTGCGATGTCGGTGATGATGATCAGACAGACAGGATTCGGGTCCCAGCTTTCGGGTCTCTACGCAAGCCTGACGAAGGTGACGCTCGCCTCCGTTTTGTGCGCCTGCGCGGCGATTTCAGTGCTGGAATTCGTCCATGGCCCGATCGGTCTTATCTTCGCGATATTCGCCGGCACGATTGCGCATTTCGCCGCACTCCGAGTGCTGCGCGCCGTGCCCGTCGAGGATGTCGAGGTGATGCGTTCCATTGTCGAAAAAATGCCCTCGGCACTGCGGCGGCCGGTCAGCCGCGTAATCGACTTCATTGCACCGGGGCGCCCCGGCGATCCAGACCGCGCCAAGGTGGCGCCCGGCGAATTTTCGTCCGAACCGGCCGAAGGTGCCGGACGCAGCGCCGCCCTGCCCGTTGTCTTCGACGGCACGGTCGGCCTGTTCATGCCTGAGAATCCTGAATCTGCCAAGCGCTCGGCCGCGGTGCTCTTCGTCAGTCCATGGGGCTTCGAGGAGATGTGCAGCCGCAAGTTCTTCCGGGTCGCGGCTGAACATTTCTCCGATTTAGGCGTGCCCAGTCTGCGTTTCGATTATCGCGGCACCGGCGATGCGCTCGATTTCGGTGCGCTGCCGGCAAGGCTGGAAACCTGGGAAAACTCGATCCGCGCGGCGGCCGCCAAGCTGAAATCGCTTACCGGCTGCGACCGCATCATCCTGATCGGCCAAGGTCTCGGGGCGACCCTTGCCCAGCGAATCGGCTCCTCGATCGAGGGCGTCGATAGCCTGGTCATGCTGGCGCCGGTGCTGAGCGGCCGCGCCTATCTGCGTGAGCTCAACATGTGGTCGAAGATCATCGACGCCGATCTCGGCCTCGGCCATGAGCATGTGCAGGCTGCAAAGGTGCAGATCGCCGGGCTCGTCATGCCGGAAGAGATCGCCGCCGAGCTCGGCAAGCTCAACATCGTCGCGCCGCAGGGGCTGGCGGCGTCCCGCTATCTGATCCTCGAACGCCCTGTTAGGGCCGAAGATACTGGCTTTGCCGATGCGCTGCAGGCGCTTGGCGCCAATGTCGAGCAGAAAGTGTTCGACGGCTATGACGAACTCGTCACCAATCCGCTCTTCGCCAAGACACCCATGGCTGTGGTCGAGCTTTTGACGGCCTGGCTGAAGACGGCGACCGCGGAGACATGCGCCGTTCATTCGCCGGCCGCGATCGAAACCATCCCGCTTGCCGGCGACGGTTTCCTGGAAACGCCGGTGCGTTTCGGAAGTCACGATCATCTGGTCGGTGTCGTCAGCCGACCGCTTGGCGAGATCAGGGGCAATGCCGTGCTCTTCCTGTCGACCGCCTATGACCGGCATGCCGGCTGGGGACGGACGACGGTGGACATGGCACGCGAACTCGCGCGCCATGGCGTCGTTTCGCTGCGCTTTGATTCCGCCAATGTCGGCGACAGCCCGCCGCGGCCGGATGCGCCGGAGCAGGTGCTGTATTCGATGACGCAGACCGCCGATGCGATCGCCGCGCTCGATCTGCTCGAAAATGTCGTTGCTGGCCCTATCATGGTCGCCGGCCGCTGCAGCGGCGGCTATGTAGCTTTCCGCGCCGGCGTCGCCGACGAGCGGCTGAAGGCGGTCGTCTCGATCAATCCCTTCGTCTATTACTGGGATCCGAAGGTGCCGGTGCGCCGCGAGCATGTCGTCTCCGTTCCCCGCAGCCTCGACGATTACGGCCAGCGCCTGGCGCGGCTCGACACGTTGAAGCGGCTGCTGCGCGGTCAAGTCGACGTCGTGTCTGCGCTGCGCAATATCGTCATCGCCGGTGGCCGGCGGCTGTCGCCCTTCGTCGCGCCATTGCTCGAACTGCTTCCCGACCGGCGCCATATTGCCCGTGAGGTCCGGCAGTCCTTCGCGCTGTTCGGCAAGCGAAAGGTGCCGCTGACACTGATCTACAGCGAAGGCGACGTCGGCCTCGACCATGTCTATTTCCATTTCGGCCCGCGCGGCGCCAGGCTTTCCCGCTATCCGAACGTGCGGCTGCTGATGCTGCCGGATGCCGACCACAATCTGACGCCGCCGCAATCACGCAAATTCGTCCTCGACGAGATCATTCGTCTTGCGCGGGCGTAAGCGGATCTTCTGTCGGGGTAGGTCAGCGGCTTTCCGCGGCGGCGATATCAAGCGATCTGTAGAGATCGATGTAACGCCCGGCGACGATATCCCAGGAATAGCCGCGCACGGCGTCGAGAAGCTCAGAGCGAAGGACATCCGGTCGGCCCGCAAGGCTGTCATAGGCCGATTCCACGGCGGTCGCGGCACTCTCCGGACTGGTGAAATCGGCAAGCCTGATGACGCGGTGCCGATCGGCGAGCGTCTGAAAGGCGTCGTTGGCGTTCAGCACCGGAAGCAGGCCGGCACTCATCGCCTCCAGCGCGACCAGGCCGAAACCCTCATATTCCGAAGCGGAGGCGAAGAGCGAAGCCGCAGTCATGATCCGGCGGATGGTCTCATTGTCTGGCGACACATGCAGGGTGACGCGGCCGGTCAGGTCCCGGCTTTCGATCTCGCCTTCGATATCCACCCGGTTCAGGTCGGATTCGGCCCCGACAATGTCGAGATGCCATTCCGGATCGCGGCTCTTCAGAACTGCTATCACGTCGAGCAGATGGTCCAGCCGCTTGTTCACTGAAAATCGGCCGATGGTGACGATGCGGCGTCTTGCGCGACGCGAGGCGGTGTCGGCGAACTTGCCGACATCGGCGCCGTTCTCGACCAGCACGCTGTCCGGCACGATTTCGGAAAACTGCTTGAGATCGGAGGCGCTGCAGCAAACCACACGGCGATAGGCCCTCGCCGAGGCGCGGGTCAGCGTGCGGAACCATATCTTCTTGATCGCCGCATATTTCCGGGTGTGGAAGAAACCGCCATGGGTGGTGACGATCATCGGTTTGCCGTGCAGCATCCGGCCCCAGGCGAGCGCATCGAAGAAGAAGTCGATGGCATGGACATGCACGAGATCGGCGTCGCCGAGATGGCGAAAAACCTGCGGCGCCAGCGGATAACGGCTGCTGCCGGACCACGGAATGCGCACCACCTCGATGCCGTCGATATTTTCGCGCGGCGGCAGCCTGTCCTCTGGCGCGGTAAACAGGGAGTTCAGCGTAACGACACGGACACGATAGCCACGCCGAAGGGTCTGGCGGCTGAGATTGGCGACGACGTCTTCCAGGCCGCCGCGATTGGGCAGGAACTGGCGCACGACATGGACGATCAGCGGAGCCGTTTGCGGCTGCGGATTCTCGCGCACCCTGTCTGCCTCGACGATCGCCATTTTCTACCTATCGCTGCGTATGCCAAACGCGTGTTGACGCGGATTTATAGCAACGACCAGATATCTCAGGCGTTAAGGCGTGGTTTCAGCAACGTCCTGCGGAGGCGATTCTTCGCAACAGGGTTAATCGAGTCTGACGGTGTTCAGAAGGCTTTGAAGGTGAGGGTCGTCAGCGACCGGACGATGCCAGGAATATTGGCGATATTGTCGTTGATGAACTTGCCGATGTCCTGGCCTTCCTCGATATAGACCTTCAACAGCAGGTCGTAATCGCCGCTCGTTGAATAGAGCTCCGAGACCAGCTCGGTCTGGTAGATGGCGTCGGCGACCTCATAGGTCTTGCCGGGGGCGCATTGGAGCTGGACGAAGATCGGTTTCATGGAGATTTCCTGCAAAGTTGTTTGGCGCGGATAATGGTCGAAAGCGCCGTGCCGATGCAAGCCGTTCCTCACACGGTCCCTCCGGCCGCCGCTTCGGCGACGATCCAGTCGCGAAAGGCGGCAAGCGGCGCATAATCGGCGCGCTCGCTGGGACAGGCGAGATAATAGCGCTCGCGGCTCTCCATCTCCCGGTCGACGGCGGCGACGAGATCGCCGCGCTTGAGTTCTTCCTGCATCAGGAATGTCGGCAACAGGGCGACACCGAGGCCGGCGATCGCCGCTTGCGCTGCGGTGGCGAACTGATCGAAGAGCATACCGTGCACGCTTTCGAAGGAAACGCCGTTGCCGGCGAACCATTGCTCCCAGGCATCGGGGCGCGTGGTCAGATGCAGGAGTGGAACGGTAAGCAGGTCCTCTGGCTGCGAAATCCTGTGCTGTTTCAGAAAATCAGGGCTGCAGGCCGGCACCGTACGCTCCGACATCAGCAAGGTGAGTTCCGCGCCAGGCCAGTGCGGGTGGCCGAAATGGATCGCGGCGTCAATCGAATCGAGCCGGAAGTCAAAAGGTGAAAGACGGGTCGCGAGATTGATCGTTACGCCGGGATTGGCGCTGAGAAAGCGCCCCAAGCGTGGCGCAAGCCAGCGCGTGCCGAAGGTAGGCAGGATGGCGAGAGTGAGCGTGCCGCCGTGTGGGTTGGCGCGCAGGTTCAGTGAGGCGCTCGAGATCCGGCGCAGCGCCTCGCGAATCTCGCGGGCATAACTGTCGCCGGCCAGCGTCAGCCGCATGGTCTGGCGTTCACGCAAGAAGAGCTCGACTCCAAGCTGCTCCTCCAATGCGCTGACCTGACGGCTGACGGCGCTCTGCGTCAGGTCGAGTTCGCGCGCCGCCGCCGTCACGCTGCCTGTGCGGGCGACCGCCTCGAAGGCGGCGAGATGTGAAGTCGACGGCAGAAAACGCCTTGAAGCGAGCATGATCATTCCGTTTCAGAATGAGCTATTTCCGAAATGTCGATATTTCGGCCTTTGCGGTGCTTGTAAAGAGTTTCATCCTGCAAAATCGGAATGAGCCGGAGCCTTAGATGCCACAAGCCTTCATTTCAACAGATCGTATCCGCTCGCTCTTCACCGACGCGATGTCGCAGATGTACCGGACGGAGGTACCGCAATATGGCACGCTGATCGAGCTCGTGGCGGATGTGAATGCCGGTTGCCTCGAAAGCAATCCGGATCTGCGCGAACGCCTGGCCCGCGCCGGCGAGCTGGAACGCATCGATGTCGAGCGTCACGGCGCCATCCGCCTCGGTACGGCGGAAGAGCTTTTCACCATCCGCCGGCTGTTTGCCGTCATGGGCATGCAGGCGGTCGGCTATTACGATCTTTCGGTCGCCGGCGTGCCGGTTCATTCCACCTGCCTCCGTCCGATCGACGAGGCGGCGCTCAACATCAATCCGTTCCGCGTCTTCACCTCTCTGCTGCGCCTGGAACTGATCGAGGATGAAAGCCTGCGGCGGGAGGCCGAGGCCATTCTGGCCAAGCGGCGCATCTATACGCCGCGTGCCATCGCGCTGATCGAGCGTCACGAGCAGAATGGCGGCCTGACCGAGGCGGAAGCGACTGAATTCGTCGCCGAGGCGCTTGAAACCTTCCGTTGGCACGGCGAAGCCACCGTTAGTGCCGAAACCTACAAGCGCCTGCACGACGCGCATCGGCTGATCGCCGATGTCGTCAGCTTCAAGGGGCCGCACATCAACCACTTGACGCCGCGCACGCTCGATATCGATGCGGTGCAGGCCCGCATGCCGGAACGCGGCATCACTCCGAAGGCAGTCATCGAAGGGCCGCCGCGCCGGCAGTGCGATATCCTGCTGCGGCAGACGAGCTTTAAGGCGCTGGAGGAGGCGATCGTCTTCTCGGGTGACGAGGGTGCGGTCCAGGGCACGCATACCGCCCGCTTCGGCGAGATCGAACAGCGCGGCGTGGCGTTGACGGCCAAGGGCCGGGCGCTCTACGACCGACTGCTTGCCTCGGTTCGCGGCGAAGTGCAGGTCGGCGCCGGCGGCGCCAAAGCCGGCGCCTATGACCAGGAACTGGCTGAGCGCTTCAACGCGCTGCCGGACAGCTGGGATGAGCTGCGCAGCCAGGATCTCGCCTTCTTTCGTTATTCCGCCACGCCCGCGGGCATTGCCGCCGCGATCGCCGGGACCTTGCCGCGCGATCCCGAAGCGCTCCTCGCCAAGGGCTATCTCGCTTTCGCGCCGATCGTCTATGAAGACTTCCTGCCCGTCAGCGCGGCCGGCATCTTCCAGTCGAATCTCGGCACCGATCAGCAGCAGAATTATGCGACACGATCGAACCGCGACGCCTTCGAGACCGCACTCGGAGCGACCGTTCAGGACGAGCTGGCGCTTTACGCGGAACGGCAGGCCGCATCGCTGGATGCCGCGATGAAGGCGCTCGGGCTCGCGGATCTGCGGCTGAGGACCGTTGCGTGAAATCACCGCTTCAACCCCTGTTCTTATGCGCTAGAGTACACCGGTTTCATCCGATCGGACTGTGCCATGCTGAATGATCCGCGCTCCCACGGCCTCTGGGAAAAGACCGCAGGCGAACCGCCGGCGACCTCGCCTCTCCAAGGCGCGGTATCGGCCGACGTCGTCATCGTCGGTGGCGGCTATACCGGTCTCTCCGCTGGCCTGCATCTCGCCGAGGCCGGTTCGAAGGTGGTGCTGCTGGAGGCGAAGGAGATCGGCTTCGGCGGTGCGGGGCGCAATGTCGGTCTGATCAATGCCGGCATGTGGGTGATGCCCAACGACCTCCCCGGTGTGCTCGGCCCAGTCCATGGTGAACGGCTGCTCGATTTGCTCGGAAATGCGCCGAAGCTCGTCATGGAACTGATCGACAAACATGGGATCGCCTGCGAACTCGAGCGCAACGGCACGCTGCACTGCGCCGTCGGCGCCGAGGGGCTGAAGGAGATCGAGGAGCGCGCGGCGCAATGGTCGGCCCGCGGCGCGCCCGTCGCACTGCTGGATGCGGCTGAGACGGCCAAGCGCATCGGCAGCGAGGCTTATGCCGGTTCGCTGCTCGATCTGCGCGCCGGAACGCTGCAGCCGCTTGCCTATGCACGCGGCCTCGCCCATGCCGCCGTCAAGGCAGGCGTCGCCATTCATACATCGAGCCCCGTGACCGCAACGGAGCGCCAAGGCAGCCGCTGGGCCGTGAAGACGGACGGCGGCGAGACCAGCGCAGACTGGATCATCGTTGCGACCGATGCCTACAGCACAGGCCCCTTCGAGCAGGTGCGCAACGAGCAGGTTTACCTGCCCTATTTCAATTTCGCCACCGCACCGCTCGGCCACAATCTTCGTCAGTCGATCCTGCCGGGCCGGGAAGGCGCGTGGGACACCAAGGACATTCTATCCTCCTTCCGCATGGATCGGGCTGGGCGCCTCGTCTTCGGCAGCGTCGGCGCGCTGCGCAATACCGGCCTTGCGGTGCACAAGGGCTGGGCCAAGCGCGCCCTGAAGCGGCTCTTTCCCGTTATCGGCGATATCGAATTCGAATGCGAATGGTATGGCCAGATCGGCATGACCGACAATGCGCTGCCGCGCTTCCACAAATTCGCCCCCAATGTCATCGGCTTTTCGGGCTATAATGGCCGCGGCATTGCCCCGGGCACGGTATTCGGCCGCACATTGGCTGAACATATTCTCGGCCGGCTAGCCGAGGCCGATCTGCCGCTGCCGCTGACGTCACCCACCGAGCCGAGCTTCCGTGCGCTCAAGGAACTATGGTACGAAGCCGGCGCTCAGGTCGCCCATTTCGCCGATGCCCGCCTCTGAGAACCGACAAGCGCTTCTGAGAACAATAAGATTGGAAACACGACAATGACCATCGCCGTCCTCGATCTCGCCACCGAAACCGCCAAGCTGCTTGCCGAACTCGGCGTCGATGCCGGCCGCTATCAGGGCGGCACGCTGTCCGTCTCCTCGCCCGTCACCGGCAAGGAGATCGGCAGACTGAGAGAAAATTCCGTTTCCGAAACGAAAGCGGCGATCGAAGAGGCGCACAAGGCTTTCCTGGAATGGCGTAATGTGCCGGCGCCGAAGCGCGGCGAGTTGATCCGCCTGCTCGGCGAGGAGCTGCGTGCCGCCAAGACGGCGCTCGGCCGCCTCGTCTCGATCGAAGTCGGCAAGATCACCTCCGAGGGCCTCGGCGAGGTTCAGGAGATGATCGACATCTGCGATTTCGCTGTTGGCCTGTCGCGCCAGCTCTATGGCCTGACGATCGCCACCGAGCGCTCGGAGCACCGGATGATGGAAAGCTGGCACCCTCTCGGCGCAATCGGCATCATTTCTGCCTTCAACTTCCCGGTCGCCGTCTGGTCGTGGAATGCAGCGCTGGCGATGGTCTGCGGCAATTCCACCGTCTGGAAACCCTCGGAGAAGACGCCACTGACCGCCCTTGCCGTGCAGGCGCTGTTCGAAAAGGCCCTGAAGCGCTTCGTCGCCGAGGGCGGCAAGGCGCCGGCCAATCTATCCACCCTGATCATCGGCGGCCGTGAGGTCGGCGAGGTGCTGGTCGACCACCCGAAAATCCCGCTGGTTTCCGCCACCGGCTCGACGGCCATGGGCCGCGCCGTCGGCCCGCGCCTGTCGCAGCGTTTTGCCCGCGCCATACTCGAACTCGGCGGCAACAATGCCGCGATCGTCTGCCCGAGCGCCGACCTCGACCTGACGCTGCGTGGCGTCGCCTTCTCCGCCATGGGCACGGCCGGCCAGCGCTGCACGACACTGCGCCGTCTCTTCGTCCATGAAAGCGTCTACAACAAGCTGGTGCCGCGCCTGCAGAAGGCCTACGGCTCCGTCACCATCGGCAATCCGCTGGAGACCGGCACACTGGTGGGCCCGCTGATCGACGGTCAGGCTTTCGAGAAGATGCAGACGGCGCTCGGCGAGGCAAAGGCGGCCGGCGGCAAGGTGACCGGCGGCGAACGCGTCGACAATGGTTCGGCCGATGCCTTCTACGTTCGCCCGGCGCTGGTCGAAATGCCCGATCAGATCGGCCCGGTCGAGCACGAGACCTTCGCGCCCATTCTCTACGTCATGAAATACAGCGATTTCAATGCGGTGCTGGACTTGCACAATGCCGTGCCGCAGGGATTGTCGTCGTCGATCTTCACCAACGACATGCGCGAGGCGGAAACCTTCGTTTCGGCGCGCGGCTCGGATTGCGGTATCGCCAACGTCAACCTCGGGCCTTCGGGCGCCGAAATCGGCGGCGCCTTCGGGGGCGAAAAAGAGACCGGCGGCGGACGCGAATCCGGCTCGGATGCCTGGAAGGCCTATATGCGCCGCGCCACCAACACGATCAATTACGGCAGCACGCTGCCGCTTGCGCAAGGCGTCAAGTTCGACGTCGAATAAGCACAATCTCAACAAAGGCGACACTGGGCCCAGCGTCGCCTTTTTGGCTCGATCGAGATTTATTCCCTCGCAATCTGAAATATTGGGTCAAAATTTTGTGATGCTTTTTTCTCAGCGACGAAACTTGAAATGACCAGTCAAGAAAAATATACGCCTCTTACCCTGTTGGGGTGACATCGCCATGGAGGCCCTCATGATAACTGCTGTTAACCGTTTTTCCCACGTGCTGGCGCTCGCCGCTTCGCTTCTCTCCACCACGGTGCTCGCAGGCAGCGCCAATGCGCAGGATGAAGGTCTCGTCGTCTACAATGCGCAGCACGAAAGCCTGGGCCGCGAGTGGATCGATGCCTTTACCAAGGAGACCGGCATCAAGGTCACCATGCGCCAGGGCGGCGACATGCAGTTCGCCAACCAGATCATTCAGGAAGGCGACGCATCCCCCGCCGATGTTTTCCTGACCGAGAATTCGCCGGCCATGACGCTGGTCGACGGCGCCGGCCTCTTCGCCCCGGTCGAAAAGGAAACACTGGATCAGGTGCCGGAGCAGTATCGTCCGGCCGACGGCATGTGGACCGGCATTGCCGCCCGCTCTACCGTCTTTGCCTATGACAAGACGAAGCTCAGCGAAGACAAGCTGCCGAAGTCGCTGCTCGACCTCGCCGACCCCACCTGGAAGGGGCGCTGGGGTGCATCGCCCGCCGGCGCCGACTTTCAGGCCATCGTCGCGGCGCTGCTGCAGCTGAAGGGTGAAGATGCCACCAAGGCATGGCTGAAGGGTCTCAAGGACAATGCGACGCCCTACAAGGGCAACAGTGTTGCCATGAAGGCGGTCAATTCAGGTGAAGTCGAAGGCGCGGTCATCTATCACTACTACTGGTTCGGCGATCAGGCAAAGACCGGCGAAAACAGCAAGAATGTCGGCATGCATTACTTCAAGAATCAGGATCCGGGCGCTTTCATCAGCGTTTCGGGCGGCGGCGTCCTGAAGTCCACGCAGCACATGAAGGAAGCGCAGGCTTTCCTGAAATTCGTCACCAGCAAGGCAGGCCAGGCGGTTCTGAAGAACGGCTCGTCCTATGAATATGCCGTCGGCAAGGACGCCCCTTCCAATGACAAGCTCGTTCCGCTTGCCGATCTCAATGCTCCGAAGGTGGAAGCCTCGACGCTGGACAGCAAAAAGGTCGTGGAACTGATGACAGCGGCAGGTCTGATTTAGGCTCTCTACGTGTCGTAGCGCTTATGCGCGATAGGCTTCGGCCTTTCTGCCGCAGGCTTGCAGCAGCCAAAACTATTGCTTTTGGCTCAAGAAAACCTTAGGGCATGACGGGATCGGGCAACTGTCTTTCCAAGACGGTTGCCTTCCTTTTTCAGCGTATGAAGGCATCGGCCTTGCTGCAGGACAACAGATTTTTCGTCGCCGGCAACGAGGCGCCGGTCGCGCCGAAACGCGCGCGAATGCTATTGCCGCGTCGGCGCATGCCGCACGCGCCCGTGATGCTACTCGCCACCGTCATCGCGATCTTCAGTCTCGTGCCGCTCGGCTTCATCGGCTGGATAACTTACGATGTTGGCTGGGAGACGGTGAAAACACTCGTCTTCCGGGCCCGTGTCGGCGAACTCCTCATCAATACGGTTCTTTTGGAATCGATCACCATCCCGCTGTCGATCGCGCTGGCCGTGACGCTTGCCTGGCTGACCGAACGGACGGATATACCGTTCGCCAGGCTCTGGGCCTGGCTGGCGATCGCGCCGCTCGCGGTGCCGGCCTTCGTGCACAGCTATGCCTGGGTCAGCCTTATCCCCGGCATGCGCGGCCTTGAGAGCGGTGTCTTCGTTTCTGTCCTCGCTTACTATCCCTTTCTCTATCTGCCAGTTGCCGCAGCGTTGCGCCGTCTCGACCCGGCCATCGAGGATGCCGCCGCCTCCCTTGGTCTCGACCCCTGGCGCGTCTTCTTCCGAACCGTGCTGCCGCAGTTGAGGTTTGCCATTTGCGGCGGGTCGCTGCTGATCGCGCTGCACCTGCTGTCGGAATACGGCCTGTTCGTCATGATCCGGTTCGACACTTTCGCCACCGCGATCGTCGACCAGTTCCAATCCTCCTACAACAGCCCGGCCTCCAACATGCTCGGCGGTGTACTCGTTGCCTGCTGCCTTTTCCTGCTTGGCCTCGAAGTGCTGCTGCGCGGCAACGAACGTTATGCCCGCGTCGGCTCCGGCTCGCCGCGTCCGGCCGATCGCCGGCGTCTCGGCTGGTTCGTGGGGCCGGCCATCCTGCTGCCTGTTGTCCTGGCGGTGCTGACGCTCGGCGTGCCGTTGCTGACACTCGGCCGCTGGCTCTATCTCGGCGGCAGCGAGATCTGGCGCATCGAAGTCGGCACCGCCTTCCTGCAGACGATGGCGCTCGCTATGGCCGGCGGCGTGCTGGCGACGATTGCCGCAGCCCCCATGGCATGGCTTTCTGTGCGCGCGCCCGGCCGCTTTCAGCGCCTGCTCGAAGCCTGCCACTATTATGTCGGCTCGCTGCCCGGCGTCGTCGTGGCGCTGGCGCTGGTGACGATCACCGTTCGTATCGTGCTGCCGCTCTATCAGACCTTCGCAACGCTGCTCGTCGCCTATGTGATGCTTTTCCTGCCCCGGGCCATGGTCGGCCTGCGCGCCAGCATCGCCCAGGCGCCGGTGGAGCTGGAGCGCGCCGCAATGGGCCTCGGCCGCACCCCCGGCCAGGCGGTGCGGCAGATCACCATGCGGCTTGCCGCACCGGGGGCCGCTGCCAGCATCGCCCTGACCGCACTTGGCATTACCAATGAACTCACGGCGACGCTGATGCTCTCGCCAAACGGCGTCGATACGCTGGCGACGGAATTCTGGTCACTGACGAGCGAGATCGATTATGTCTCGGCCGCCCCTTACGCTGTCATGATGGTCGTGCTGTCGCTGCCGCTCACCCTGACGCTTTATACGCAATCGAAACGGACCGCCGGCCAATGACGCTGCTTACGATCGAAAACATCAGCAAGCGCTACGGGCCTGTCCAGGCGCTGAAGGATATTTCGCTCGATGTCCAGGCCGGCAGCCGCACAGCCGTCATCGGGCCGTCCGGCTCGGGCAAGACGACCCTGCTGCGCATCATCGCCGGCTTCGAGCAAGCCGATGCCGGCAGGGTGACATTGGATGGCGACGTGCTGGCCGATGGCCTGGCGGCGGTGCCGGCCCACAAGCGGGGCATCGGCATCGTCTCCCAGGATGGCGCGCTGTTTCCGCACTTAAGCGTGGCTGAAAATATCGGCTTCGGCTTTGAACGGGGTGCTGCCGATCGTGAGCGGCGCATCGCCGAACTGCTCGATATGGTCGAGCTCGACCGCGGCATGCTGGCGCGGCGCCCGCACCAGCTCTCCGGCGGGCAGCAGCAGCGCGTGGCGCTCGCCCGCGCGCTTGGTCGCAAGCCGCGGCTGATGCTGCTCGACGAACCATTCTCGGCGCTCGACACCGGCTTGCGGGAAAACATGCGCAAAGCTGTCGCGCGCGTCCTGCAGGCGGCCGGCATAACCGCGGTCCTCGTGACGCACGATCAGGAAGAGGCACTGAGTTTTGCCGATCAGGTCGCGGTCCTGAGGGAAGGGCGGCTGATCCAGGCGGGATCGCCGCAAACGCTATATCTGCATCCAAAAGACCGCGAGACGGCGCTGTTCCTCGGCGATGCCGTGCTGCTTCCGGCCATCATCCGGAACGGTCTTGCCGACTGCGCTCTCGGCCATGTCGCCGTCGAAGGCAGCCGCCAGGGCAAAGCGGAAATCATGCTGCGGCCCGAGCAGATTCGCGTCATTGCCGGGGAAAGCGATCGCGACTACGGCGGACGGGTTGTCGAGGTGGAGTTCGGCGGCGCGGTCTGCACGGTCGCCGTCTCGCTCGATGGCGTTGCCCTGCCGCCGATCCGGATCAAAACCTCGAGCGTCGCCCTTCCCTCGCGAGGCGATCTCGTGCGCCTGGATATATCGGGCAAGGCACACGTCTTCGATCGCTGAGCATAATCCGTTCCGGAAAATCAATTTCCGTCGGTTTGTGCGCTAACCGACCCTGCGCACCAGCTCTTGCGGCTCGATGTCCTCAAGCCAGCCGCCGGTAAAGCCGGCGCGCTCGAGCCCGCGGCGGATGATCGGCGATTGCCGCATCAGCTTCCAGATGAAATCGGAACGCTCGTTTTCCACGGTCATGACGATCAGGCCCTGGTCAATGCCGACGGTGCGGTCGTCCACCCAACCCTCCGGACGTTTGGTCTGGACGGTCGGATTGAAGCCGCCGGGGAAGCCTCCCTCCAACAGCAGGTTCGGATAGGTGGTCAGCAGCGTCTTGGTGCCGTCGAGAGCCGCCTGCCGGTCATAGGGCAGGCAGGCAAGTGCGGCCCAGGGTGCTATCGTGCCGTCATCAGGTCCGAGCGGCGCGCCGCGTGCGGCATAACCCAGAACCTTCGGCTGCCGGCCGCCGCGCATGCGCCGGGTGGGCGGTGGGCCGTCGCAGGCGGTAAAGCCCCAGACATTCCTGTTGTAACCGACGAAACCGCCGGGATTGCGCTCGGCATAGTCGCGCTGCATGTTGATGACGACCTGGGTGTTGCGGAAGTAGTCCCAGTTGCGCTCCCTCATCGGCCTGTCCTGGATGCCGCGGAAATCGATCCAGGCATGCGAAAAGAGATGAATGAAAAGCGGGCCGGCATAGAGATATGGCTGGTCACCGAACATCATCCAGGAATAGCTCGATGTGAAGGCGTCGTAGCTCGACTGCGGGATGGGATGCGTCGGCGAGGCGAGCGCTAGCGCATAAAGGATGATCGCCTCGTCGAAGCCGTGATAACGCCAGCGCAGGAAGCCCGACGAAGGCTTCCATCCCATGGAAATGGCGTCACCCTTGTTCAGCGCCCAGCGCCAGTCGACGCGTTCGTAGATGAAGGTCGCGAGCTGACGGATTTCGATCTCCGTCTCGTCGTCTCCGCGATTGAAATATTGCGCTGAGGTCAGTACGCCGGCGATCAGCAGCGCCGTGTCGATGGTCGAAAGCTCGCTGTTCCAGGCGCGATTGCCGCTATCCATGTGGAGGAAGTGGTAGAAGAAGCCGCGATGGCCGGTCGCATGGCGCTCTTCGCCCTGGCGCGCCTCGGCGAAGAAACGCAGCGTATTGACCGTGCGCTCGGCTGCTTCCTTGCGGCTGATCCAGCAACGCTCGACAGCAACCGGATAGGAGGAAAGGGCAAAACCGACGGCCGCAATGCTCGCCGGCACGCCGCCGATCGAGGTATCGGCCACCAGGCCATTTTCGGGATTGGAATATTTCAGGAAGTACTTGAATGCCGAATGCTGCAACCTGTCTATGAGGGCTGCATCAATGTCTTCGATCCGCTGCAGCGTAGGCTCCTACCCAACTGTTGCACCGCCCCATGCATGAACATGGTGGTCGTCCCCGGGCAAATCAAACCTTTTTGATTCGCAAGGATAAGAGAACACAAACGGAGGCGATTGGTCGTTAACAATTATCGGTGAAATAATATCTAGCATAAGTCATATAAGCGGTGCAGCAAAAAGACGGCCGCGCACCGCACTGGCACAGCGTATCTCAGGCAATACTTGTGGCCTTGCAGGCGCTCTGCGACGTGGCCCCCTATCGTCCGACTGCATAGGGCCGTATCAGGCACGGGGTGGCTGCGGCGTGCATAGCCCGTCGGCATCGCAAAATCCTCTCTGTTCGGGTCGGTAGGACCTCAAGCCCGCAGCGAACGCGCGGAGAGGAAGACCCGCGGTTCGAAGGCAAAATCCTTGTCGAAGGGATAGGTCGGATGCTGCTTGCGCAGCCGCGGCAGGCGCTCGACGAACTGATCGACCACGCCCTCCGACAGCGCCATCAGGTTAGGGTTTGCGATCGGCGCCAGTTCCGGCGAGAGATAGCCCGATTTGACGACGATGATCTTGGCTGCGTGCGGATCGAGGCCGAGCCGGGTGAAATCGGCGATATTGTGGTAGGGTCGCCGTTTGGCCGAGAGCACGAGATCGATGCCGCCGATCGAAACGACCGCCTGCCGATCGGCCGCGTCGGCGGTCTCATGCAGGAATTTGACGGCGAAGCGGGCATTGACCGGCCTGCTGCCCTTGGTATCGAGCGATGCCCCGACACTGAGGGCAAGCTCAGCCCCGACACCTGCGGCGTAACAGGTTTCGGTCGCCGTCTTGTCGGCAATGCCTGCAAAGACGACGCCATCAGCACCTTTGGCGATCAGTTCGGCTAGGACATCGGCGCGGTCTCCGACGCCGCCGCCGGTCGGGTTATCGCCGGATTCGGCGAGCACGACGGGAGCGGTCGGGCTGGCGATCGCCCTCGCAACGCATTCCTCGACCGAACCGGTCTCGCAGCCGAAGACGAAGTCTTCGCGGGCCTCCCAATAGGCCTTGGCGAGCCGCCTCGCCTCGCGCTCCAGCACGGCGCGGTCGGTGCCGGTCATGATAGCGGCGGCCGTGGCGCGCGGTTCGTCGGCCCAGACGTAACCGACCATCAGCGATGCGTCCCAGACGCCCGCCATGGCATCGATCTCGGGCAGCAAGGCATAGAGGCTCTTCGCCGGCTCATCGACCGTGCTGGTGCGCTCGCCGGGCAGGACGACCGGGATCGGCGCCCAGAGAACGATCGGCCTCACACCTGTTTTCAGGCTTTTGACCAGCATGGAAACCGAACGGCGCATCGTCTCCTCGACATCGATATGCGGCGCGGTGCGATAGGTAGAGTAGATGTCGAGCGCATCGATGATGCGCTGGGTGACATTACCGTGCAGGTCATAGCTTGCCGAGACAGTGCATTCCTCGCCGACGAGGGCGCGGGCCGCACCGATCCAGTCGCCTTCGGCATCCTCCATGCCCTCGACATACATGGCGCCGTGCATGGCAAGGTACAGACCATCAAGCGGTAGCAGCGACTTCAGCCGCGCGAGGAATTCGCTCTTGAAGCCCTCATAGGTGCCGCGCGAAACCGGCCCGCCGGCAATGGCGCGGGCATGGATCGTCGGCAGGAACTCGGCATCATAATCCTTCAGAAAGGCGAAATAGGGCGATTCCAGCAGCCCCTCCCCGCGCAACACCCGAAAGTCCTTTTCCTCATTCAGAACGGGATTGTATGTGCTGCATTCGATATGAATGCCACCGACGGCAATGCGCATGGGGAACCTCGGTTGAAACTGGGAGCAATCGGGAAAGGTACGGGTGGCGACGGGCTGAACACGGAGGCGGTTTCAATCCGAAGACGTGCCCCTTGTCCGATCCTGATGATAGTTCGCGAAACGAGCCAATCAACCGCAAATAAACAACAAATTTGCTCCGGGCCGGTCGCCTGGATCGACGATCCGGATCCAGTCATGCAAGAAATTTTTCGATGAGCGCCTTGGCAACCGATTTGCTCAAGCGAGCGAGGTTCGCTTAACAAGCGCAAAGCAACTGCAACGCCGGCCTCAAGCGTGTGAGATCGATCCTGCGTCAGCACTGGCGGGTCCAGCCAAACATTAAGGTCGGCCGTCCGCTGTTGGCGAAAAATACCGCAGCCGTAGCCCGAGAATCGAATGTTGGATAGCCGGTCCGGACAGGAGCATGATGGCGGAGAGGGTGGGATTTGAACCCACGATACCCTTGCAGGTATGCCGCATTTCGAGTGCGGTGCATTCGACCACTCTGCCACCTCTCCGCGGTCTTGGTCGGCGCTTGTTCGGCGCGGGCGTTCTCATAACGGGCAGATGACAGGTTGGCAAGCCGAAATCTCAAGCTTTTCCATCCTTTTGCCTTGACACCTTTCTGTCACTCGCGTATCCCGCATCCGCAATAGGGGTGGAGTAGTCCGCCCCTTGCCCGCCTCGCGCTCGCGCGGGGTTTCACCGGCAGACCAGAGTTCCGGGCTAGTTCCCTGAAATCCCTGCTTAACTTCGACTGATAAAAAGACGGCCACCTGCGGAAATAGCGGGGAGCGCCGGAACGAACATGAAAGGATAAAAAATGTTCGCAGTCATCAAGACCGGCGGTAAGCAGTACCGTGTGGCAGCCAATGACGTGCTGACCATCGAGAAGCTTGAAGCATCCGCTGGCGACTCCATTGAATTCACCGAAGTCCTCGTGATCGGCGAAGGCGCCGACGCGGCGATCGGTGCGCCCTTCGTAGCCGGCGCCTCCGTCAAGGCGGAAGTCGTCGACCAGACACGCGGCAAGAAGGTCATCGCCTTCAAGAAGCGCCGTCGTCAGAATTCGAAGCGTTCGCGCGGCCATCGCCAGCATCACACGGTCGTCCGTATCACGGACATCGTGGCTGCCAAGTAAGATCAACGGGTTTCAGGTTTAAAGGAGAACTCCAATGGCACATAAAAAAGCTGGCGGTTCCTCGCGCAACGGTCGCGATTCCGAATCCAAGCGCCTTGGCGTGAAGAAGTTCGGCGGCGAAGCCGTCATCGCAGGCAACATCATCGTGCGTCAGCGCGGTACGCAGTGGCATCCCGGTTCCAACGTCGGCCTGGGCAAGGATCACACGATCTTTGCACTCACCGCCGGCAATGTGGACTACCGAACGAAGGCCAACGGTCGCGTCTACGTGTCTGTCATGCCGAAAGCGGAAGCAGCGGAATAAGCCGGTAGCGCTCAAAAACAGCCGGCGTCTC
>NZ_JBXSOL010000034.1:0-38082 GCF_057784555.1 Rhizobium sp. CNPSo 3670
ACCGCCGCCGGCAACCGGAACGTCCTTCCAGGCAAAACCTTCCTTCGACAGATCCTGCTTCAGAACGTTCAAAGCCGCTGCCTCGCCGCCTGACGTCCACCAGTGCAGCATCTGCACTTCCTTCACGTCGGCAGCGCGGGCGGGCACGCCGGCGCCGGCCAGAGCCAATGCGATCACCGCAGTCGTTGTCAGAAACTTACGCATCAAAGAACCTCCCAGTTCAGTTTGGAGGATGCGGAACCATTCCCGCATCCCGATCACCCGCCCTCCTCAGGCGTAGCTTCGCTGCCGGCCAAGCCGGCCTTAGCTTCGCGGCATCCACCAATTGGTGCGCTTGCCGATATGCATGTTCAGCGTCTTGGTCTCCGTGTAATCCTCGACCGCATGGCGGCCGAGCTCGCGGCCGAGGCCGCTCTGCTTGTAACCGCCGAAGGGAAGCTCTGAGGCGCCGTCCATGAAAGTGTTCATCCAGACCGTGCCCGCCCGCACTGACCGGCCGATCGTCAGGCAGGTATCGAAATCGCGGCTCCAGACACCGGCCGACAGGCCGTAGTCGATCGAATTTGCAATCCGGATCGCTTCGGCAGTCGTCTCGAACGTCAGAACCGACAGGACCGGGCCGAAGACTTCCTCGCGCGCCACCGCCATATCGGGTGTCACCGCTTCGAGGATCGTCGGCGACATGAACTGCCCCATGCCGAGATCGAGTGTCTCGCCACCATGGGCGACGCGAGCGCCGCTGCCCCTCGCACCGGCGACATATCCCGAGATCTTTTCCAGATGCTGCGGCGTGATGATCGCGCCGACCTGCGTCGAGGGATCTAGGGGATCACCGACCCTCACTCCCTTCGACAGTTCGGCAATCCGCCTGACGATGTCGGAGGCGGTTGATTTATGGAGGATCAGCCGCGAGCCGGCGTTGCAGCACTCGCCGGCATTGAAATAGGCTCCGAAGACAGCGGCATCGACGAAGGCATCGAGATCGGCGTCCGGGAATACGATCTGCGGGTTCTTGCCGCCGAGTTCCAACGAGACCTTCTTCAGCGTCTGCGCCGCATTCGACATCGTCAACTTGCCGACTCCGGTCGAGCCGGTGAAGGACACCATATCGACGTCCGGATGCGACGTCATGACCGCGCCGACCTCAGGTCCCGTACCGGTGACAATGTTGACGACACCATCCGGAACACCTGCTTCCTGCAGGATTTCTCCGAGCACGAGCGTCGATCCCGATGTCAGTTCCGAGGGCTTGACGACGGTCGTGCAGCCCGCTGCCAGGGCGAAAGGCAGCTTCTGGCCGACGATGAGGAACGGAAAATTCCAGGGCGTGATGATCGACACCACGCCGATCGCTTCGCGCAGCACGACGCCGAGCGTACCATCGCCGAGCGTGTTATAGCTTTCCCCGTGAAGGTCGCGCGCAAGCGCCGCCGCGTAACGCCAGATGTCGACCGAACCGGCAATTTCACCCCGCACCTGGGTGATCGGTTTCCCCGCCTCGATCGCATCGAGAAACGCCAGCTCCTCTGCCCGCGCCGCGATCAGATCGGCAGCCTTGAGCAGGATAGCGGACCGTTCGGAAGCGGTCATCCGCGGCCACGGCCCGAGATCGAATGCCTTGCGTGCGGCAGCAATGGCGCGCTCGGCATCCGTCTTGCTGCCTGTGGGGAAGCGGCTGACCACGACCCCGTGACTCGGCGCGACACGATCGATCGGATCGGCGCTCCCGGCCTCCCATCTGCCGTCGATCAGCATCTGGAAATCGCGCGCTTTGTGATCGCTCAGCGCGGTGGGGTTGACCAGGACCGTCATTACCATTCTCCCTTGAACGTTGCCGGGCGCTTCTCGCTGAATGATGCGACGCCCTCCTTCAGATCGCCGGTCTTGGCGGCGAGGATCGAGCCCAGGGCTTCGACCGCGGTTCCATTGTCTTCGCCGTTCGCCGATGCGATCATCAACTTGGCGATCTCGATGGCCGCCGGCCCCCTTGCGGCGATCCGTTCAGCATAGTCCCTGGCGGCGGCCAGCGCGTTTCCGGTGGGAACTACCGCATCGACGATTCCGAGCAGGCGCGCCTCCTCGGCGGTAAAAACCTCGCCGCCGAGCGCCATGCGCCGGACGGCCTGGGCGCCGAAGCGGCGCACGAGACGCTGGGTCCCGGACCAGCCCGGGACCATTCCAAGGCCGGTCTCCGGCAGGCCGATCTTGATGTGTTGCTCGGCGAGGCGAATGTCGGCGACACCTGCAAGCTCAAGCCCGCCTCCGAGGGCATGGCCGTTCAGGGCCGCGACCAGCGGCACCCTGAGCGTCGCCAGTCTTTCGAAGATACGGTGGCCGTGGCGAACCCAGGAATGACCGAATTCCTGCGGCAGCATTCCGCCCCAGGCCTTGATATCGCCGCCGGCAGAAAAGCCCTTTCCTTCGCCAGTGAGAACGGCTGCGCGAACGTCCGGGTTCGCCTCCACCGCGTCGGCCGCCTCCGCCAAAGCCTTCAGCATGTCGAGATCGAGCGCGTTCAGCTTCTCCGGCCGGGAGATCGTCAGCGTTGCCACGTGGCCTTCGATATCGACCTTGACCGTTCCGCTAGCCATGAAAGGTGCCCTCCAATGTCCGCGCCTTCTTTGCGGGAAGCGAGAGGCCTATCTCAGCCTCAAGGAACAGTGCGGCGTCCATAACCTTGAGATCAGGCGCGACGATCAGCGGGAACTCGGACTGGTCGAGGATATGAGCCTGCAGATCGACCCCAGGAGCGATCTCGGTCAACACGATGCCGTCGGGCGTCAGCTTCATCACACACCGCTCGGTGACATAGGTGATGTCCTGCCGCTGCTCGATCGCCCGCCTGCCGCTGAAGGTGACGTGTTCGACCTCGTTCACCAGCTTCTTCAGCTTGCCTTCCCTCTCGATGAGCAGAGTTCCATCGGCGATCGAAAGCTTCGCTCCGGCGTTGAACATGCCGGAGAAGACGATCTTCTTCGCCCGCGCCGTGATGTCGACGAAGCCTCCGGCACCCGCCGTCACATGCGGCCGGAAGGAGAGCTTGGAGACATTGACCGAACCGTCCCTGCCGATCTCGAGGAAGGAGAGCAGCGATGCATCGAAGCCTGCCCCTTGGAAATAGGTGAACTGATAGGGAGACGGCATATAGGCATCGGCGTTGGAGGCGCAGCCGAAGGCAAAGTCGAGCAGCGGCACGCCGCCGACCGCTCCCTGCTCGATGACCCAGGTGACCGCGCCATGGAGCCCCTCCTCCAGCAGAATGCGCGGCACATTGGCCGAGATGCCGAAGCCAAGATTGACGCAGCTTCCCGCTTGAAGTTCCTGCGCGACGCGACGCGCAATGACTTTCTGAACATTGAACTCCGGAACGCTGAAGCTATCGAGCGGGCGGAAGATCTCCCCTGATATCGCCGGATCGTACTGCGTCTGCGTCGTCTGCTTCTGTTCGGGATCGACGATGACATAGTCGACCAGCATTCCCGGAACCCGGACGTCATGCGGTTTCAGCGAGCCTTCCTTGGTGATCCGCTTGACCTGCGCGATGACGATCCCGCCATTATTGCGGGCGGCAAGGGCCTGATCGAGACCGCCGAGATAGGCGCCTTCATGTTCATATGTGAGGTTGCCGCGTTCGTCGGCCGTCGTAGCGCGAATGATGGCGACCTGAGGAACGATCGAGGGAAAGAACAGCCAATCGTCGCCCTCGAAGCTGACGCGCTTGACCACCGGATCGTTCGAAGCCAGTTCGTTCATCGCGCAGCCCTGCCGCCGGGGATCGACGAAGGTGTCGATGCCGATCTTGGTCAGGACGCCCGGCCGCTTGGCGGCGGCCTCGCGGTGAATGTCGAAGAGAATACCGGAGGGAATGTTATAGGCCGGAATCTCATTGTTGGTGATCATCTGCCAGATCAGCGGCGGTTCGGCCGTCGACGGGCCGGAGGGATAAGAGCCGCCGATGACGCATTTGAGCAGTCCCTTCTTGGCGATATAGTCGACGCCCTTGATGCCACTCATATCCCCGGCGGCAATCGGGTGAAGGGTTGTAATGTGACGGGGATGGCCGGTCGCATCGAAACGCTCGCCGATCGCCTTTAGCATCAGGTCGGGGCAGCCGAGACCGCTCGACGAGGACACTGTGACAACGGCGCCGTCCGGGATCAGTGCCGCCGCTTCGGCTGGTGTCAGATGCTTCTTCTTGTGCGTCACTTCGAACCCCGTTTCAATTTGCCGCTCCGCCGGCCCTCGCCTGCGAGGCTGTGCCGGCGCCGCAACTTTCGCGGACGACGAGCCGAACGGCTGTCGTCACCGTCTCCGCTTCGGCCCTGCCGGCATTGATCTGCTTGAGGAGCATCTGCGCGCCGCGGCGCCCGATGCCTTGTGGATCGACCGAGACCGTCGTCAGCGCCGGAACCGCCGCCTGAGCCTCGATGACGTCGTCGAAACCGACGACGGCAAAGTCGGCGCCCGGCTCCAGACGGCGCGCACGTAATCCGTCGCAGACTCCGAAGGCGACTGCATCGTTGAAGCAGACGGCTGCAGTGGGCCTATCGCCATAAGCAATCGCTTTTCCGATCGCCTCGACGCCGCCCGCTCGCGACGGGGCGGACGAGATCACGAGTGCCTCGTCGTAGCCGAGTCCGGCCGCTTCCATTCCGCTGCGGTAACCGGCAAGGCGATCGTCGAAGACAGCGGTATCGGGAAAACCGCCGAGAAAAGCGATACGTTTATGACCGAGACCCACCAGATGCTGAACGGCTGACATCATGCCGGACCGGTTGTCGGAGACTATGGACGAGACCTTGGCGCCGGGCAGGTTTCGAACGACCACCACGACGGGAATCCCTGCCGCGACCAGTGGCTTGAAGTCGGCGGCATCGGTGGCGCGCGCCGGCGAGACGATCAGGCCCGAAATGCCATGTTCGCGCATAGATGCCACAACTTCGCGCTGCCTGTCGATGCTCTCACCGGTATTCGACAGGAACTGCACGAAACCGGCCGACTGAACGACCATATCGACACCCACCGCCAGCTCGGCAAAGAAGCTGTTCGTCAGGTCGTTCACGACCACGCCGATGATCCTCGATTTTGCACCCGCCTGCCGTAGATTGGCCGCGCCGCGATTGTAGACATAGCCAAGCTCCCGCATCACGGCATTGACCTTTGCGCGCGTTCCCTCGTTGACGAGGGAGGAGCCCTGCAACACCAGCGACACCGTCGACTTGGAGACGCCAGCGGCCTTCGCAATGTCGATCACGGTCACCCGGTTTTTTGTCACTTCGCCCTCCCGACGCCACCGTCGCCTAATGCATATTTATTTGGAACGTTCCAAACATGTCAAGAGGTATTTCCGTTAAAGAGGCGTCGTATGGACATTACTCCGTCGTCCTGACACCGCAGGGCGAGATTCTTTTTTTGGAACGATTTAATTGGAGGCATGGACTGCCCTCAAGGAACTCCTGTCCAGAGGCATTAGCGAAACTTTATCGTTTGTGGCCAATGCTGGGGATCGGGAACGTGCCAGATCCAAAGCGGGGCCGGAGATGCCGCATTCATTTGAAGCCATGCTGGAGAACCTGCCGCAGGGCATTGTTCTCCTTGACTCTGCCAATATGGTGACGGCTTTCAATGCCCGCGCGCTTGATATTCTGGGCCTTCCCAATGGCGCTCTGCGCAGAGGAATGAACATCGACAGCTTGCCCGGCACCGCTGACTGCCAGGCAGCCGCTTGTTCAGGGTTGACGATCGGCGGACCGCACACCTCGCAGTTTGCACTGTCTGACGGACGGATGATCTCACTAACCTGCGCTCCCTCGAGAGAGGGAAGCTGGATCCTCAGCTATGAAGACATCTCGACGCATATCCGCGTAAAAGACAATCTGACGGAACAGCATCACCGGTTCGATGCAGCCCTCAGCAATATGCCGCATGGGCTTTGCATGTTCGATTCGACGAAGAAGCTGATATTGTGCAATGCGTCCTATGCGCGGATGTACGATCTTCCGGACTTTCTGACGCAGCCCGGAACGCCGCTGGTGGACATCCTCGCCTATCGATGTCGGCAGGGAAATGGTCCGGCCGATACCGCCACCTATTTTGACGTCGTTTTCGAAGCGACGGCACTCGGTGCGCCGGCGAGCCAGAACATCGCGCCTACCGACGGGCGCATCATCAAAATCACCCACAATCCGATGCAGAACGGCGGATATGTGGCGACCCACGAGGACGTCACCAAGACCGTGCGGCTGGCGGAAGAACTGCGCCGCCATCATGATCAACTCGAAATTACGGTGCAAAGCCGAACGGCAGAGGTCGAACGGCAGGCGCGCGAGCTTGAGCGGATGCTCGCCCAGGAACGGAGCATCAACGAATTGCAGCGGCAGTTCGTGGCGATGGCATCACATGAATTCCGCACCCCGCTCGCAATCATCGATGCTGCCGCCCAGCGGCTGCTCCGGAAAGGGGGCACGGTCGAGCCCGAATTTCTCAACGACAAGGTCGAACAGATCCGCGCATCGGTGAGCCGGATCGTCGATCTCATCGAGAGCATCCTGGCGGCCGGACGCCTCGATACCGGCAAGACCGATATCAGTTATGACGCCTGCGCCGTGGGAACGTTGATCAGAACATGCTGCGAGCGGCAGTCGGCGATCTCGAAGACGCATGGGTTCGTGCTTTGCATAGACGGGTTGCCGGAATTCATCGATGCCGATCCCCGCAGCTTAAGCCAGGTCTTTACCAATCTGCTCTCGAATGCGGTGAAATACGCGCCAGGAACCTCCGAAATTCGTGTCACGGCATGGGAGGAGACGGGCAATATCAAGGTTTCGGTCAGCGACGATGGCGTGGGGATCGATGCTGAAGACGTGCCCCGGTTGTTTCAGCGCTATTTCCGCGCGCGGACGTCGACCGGGATTGCCGGAACCGGTATCGGCCTCAATCTTGTGAAGCAGATCATCGAACTGCATCAAGGCTCGATAGAGGTGCGGAGTGCAAGAGGGCGGGTCCACCTTCACCGTCACTCTTCCAATCAAGAGAGCCGCTGACGTACTGGCGAGCAACGACGTTGCCTGATCATTCAGCCTATGGCCGATGGCTCGTTCCCGAACTGCCGGAGCGGGATTGCTGTCCGGCATATCTACCCTATCCTTCTCGCAATAGAGGAGGATCATGCCATGGCTTTCATTCACACCCCGGATGCATCCGCCAGCGAGAAGACGACGTCGATGTACGCGTCGGCCGAGGCGAATTATGGTTATCTGCCGAACATGTATCGCGCCTTCGGCCACCGGCCGGAGGTAATGGAGAGCTGGGCCGGGCTGCTTTCGAGCATTCGCGGCCATATGAGCCTCAGGCGCTACGAACTGGTGACGCTGGCGGCGGCCAAAGAACTCAAATCCTCCTATTGCATGCTGGCGCACGGCTCCGTGCTGCTGCGCGAGGGATTTACCAGCGACGGGCTGACGGCGGTTGTCAACGAGACCGAAAAGGCGCCGATCGATGCCGGCGAACGCGCGATCATGACCTTTGCAGCCAAGGTGGCGCGTGATGCGACATCGGTCACGCAGCAGGATATAGACGGATTGAAGAAACACGGGCTGAGTGACGCCGAAATCTTCGACGTCACGGCCGCCACAGCGGCCCGCTGTTTCTTTTCGAAAATGCTGGATGCGCTCGGCGCTGCGCCCGATCACGCCTATATCGAGCGGCTGGAGCCGAATGTGCGAAAGGCGCTCAGTGTCGGCCGGGAAGTCGAGCGGCCTCTGGCGCCCACACCCTCGGGCGGCACATCGCATTGATGCAGTGTCGGCTGACGCCGGCGGCTGTGGCCCCTATTCTTCCGGTTTGTCGGCAAAATGCCGGATCGCAAACTCGGCAATAGTCTGGCTCGAGCGATCGGCATCGTCGAGCATGGCGGGAAATAGCTGCCACTGATGCGGCATGCCCGGCCAGACCTCGGTGGTCACATCCACGCCCTCCTCGCGCGCTTTGTCGGCGAGGCGCAGCGTGTCGTCAAGCAGGGCTTCGCCGGAACCGACCTGCAGCAATAGCGGCGGGAATCCCGTCATGTCGGCATAAAGCGGTGAGGCCTGAGGATCGGTGGCAGGCCGGCTGCCGAGATAGGTCTTACGCAAAGTCTCGAGCCACGCCTTATCGACCAGCGGGTCGCTGCCGGCATTTGCCGTCATCGTTCCGCCCGTCGCGGCGAGATCGGTGATCGGGCTCAGCGCAATCACAGCCGCCGGCAGGGGTTTTGCTGCCTGCTTCTGCCGCAGCACCGCCTCGAGCGCGATATTGCCACCGGCGCCGTCTCCCGCCACGACGACATTCTCGTTGCGATATCCGTTATCGAGAAGCCAGCGGTAGGCCGTCAGCGCGTCGTTGATCTGAGCGGGATAGGCATACTCCGGCATCAACCGATAATTGATCAGAAGCACGTCGCTGGATGCGGCCTTGGCGAGCGAACCGGCGAAGAGGCTGTGCGTGCGGATGGAACCGCCGGAAAAGCCGCCGCCATGAATGTAGAGGATCACCCTTTTGCCGATCGGGTGATGGAGCCGGGCGGGCCACATCAGCTCGCCATCCACGCCGTCGGCATCGACCTGCCTAACCTGGATGCGCGTCGGCCCGGGCATTGTTTCCATCAGCCTGGCGAAAGCAGCCCTGCGCTCTTGCAGACTGTCGGCGCCGGCAAAATGCTCCTTCCAGAGGCCGAGCAGCTTTTCGACCTGCGCATGCGAGGACTGGCTCTGCGGCCCGATTTCCTGTCCCAGCGCCAGTGGAGACGATAGAATCAGCACGACCAAGGCGGGAAAGAGATATCTGGGCCGCTTCGACCCTCCTCGATCAGCATTCGACAAAATCCGCCCCTTCATCAATCTCTCCCGATGATGCTGCCGATGGCCGTATCTTTGGCCGCTTTGCCCAGCGGAGTCAAAAGGGTGACGAGTGCAACCTTCCGCTTTTTCAAGTCTCCAACGGAGACCGGAAAAATCGACAATCACCGCCAGCGCGGCTTGCCATCTGGCAGGCTTCCATCGGAAATAGGCTCCCGCCCTGCCCTCAACTTCCGTGCTTCGGCTCGCTTAGGAATGAAGGATACCGATGACCACCATTTACCTTGCCGGCCCGGAAGTCTTTCTTCCCGATGCACTGCCCATCATGGCCGAGAAACGCCGATTGGCGCGTCAGTTCGGCTTCGAACCGACGGGGCCTGGCAGTGACGAGAACCAGACGCCGATAAAGCGGACGGCTGCGGAGATCTACACCCGCAATGACGTCGCCATGCGCCGGGCCGAAATCTGCCTCGCCAACATCACTCCCTTTCGGGGCGTCAGCGCCGACCCGGGCACGGTCTACGAGATCGGCTTCATGATTGCTCTCGGGAAATCGGTCTTCGCCTATACCAACCACCCCGACGACTATGGGCTGCGCGTCCGCTCGATCTGGTATGCGGGAATGGAGATCGATGAGACGAGCGGACGCCCGCGCGGGCCTGACGGAATCGCGATTGAAAATCACGGCATGGCCGACAACCTGATGATCGACGGAGGCGTCGAGGCGACGGGAGGCAAGGTATTCCGTGCGACCGCTCTGCCGGCGGATCCTGCACGCGACCTGACGATTTATCTTCAGGCGCTTCAGACGATCGCTGGTCTGCGTGGGTAGGAATTGAAGCTTTTACTCTGCCCTGATCGCGTCGATCACCGCCCTGAAGCCCGCAGACATGTGTCGGCGGCTGGGATAATAGAGATAGAGCGGTTCCTCCGGCTGACACCAATCATCGAGCACCTGGACGAGCTCTCCGTCGGCAATGGCCTTTGCGACGCGAGGCTCCCAGATATAGGCAAGGCCGACGCCGCCGAGCGCTGCCTGCATCATCAGTTCGTGATCGTCGAGCGAAAGCGGTCCGGTCGGCTGAAAACTCACCGTCTGGCCGTCCTTCTCGAATTCCCAGGCATAACGTGCACCGGAGGGAAACATGTTCTGGATGCAGAGGTGGCGCTTGAGCTCGTAAGGCGTTTGCGGCTTCGGACGCCTTGCGAAGTAGGCCGGTGAACCGACAACGACCAGGCGGATGCGCGGCTTGATGCGCAGGGCGATCATGCCTTCCGTGACGCGCTCGCCGAAACGGATGCCGGCATCAAAACCTTCCTCGACGATGTCGACCAGCCGATCGGTCGCGTTAATTTCCAGCTGCAAATTGGGATTACGTTCAATCAAAGGGGCGATGACACGGCCGATGACGAAGGAACCGATCGAATTCGGCACGTTGATCCTCACCCTGCCGAATGGCGTGTCGCGGTAGCGGTTCAGCGCATCGAGTGCGGTCGCCATCTCCCCGAACGCCGGGATGAGATGTGAGACCAGGAGTTCGCCTGCTTCCGTCAGCGAAACGCTGCGGGTTGTGCGGTTGAGCAGGCGGATGCCAACTCGGTCTTCCAGATTAAGCACGGCATGGCTAACGGCAGAGGCTGTGACGCCCCGCTCCTCCCCTGCCTTGCGGAAGCTCTTGTGCCGCGCCACGGCCGCGAAGGCGGCCAGTTCGGAAAGTTCCGTTGCACGCATTGCTGAATTCCACTCATCATAGCATCAATAATAACAAATCTTATACAGCATCGGAATTTCGGTCAAATTCAGCCCGTCAGCATAAAGATGCGACAACAACAAAGGAATTCGTCATGAAAGTCTGGTTTATTACTGGTGCATCGCGCGGTTTCGGCGCGCTGATGACCAAGGAGGCACTTGCAGCGGGCGATGCCGTCATCGCCACCGCCCGCAACGCCAAGACCATTATCGAGCAGTTCAGGGATCATCCGAACCTGCTGGCCGTCGCCCTCGACGTCACCAACGAGACGCAAGCGAAGGAGGCTGCAGCCGCCGGCATCGCCCGCTTCGGCCGCATCGACGTGCTTGCCAACAATGCCGGCTACGGCCTACTCGGCGCAGTCGAGGAAGCCACGGCCGAAGAGATCGAAAGGATCTATGCCACCAATGTCTTCGGTCTCCTGAAGGTGACACGCGCCGTGCTGCCCTATATGCGCCGCCAGCGTGCCGGCCATATCCTGAACTTCTCCTCCATCGGTGGCTATTTCGGCTATCCCGGCTGGGGTGTCTACGGCTCGACCAAATTCGCCGTCGAGGGACTGTCGGAATCCATGGCCGCCGAACTCGAACCTCTCGGCATCAAGGTGACGATCGTCGAGCCCGGCTTCTTCCGCACGGACTTCCTCGCCGACAGCTCGCTGGCAATAAGCCCGGCCTCGATCGCCGATTACGAAGGCACGCCGGCCGGAAACATGCGTAGTTTCGCCGCCGACGCCAATCACGCCCAGCCTGGCAACCCCGCCAAGCTCGCTGCCGGCATCATGACGATGGTCAACTCCGCCAACCCGCCGCTGCGCATGCCATTCGGCAGCGATACGGTCGCTATGATTGAGTCGCAGCATGCGAGTGTCGAAAAGGAACTGGCCGCCTGGCGCGAGCTTGCCGTCTCCACGGATTTTGCAAGCCACGCAACCGCTGGGGTCTGAGCAGCCAAGACCAATGCCGCCGCATTCGGATCTGGGCATGCGGCGGCAGCGCCTTGGAATTGATGCAAAGAACGCCTTGCGGCGAATTGGCATTCGCCTCTCGCTGAGGATGGCCTAGATGTAAGTCAGACCGTGACCCGTGAAGAGGCAACGCATGTCCATCAAGTCCATCTGTATTTATGGCGCCGGCGCCCTTGGCGGCGCTATCGCGCCAAGCTCGCAGGCAAGGAAGATAACGACATCGACGTCTCCGTCGTCGCGCGTGGGGCGCATCTCGATACGATCCGCAGCCACGGTCTCAGCCTGCGCGGGGCCGATGCGGAAACCCCGCTCAAGGTGCGCGTGACGGCAACCGACGATCCGAAGACATTGCCGCGACAGGATCTCGTCATCACCGGCCTGAAGGGACATCAGCTGCCGCCTGCCGCCGAGGGGATCGCCGGTCTGCTCAAGCAAGGCACCCGCGTCGTTATGATCCTCAACGGCATTCCGCGGTGGTATTTTCATCGCGATACCAGGAGCGGATATGCGGAGCTGCAATTCGACGAGCTCGATCCCGGCGGCAGGCTCTGGCGGCTGATCGGCCCCGACCGCGTGATTGGCTGCGTCGCTTATCAAGGTGCGGAAGTTGCCAGCCCGGGCGAGATCCGGCTTTCTCACAACGGCCGCTTCGTGCTTGGCGAGCCCTCCGGCGAAATGTCTGCCGATCTTTCGGCCATAGCAGCGGTGCTGACCGGCGCCGGCCTCAGCATTACGACCACGGCGGACATCCGCAGCGAAATCTGGAGCAAGTTGATGGGCAATGCCGCCTTCAACCCGATCAGCGCTCTGACGCGGGCGCTGATGACCGACATTATGGCGGATCCGTCGCTCATGGATCTGATCAGCAAGGTCATGAAGGAAGTGCGCGCCGTCGGCGACGCGGTCGGCGCGCATTTCGCCATGTCAGTCGAGCAGCGGCTGGAGCAATCGCGCCACATCGGCGGGGTTCGAACCTCGATGTTGCAAGACTTAATCGGCGGCAAGGCGCTCGAAATTACCCCGCTTGTGGGCATGCTGGTGGCGCTTGGACGCCTGATCGCCGTGCCGACCCCGGTATCGGAGACGATCCTGGCGCTGGTAACGCAGCTGGATCGGGAAAACCGGCGCGGCAACTGACAACGAGGAGAGCGGCCATCGGGGTCGATCATTCCTTTCCCGACACCGCGCCGATTTCCAACTTTTCGTTAACCGGCATGCTGGTAAAATCTCGCCAAGTTATCAGACGCCGCGAGACCGATGCAGAAACCGAATTTCCGCTTCACCCATTACGATCTCAAGGAACAGCGAGCCGGAACGATCGTCGAGGTGTCTCTGAATGCGGTGAACAATGTTCGTCTGATGACGGCGCCGAACTTCCAGCGTTTCACCGAGGTTCTCGATTTCAAATATATCGGCGGCGTGGCGCGCAAGTCGCCGGTCAAGCTCGCCGTTCCGGAAAGCGGCCACTGGCACGTTGTCGTCGATATGGAAAGCCACCACGGGCTCGCGGAATCCGCCGTCAAGGTGATCGCCGCGCCTGTCAATCAGAAGACGCCACGCCCCTCCTGAGCTTTGCAGCACCGGCATCTTTTCTGACGCGCCAGGACAGGCACGGACGTGTTTTGTCGACAGACCTGATCAGGAGACGGCCAATCGTACTGATCTTGATCACGATCAATGAATCATCCCGAGTCGTCGTTCACAATTCTCAGTCGCGGGGCTTCCACCACGCCGCCAGCTGCAGTCGGCTCCCATTCATGCTCGGATCGCGGAGAGAGGAATATCTCATCACCTGGGGCAGCCCATGACTTCGAACCCGATCGATCGTGTTACCGATATCATCGATCCCGGCGATGCACTCGGTGAAGTCCTTTTCGGACTGATCATGGCGCTGACTTTGACGGTCGGCTCGAGACTTGTTTTTGAAGAAGAGGGGCTGGATGCTCAGGAGTTGATCGTCGCAACAGTCGGATGCAACGTCGCCTGGGGGATCATTGACGCCGTTTTGTTCGTTCTGGGGACGACGTTTTACAAGAGCAGGCGGCTGCGCCTTTTTCGGCAAATCAAAGCCGCCGGAAGCGAGACCGCGGCGCTCAACATGCTCGCGAAAGAATTCCCGATCGAAGAAGCACCGTTTTCTGCAAAGGCTGCCGATGCGGACCCGCTTTATAGATCACTGCTGACGCTCGCACGCAGGGCCGATCCTGTGAGGGCGTCCCTCTCGAAAAATGATCTCCTTGCCGCCCTCGCGGTCGTTTTTCTCGTCTCGGTCACGTCCATACCGGCCGTGACCCCTTTGTTTCTCATCGACAGCGCCCACCTCGCTCTGAGAGTCAGCAACCTGTTTCTCATCACGCTGCTGTTCGTGACGGGTTATGCGTGGGCGAAATTTTCGGGAGGCAGGCCCTTTTATGCGGGGATGACAATGACTTGCCTCGGATTGCTCCTGGTCGCCATAGCGGTCGCTCTTGGCGGTTAACCCCGCCCACGCGTCAGCGCGGATTGCGCTCTTTGCGCAGCTTCGCCCACCATTCCAGCCGCTTACGGATATCCCGCTCGAAGCCGCGCTCCGGCGGATCGTAGAAGGTCTGGCGGCCCATTTTCTCCGGGAAATAATCCTGGCCGGAAAAGGCGTCCGGCTCGTCATGGTCGTAGCGATAACCTTCACCATAGCCCTCGCCTTTCATCAATTTGGTCGGCGCATTGAGGATATGTTTGGGCGGCAACAGCGAGCCGTTCTGCTTCGCGGCCTGGCTTGCCGCCTTGAATGCGGTATAGACGGCATTCGATTTCGGAGCGGTGGCGAGATAAACGCAGGCTTGGGCAAGCGCCAGCTCCCCCTCCGGCGACCCCAGGTAGTCATAAGCATCCTTGGCGGCGTTGCAGATCACCAGCGCCTGCGGATCGGCAAGCCCGATATCCTCCACCGCCATGCGCACCAGACGCCGGCCAAGATAGAGCGGATCCTCGCCGGCATCGAACATGCGGGCGAGATAATAGAGCGCAGCATCCGGATCCGAGCCGCGCACCGATTTATGCAATGCCGAAATCAGATTGTAGTGGCCGTCCTGCGCCTTGTCGTAGACAGGGGCGCGGCGCTGGACGATATGCGTCAACGCTTCGGTGTCGAAACTCTCCCCCTCGCGCGCCGCCCGCCAGACCTCTTCGGCAAGCGTCAGAACCGCGCGGCCGTCGCCATCGGCCATGCGGATCAGGCTGGCGCGCGCCTCCTCGGTCAGGGGCAGCGGCCTCTGCTCGATCGCCTCGGCGCGCGTCAGCAATTCCTCCAGGCTCTCCTCGTCATGTGACTTGAAGGTGAGGACGCGGGCGCGCGACAACAGAGCGGCGTTGAGCTCGAAGGAGGGATTTTCGGTGGTGGCGCCGACGAGGACGATGGTGCCGTCCTCCATGACCGGCAGGAAACTGTCCTGCTGGGCTCGGTTGAAACGATGAATCTCATCGACGAACAGCAGCGTCTGGCGGCCGTCCATGCGGCGCATGCGAGCCGCCTCGAACACTTTCTTCAGATCGGCGACGCCGGAAAAGATCGCCGAAATCTGCTCGAAGGCCAGCCCCGCCTCACCGGAAAGCAGCCGCGCCACCGTCGTTTTGCCGGTGCCTGGCGGACCCCAGAAGATCATCGATCCGAGCGAACCGCTTTCGATCATCCTCTTCAGCACGCCGTCCTCACCGGTCAGATGTTCCTGACCGGTGACATCGGCAAGCGTCTTCGGCCGCAACCGGTCGGCAAGCGGCCGCCTGGCGGCAACCTCCTCCGGAATACGCGGCGCGAAGAGATCATTGCTCATCGAAAGAACTGCCTGATACGCTGGCCATCGCGCTCGATTTCGACCCGCCAGAGACCCGGATCGCTGCTGGCTATCTCGGCCAGTTCTTTGGTCGATTTTACTTCCGTTCCGTTGATCGAAACGATGATATCCTTGGGCTCAAAACCCAGGCGGGCTGCCGGGGAATCTTCCTTGACATCGGCAACGACGACACCCGCCGATTCCGAGGGCATGCGCAATTCATCTGCGACGCGCGGCGACAGGTTTTCGACGACGGCGCCGGTAAAGGGAGTGCGCCCGCCGATGACGCGCTGGTCGCGCGGCGAGGTCTCCGGCGCGCGGTCGAGCGCCAGCGACAACTGCTCCTCGTGACCGTTGTCAATGACGGTCAGATTGACCGCTTTGCCGAGGCCGGCTGTCGTCAGGCGATAGAGCAACGCATCCGGATGCTCGACGGAAATGCCGTTGACTGATGTGACGATCTGGCCGGCCTTCAGCCCGGCCTTCGCCGCCGGGCTGCCTTCCGAAACCTTGACGACGAGTGCGCCGCGTACTTTGTTGAGCCCAAGCGCTTCGGCGACTTCCGACGTCACGGCATCGAAGCTTGCGCCGACATAGGGCCGCTCGAAGGATTTGACGCCGGCATCGGCGGAAGCGAGGAAGACTTTGACGAGATTGGCAGGAATGGCGAAGCCGATGCCGTTCGAGCCGCCGCCGCGCGAGAAGATCGCGGTGTTGATGCCGATCAGCTCGCCCTTCATGTTCATCAATGCGCCGCCCGAGTTGCCCGGATTGATCGAGGCGTCGGTCTGGATGAAGAAGCCGAACTCGTTCTTGACCACCTGGTTACGGGCAAGTGCGGAGACGATACCGCTCGTCACCGTCTGGCCGACGCCGAAGGGATTGCCGATCGCCAGCACCAGATCGCCGACCTCGACAGTATCGGAATTGCCGATCGGCAGCGTCGGGAAGCTCTCCTTGGTGTCGATCTTCAGCACGGCGAGGTCGACGCGGTCATCGCGCAGCACCACCTTGCAGGGGAATTCGCGGCCATCCGGCAGCGCCACCTTGATGTCATCGGCGCCTTCGACGACGTGATTGTTGGTGACGACAGTGCCGTTCGCCTCGACGATGACGCCGGACCCGAGCGAGGACTGCTTCTCGGATCGATTCGGCATCTGCTGACCGAAGAACTGCTCGAAGAAGGGATCGCCGGCAAAGGGCGACTGGCGCTGGATGATCTTTTCCGCATAGACGTTGACGACGGCGCCCGAGGTCTGTTTGACCAGCGGCGCAAATGAGAGCTGCATCTGCATCTGGCTCTCGGGCACCGTCTTTGCCGTCTGCGCCTGGGCCGCAGCCGGCAGAACGAGCATGAGAGCGAAGAGCGAAACGGAGGCGCGCTTGAACAGGCCTTGCATGGGTATCCCTTTTGAATCCTCTTAAGCAACGTTGTAGCGTCCGACGCTAGAAAGGAAAGAGGGCGGAAGCATGGAAGAATAAGGCAAGGAAGTGCCTTGAAGGCGCTGCGAATTTGATCCGGGAAGATCCACCATGCAACTGATATCAAAAGCCAAAATCTGGGCAACGTCACTGAAGCGTGACATCGTGGCGCTGTGGCTTGCCGCCCGCGATCCTCGCGTGCCCTGGTATGCGAAAGCGGTCGCTGGCGCTGTCGCAGCTTATGCGCTTTCGCCGATCGATCTGATCCCCGATTTCATTCCTGTGCTCGGCTATCTCGACGATCTCGTCATCGTGCCGCTCGGCATCCTGCTGGCGACGCGGCTCGTGCCGGCAGAGGTGATGGCTGCGCTTCGCCAGGAGGCCTCAAGGCGGACTCAGCGCCCCTCCGGCGGGGCCGGACTGATCTTCATCCTTGTCGTCTGGCTCGCCTGCATCATCTTTCTGGCTCTGGCAGTGCGCAAGCTGATTTGATCGGCAGTAAAGGAAGATGATGATGACATGGCGAATGTCGGCCGCGCTCGGTTTGGCGATCCTGATTTTCCCTTCGGATCCGGCATGGTCGGCGAGCTTCGATTGCGATGCGAAGGAATTGAAGCCGGACGAAAAGGCGATCTGCGACAACCGCGCCCTCAACGACGCCGACGTCAAGATGGTGACGACCTTCGAGCTGCTCTCCGGGCTGCTGGCCATGGGCTCTCGCGGCGCGTTGCAGGACGAGCAGACCGCCTGGTTGAAGAGGCGGCAGGAATGCGACGCCGATGCCGCCTGCATCAAGGCTGCCTACGACGAGCGGATGAAGCAGCTCGGCGAGACCTATAAAAACATCAACCGGCCGCTTTGACAGCGACCGGTTGACAAAGCAGCTGACTCTTAATCAGCGGGTCGTAGGTTCGAGGCTACTCAGCGAGCGTTCAGATCCCGCACGGCGCCGCGATCGGCGCTCGTCGCGAAAGCAGCATAGGCTTTGAGTGCGGTGGTGACGTTGCGCTTGCGAACCTCGGTCGGCCGCCAGCCCTTGTCGTCTTGCTCGGCGCGGCGGGCGGCGAGCTCGGCCTCGCTAACACGCAGGCTGATCGTACGGTTGGGGATATCGATATCGATCATGTCGCCTTCGCGCACCAGGCCGATCGTGCCGCCATTTGCCGCTTCCGGCGAGACATGGCCGATCGAGAGACCCGAGGTGCCGCCGGAGAAGCGGCCGTCGGTGATGAGCGCACAGGCCTTGCCGAGGCCTTTCGACTTCAGATAGCTCGTCGGATAGAGCATTTCCTGCATGCCGGGACCGCCCTTCGGGCCTTCGTAGCGGATGACGACGACGTCGCCGGCCTTGATCTCGTTGGCGAGGATCGCCTTGACCGACGCATCCTGACTTTCGAAGACGCGGGCCGGGCCTGAGAATTTCAGGATCGATTCATCGACGCCGGCCGTCTTGACGATGCAGCCGTCGACCGCGAGATTACCCTTTAGCACGGCAAGACCGCCATCCCTCGAGAAGGGATGTTCGACCGAACGGATGACGCCGTTTTGGCGATCGGTGTCGAGCTCGTCCCAGCGGGCCTCCTGGCTGAAGGCGACCTGGGTCGGGATGCCGCCGGGAGCGGCGCGATAGAAGTTGCGGACGGTGTCGCTGCTGGTGCGGGTGATGTCCCAGCGATCGATTGCATCGCCGAGCGTCTCGGCATGGACGGTCGGGCAATCGCGGTTCAGCAGGCCACCCTTATCGAGCTCTCCGAGGATCGACATGATGCCGCCAGCGCGATGGACATCTTCCATGTGTACATCGCTCTTGGCAGGCGCGACCTTCGACAGGCATGGCACCCGGCGCGACAGGGCGTCGATATCGGCCATAGTGAAATCGACTTCGCCTTCATGGGCTGCTGCCAGGATGTGCAGGACCGTATTGGTCGAACCGCCCATGGCGATATCGAGCGCCATCGCATTCTCGAAAGCCTGCTTGGAGGCAATGGTGCGCGGCAGCGCCTTGACGTCGTCCTGCTCGTAGTAGCGGCGGGCGAGATCAACGATCAGGTGGCCGGCCTCGACGAAGAGGCGCTTACGATCGGCATGGGTGGCAAGCGTCGAACCATTGCCGGGCAGCGACAGGCCGAGCGCCTCCGTCAGGCAATTCATGGAGTTTGCGGTGAACATGCCGGAGCACGAGCCGCAGGTCGGACAGGCTGAACGCTCGATCACCTTGACGTCGTCATCAGAGATCTTGTCGTCGGCAGCCGCGACCATGGCGTCGACGAGGTCGAGCGCATGTTGCTTGCCATGCAGCACGACCTTGCCCGCTTCCATCGGACCGCCGGACACGAAGACGGTGGGGATGTTGAGGCGCAGCGACGCCATCAGCATGCCGGGAGTGATCTTGTCGCAGTTGGAAATGCAGACCATTGCATCAGCGCAATGGGCATTGACCATGTATTCGACGCTGTCGGCGATCAACTCGCGCGAGGGCAGCGAATAGAGCATGCCATCATGGCCCATGGCGATGCCGTCGTCGACGGCGATCGTATTGAACTCCTTGGCGACGCCGCCGGCCGCCTCGATTTCGCGGGCGACGAGCTGGCCGAGATCCTTAAGATGCACGTGGCCCGGCACGAACTGGGTGAAGGAATTCACCACCGCGATGATCGGCTTGCCGAAATCCGAATCCTTCATGCCCGTGGCGCGCCAAAGGCCGCGCGCGCCCGCCATGTTGCGGCCGTGGGTCGTGGTTCTGGAACGGTAAGCTGGCATCGGTGTCTTCCTCGACATGTCGGAAACATCAGGCGAAGCCGGGGCGGCAATGAAGCCTGCGGGCCGGGCGAACGCCGCTTTTTGGAATTGTCCTAATCCAATCGATGGGGGCTGTCACTACCGGCAAGGCCAAATCCGGTACGCCGCCGGGAGAAGCGCGTTGAGCGCCATTCGAATATATACGGTTCGGCGGGCCTTTGGTTACACCCTATCCCATCACAGCAGAACACAAAAAATTGGCTTCCTGTCAGCAATATTCAAGGCATAGAAATTGATCCGAACATGCGGGCGGTTCGTTTAAGGACTATATTCGGAATATCCGCCCTGGAGGTTTTCGACATGCCAAACTATCGCCCCCCAAAGATCGCGTCGTCGGAGATCACGCCCCGCCAGATCTATCTGCGCCGCCGTGAATTCCTGGGCGCAGCGACGCTTGGCGCCATGGCGCTCTATGGCGCTGGAAAGGCCAGCGCGGCCGCCCTTTCCGCCGTCGAGACCAAGTACAAGGTCGATGAGAAGACGACGCCGATCAAGGACGTCACGACCTACAATAATTTCTATGAGTTCGGTCTCGACAAGGGCGACCCCGCCGCTCTCTCCGGCGATTTCAAGCCGCTGCCCTGGACGGTCAAGGTCGACGGCATGGTCAACAAGCCAGGTACCTTCGACGTCGAGGCGCTGATGAAGGAATTCCCGATCGAGGAGCGCACCTATCGGATGCGCTGCGTCGAGGCATGGTCGATGGTCATTCCATGGAACGGGTTTCCGCTGGCGGCGCTGCTCGACAAGGTGGAGCCGCTCGGCAGCGCAAAATATATCGCCTTCGAAACCGTCGTGCGACCGGAGGAGATGCCCGGGCAGAAGGGCTTCTTCCAGTCGCTCGACTGGCCCTATGTCGAGGGCCTGCGGCTGGACGAGGCGCGCCACCCGCTGACGCTGCTTGCCGTCGGGCTTTATGGCGAAACGCTGCCGAACCAGAACGGTGCGCCGATCCGCCTCGTCGTGCCGTGGAAATACGGTTTCAAGGGCATCAAGTCGATCGTCAGGATCACGCTCACCGACCAGCAGCCGAAGAACACCTGGCAGGTGACCAATCCGCAGGAATACGGTTTCTACGCCAACGTCAATCCAGCCGTCGACCATCCGCGCTGGAGCCAGGCGAGCGAGAGGCGCATCGGCGAAAGCGGCTTCTTCGGCGCCAGCCGTCATCCCACCCTGCCCTTCAACGGCTATGCCGATGAGGTGGCGAGCCTTTATGCCGGCATGGATCTGAAGGCGAATTTCTGATGGCGGAACTGTCGCTCGCCATCCCGAAGCGCTGGCAGCCCGCTTCCGTCTGGCTGCTTTATGTCGTCGGGTTCGTGCCCGCCGCCTGGACCTTCTATCTCGGCGCGACCGATCAGCTCGGCGCCGATCCGGTCAAGACCTTTGAGCTCTTCCTCGGCATCTGGACAATCCGCTTCCTGATCGCAACACTTGCAGTGTCCCCTGCCCGCGAGTTGTTCGGCTGGAATTATCTGCGCTACCGCCGCGCTCTCGGCCTTTTGACCTTCTACTATGCGCTGATGCATTTCACCGTTTACATGGTGCTCGACCAGGCGATGGATATTCAGGCCGTCGTCAACGACGTGCTGAAGCGCCCGTTCATCATGTTCGGCATGGCTGGCCTTGCCATGCTTATTCCCCTGGCGGTGACATCCAATAATTTCTCGATTCGTCGCCTCGGTACGACCTGGATCTGGCTACACCGCCTCGTCACCATCATTGCCGCCTGCGGGGCTCTGCATTTTGCCCTTTCGACCAAGATCCTCGATCTCGAGCAGTTTATTTATGTGGGGTTGATCATCGCTCTCATCCTTTACCGCTCCTGGCGGCCGATCGCGCGCAGTCGGAAAAAGGACCAGGGGCGGACGCGCAATCGCGCGATGGCGTCAGCTTCGTAGGACGGCAGGCCTACCGGCGATCAATCGCCGCCCAACGGGCGGGATCGAACGCGCAGGCCGCGGCTATCCCGGTGGCATAGGCCACCATATTCCAAAGAGAGAATATCCGGCCAATCAGCAGCGCGCCTGCCGTGGTCAGCCGAAACGCGTCGAGCCAAGGTGTGTGATAGAGCCGAAACAACTCCAGAGAAATCGCGATGAACAGCGCCGTGACAGCAACGACTGCCGGCCGCGACCTTGCAGCAATGAGCGCTACGAGCAGATAGACCATCGCTCCCCAGAGCGCCGATGCGCCATATTTGACGACGACGAAAGGCAGTTTGACTGCGTAGCCAAACCGTCTCAGCACCAACCCGGCCACGACAATCAAAAGCAGCGCCGCGAGATGAGTGAACCGCGATTGGGAACGCATTTCAAAGATGTCGCGCAACTTGAGCAGATCCCATCACAATCTCAGCCAGTTTGAACCGCCTAACGCGCCGCCGCAGAATTATCAAGCCAAGTACTGTTTGCCATGATGGGGTACTGATAGCCTGCGATTCGTTCAATGCAGGTCAGGATTTCGAAAGAGCCATGTCAAAGGCTGCCACGCTTCAAAGATTGCTTCCTTCACTAGACAGGCACTTGATCGATCGGCCGGCCGATCTGCGACGGAGTGGCATTCAGCGCTTTGTCGTCGAGTTCGTTTACTTTGGCGTGAAAGAAGCTCGGGCATGCCTGTTTGCCGGTCTCTTCTTCCTGGCGGTATTTCTGGTTCCGCGGGCAGGCCTTTTTCATATTCCCCGCTACGACTTGTTGCTGGTAATTGCGCTTGCGATCCAGGCATTGATGATCTGGGCAAAACTCGAAACCTTCGACGAGCTGAAGGCGATCTCGCTTTTTCATCTGATTGGTTTTGCGCTGGAGGTTTTCAAGACGTCGGGTAGCATCCAGTCGTGGAGCTACCCGGATTTCGCCTATACGAAATTATTGGGCGTCCCGCTGTTTTCCGGTTTCATGTATGCCGCCGTCGGCAGCTATGTTATCCAAGCATGGCGATTGCTTGACCTGCGTGTGAAGCACCACCCGTCTTACTGGATGGCCTGGCTGATGGCGCTAGCGATCTACGCCAACTTTTTTGCGCATCACTATCTCAGCGATTATCGTTGGTACATCGCCGCCTGCACGCTCGGTCTTTACTCCCGTACCACTATTATTTTCCGCCCCTACGATCGCGATCGGAAGATGCCTCTGCTCGTCGCCTTCATCCTCATAGGATTCTTCATCTGGCTTGCGGAAAACCTCAGCACCTTCTTCGGCATCTGGCGATATCCCAACCAAATCGGCGCCTGGTCTGCCGTCGATATCGGAAAATGGAGTTCGTGGTGCCTCCTGGTGATCATGACCTTCACGATCGTCGCAAATCTCAAACATATCAAGCAGCACATACACATACCCGATTAACGCGCGAACGATCGGCGACAGCGTTCCCGTCCTTCGGCCATCTCCCGAAACCGGAATGCTTCGACCAGTCAACCGTCCGTCGCACAAACGAAAAAAGCCGGGCTTTGTGAGCCCGGCTGTTTTCTATCCGCCGAAGCGGAAGACTTAGGCGGCGACGGCCTGCTCTTCGGCAGCGACGCGGGCCTTGTCGGCTGCGCCCTTAGCATAGGTGTCGCGGTCGACGAACTCGATCACGGCCATGGCGGCGTTGTCGCCCTGGCGGAAGCCGGCCTTCATGATGCGCAGGTAGCCGCCGTTGCGGGTGGCGTAACGCGTTGCGATCGTGTCGAACAGCTTCGAGACGACGGCAGCATCGCGGATCTGCGAGATCGCCTGACGGCGAGCGTGCAGGTCGCCGCGCTTGCCGAGCGTGACGAGCTTTTCGACGATCGGACGGATTTCCTTGGCCTTCGGCAGGGTCGTGACGATCTGCTCGTGGGTAATCAGCGAAGCCGCCATATTGGCGAACATCGCCTTGCGGTGGCTTGCAGTTCTATTCAGCTTGCGGCCGGCTTTACCATGGCGCATTGCTATTCTCCTTTAATGCAGTGCCCTTACTTCGTTACCGGGCCTGCCGTTTCCTGGCACATGCAGGCGATATGCCTGCTGTTTGACGGGGAAAGGCAGCCGAAAGAGCCTGCCTTTTGTTTTCTTAATATTGGTCTTCGTAGCGCTTGGCGAGATCTTCGATGTTCTCGGGCGGCCATGCCGGCACTTCCATGCCGAGGTGCAGGCCCATGGATGCGAGAACTTCCTTGATTTCGTTCAGCGACTTGCGACCAAAATTCGGCGTGCGGAGCATTTCTGCTTCGGTCTTCTGAATCAGGTCACCGATGTAGACGATGTTGTCGTTCTTCAGGCAGTTTGCCGAACGGACCGACAGTTCGAGTTCGTCCACCTTCTTGAGGAGAGCCGGGTTGAAAGCAAGTTCGGTGACTGCTTCCTCTTCGGTTTCCTTCTGCGGCTCGTCGAAGTTGACGAAGACGCCAAGCTGATCCTGGAGGATGCGCGCCGCAAAAGCGACGGCGTCTTCGCCGGTGATCGAGCCATCGGTTTCGATGGTCATGTTCAGCTTGTCGTAGTCGAGAACCTGTCCTTCGCGGGTATTTTCTACCTTGTAGGACACCTTCTTGACCGGCGAATAGAGGCTGTCGACCGGGATAAGGCCGATCGGAGCATCTTCCGCACGATTACGCTCGGCCGGAACATAACCCTTGCCGTTGTTGACGGTGAACTCCATCCGGATCTCGGCGCCCTCGTCGAGCGTGCAGATCACATGCTCGGGGTTGAGGATTTCGATATCGCCGACCGTCTGAATGTCGCCAGCCGTGACAACGCCCGGGCCCTGCTTGCGCACGACCATGCGTTTTGCGTCGTCGCCATCCATCTTGATGGCGATTTCCTTGATGTTGAGCACGATATCCGTGACATCTTCGCGGACGCCGGGAATCGAGGAGAATTCATGCAGCACGCCATCGATCTGCACCGCCGTAACGGCAGCACCGCGCAGCGAGGAGAGCAGAACGCGGCGAAGCGCGTTGCCGAGGGTGAGGCCGAAGCCGCGCTCCAGCGGTTCGGCGACGAGCGTCGCCCTGGTGCGCGAGCTCGAGGAGAACTCCACCTTGTTCGGCTTGATCAGTTCCTGCCAGTTCTTCTGAATCATGAGTTTGCCTTCCGTTCGTTGCCACCATCCAATCGTGACAACCGAGCTTGAAAACCACCGGGAGCGCCAAGGCGCTCACCGGTGACGAGAGCGATGATCAGACGCGGCGCTTCTTGCGCGGACGGCAGCCATTGTGCGGGATCGGCGTCACGTCGCGGATGGACGTGATCATGAAACCTGCAGCCTGGAGCGCACGCAGAGCCGATTCACGACCCGAACCCGGACCGCAGACTTCGACTTCCAGCGACTTCATGCCGTGTTCCTGGGCCTTCTTGGCGCAGTCTTCGGCAGCGATTTGGGCAGCAAAGGGGGTCGACTTGCGCGAACCCTTGAAGCCCTTGGCGCCAGCCGACGACCAAGCGATCGCATTGCCCTGCGCATCGGTGATGGTGATCATCGTGTTGTTGAAGGTCGAGTTAACGTGCGCGACACCCGACGAGATATTCTTGCGCTCGCGACGGCGAACGCGGACGGCTTCCTTAGCCATGCTATTCCTTTCTTTGATCTCTTCACCGCCGTAATACCAGCGGCTACACCGGAACGGCGCCTACATGGTCCCGCTCCAAACTCAAAAGAGGCCGGCGCGGACCGCCAGCCTCCCCACCCCGGCTTCCCGGAAATTACTTCTTCTTGCCAGCGATTGCCTTTGCCGGACCCTTACGGGTGCGGGCATTGGTGTGCGTGCGCTGACCGCGGACCGGAAGGCCGCGACGATGACGCAGGCCGCGGTAGCAGCCGAGATCCATCAGACGCTTGATGTTCATCGCGGTTTCGCGACGAAGATCACCCTCGACCTGATAGTCACGGTCGATGGTTTCGCGGATCTGAAGGACTTCAGCGTCCGTCAGCTGATGCACACGACGCTCAGCCGGAATACCGACCTTCTCGACGATTTCCTGTGCGAATTTCGGACCGATCCCGTGAATGTAGGTCAGCGCGATGACTACGCGCTTTGCAGTCGGGATGTTGACGCCAGCGATACGTGCCACGCCTGTTCTCCTTGCATTCCAGTTGCCATCCGGCAAGTGGGCTTCGTTATGCGACCCTCAGGGCCGCCCGTTCAGATTTAATGTCCGTAACATGTCAAAACGACCGCACCCGGACTTCCCAGGGAAATCCGCGCCGATCGCAGGGAATGTCGCGAGTTGGCGCGGTGTTTAGCGGAATCACTGCTGAAAAGCAACCGTTTCCGCCAAGTTTATTTTCAAGCCTTAAAGCTTGGAAAGAATGGCTTCGACCTCAGCAGTCACATGGTCGATTTCAGCCATGCCGTCGACAGACCTGAGCTTGCCCTTGGCATGGTAGTAACCGATCAGCGGTGAGGTCTCCTTGTAGTAGACCTGCAACCGGGCCGTCATGGTCTCCGGAGTGTCGTCGGGACGGCGCTTGAAGTGGGTAGAGCCGCACTTGTCGCACACACCCTCATTGGCCGGGACCTTGTCCGTGTCGTGATAGACGCTACCGCACTGGGCGCAGGAGTAGCGGCCGGCAACACGACGGACCAATTCGGCATCATCGACACGGAATTCGATGACGACGGAGAGACCAAGACCCTTTGCTCTCAGCATCGCTTCGGTGGCGTCCGCCTGAACGAGCGTCCTGGGGAAGCCATCGAGAATGAAACCGTTGGCGCAATCGGGCTGATCGATTCGCTCCGAGACGATGGCGATGACGATCTCGTCCGAGACCAGCTTACCGGCGTCCATGACCGCCTTGGCGCGCTTGCCGATCTCCGTGCCGGCGTTGACCGCCGCACGCAGCATATCTCCCGTGGAAAGCTGCGGAATGCCGTGCTTTTCCACGATCCGCTGGGCCTGGGTTCCCTTGCCCGCGCCCGGCGGCCCCAAAAGGATAAGTCTCATCGCCCCCTCTTTCCTCCTCGCAACTTCGATTTCTTGATCAGGCCTTCGTATTGCTGCGCGATCAGGTGACCCTGGATCTGTGCAACCGTATCAAGAGTTACGCTAACCACGATCAAAAGCGAAGTCCCACCAAGGGATAATGGAATGCCGGTTTGCGACACCAGAATCTCCGGGAGGATGCAGACGAAGACGAGATAGATGGCGCCGATCACCGTGATACGGGTCAGCACGTAGTCGATGTATTCGGCGGTGCGCTCACCGGGACGGATTCCGGGAATAAAGCCGCCATGCTTCTTCAGATTGTCGGCCGTGTCCTTCGGATTGAAGACGATGGCCGTATAGAAGAAGGCGAAGAAGGCGATCAGCGCCGCATAGAGCACCATGTAGAGCGGCTGGCCATGGCCGAGGGCGGCAACGATCGACGTCGCCCAGGCAGGCATGGCCGTGGTGTTGGCAAAGCCCGCGACTGTCGCCGGCAGAAGCAGCAGCGAAGAGGCAAAAATCGCCGGGATCACGCCCGAGGTGTTCAGTTTCAGCGGCAGGTGCGACGTATCGCCCTGGAACATGCGGTTGCCGACCTGGCGCTTCGGATACTGGATCAGCAGCCGGCGCTGGGCGCGCTCCACGAAGACGATGACACCGATGACGGCGATTGCGACAATGATGACGAGCAGGATGAGGCCGGTCGACAGCGCCCCGGTGCGGCCGAGTTCAAGCGTGCCGGCAAGAGCGCTCGGCAGGCCTGCTGCGATACCGGCAAAGATGATCAGCGAAATGCCGTTGCCGATACCGCGCGAGGTGATCTGCTCGCCGAGCCACATCAGGAACATCGTGCCGCCGAGCAGCGTCAGAACGGTGGAAATACGGAAGAACCAGCCCGGATCGACGACAAGGCCCTGGCCGCTCTCCAGGCCGGCCGCAATGCCGTAAGCCTGAAGCGCACCCAGAATGACGGTGCCGTAGCGGGTGTACTGGTTGATGATCTTGCGACCCTGCTCGCCTTCCTTCTTGAGGTTTTCAAGCGTCGGCACGACCGACGTCATCAGCTGCACGATGATCGAAGCGGAGATATAGGGCATGATGCCGAGCGCAAAGATCGCCATGCGCTGAACGGCGCCGCCCGAGAACATGTTGAAAAGGCCGAGAATGCCGCCTGCCTGGCCGCGGAACGCCTGGGCATAGGCTTCGGGATTGAGACCCGGAAGCGGGATATGGGTGCCGAGCCTGTAGACGAGGAGAGCTGCCAGTGTGAACCACAGGCGCTTCTTCAAATCCTCGGCTTTGGCAAAGGTCGAAAAATTGAGGTTGGATGCCAATTGTTCCGCTGCAGAAGCCATGCGATTCTCCGCCCTACCAATTCCGGCGTCTCTGGGGAAATGCCGGCCCCGGAATCAGTATGAAAATAATTCAAAACCGGGTTTTGGACGGATTGCAGCGCAACCCCATGCCTCACCCTAGTTTTCCAGTTTTACCGGCGTGACGCGGGCGCGCCAGCCAAGTCTTTGTGAGGCCCACATATGGGAGCAAAATCGCCCGGTGTGAAGCACCCCGGGCGATATATCATCAGATATTATTCCGCTGCAGCCGGAGCCGAAAGCAGCGTCACCGTGCCGCCGGCCTTTTCGATCTTCTCGACGGCGGGCTTGGAAGCGCCCGCGACGACGATGGTGATCTTGGCCTTGAGCTCGCCGTCGGCGAGAACGCGAACGCCGTCCTTTGCGCGGCGGATAACCCCGGCAGCCTTCAGGGCAGCTGCGTCAACAGTCGCCTTGGCGTCGAGCTTGCCGGCGTCGACTGCCGCCTGAATGCGGCCGAGCGACACGACAACAAAGTCGGAAGCGAAAATGTTATTGAAGCCGCGCTTCGGCAGGCGACGATAGATCGGCATCTGGCCGCCTTCGAAGCCGTTGATGGCGACGCCGGAACGGGACTTCTGACCCTTGACACCGCGACCAGCCGTCTTGCCGGAGCCCGAACCGATACCGCGGCCGAGGCGCTTGCGGCTGTGGGTCGAGCCTTCGTTGTCCTTGATTTCATTGAGTTTCATGAGCGTTTCCTCCGTCTCACTTCTCGTCGACGATGCGAACGAGATGCTGGACAGCACGGATCATGCCGCGAACGGAAGGAGTATCCTCCAGCGTGCGGCGACGGTGCATCTTGTTCAGTCCGAGACCGATCAGCGTGCGCTGCTGAACGTCCGGACGGCGAATCGGGCTGCCGATCTGTTCGATCGTGACAGTCTTCGCTTCAGCCTTCTTGGTAGCCTTGGCCATTGGTCAGCTCCTCTTATTCTTCAGAGGCGTTGCCGGAGGCGCTACGACGAGCCTGCAGCGTTGCATACTTGATGCCGCGCTGAGCTGCGATGTCCTTCGGGTGAACCTGGTGCTTCAGAGCGTCGAAGGTGGCGCGAACCATGTTGTAGGGGTTCGACGAACCGGTCGACTTGGCGACGACGTCGTGCATGCCGAGCGTTTCGAATACGGCGCGCATCGGACCGCCGGCGATGATGCCGGTACCGACCTTGGCCGAGCGCAGCAGAACCTTGCCGGCGCCGTGGCGGCCATGGACGTCGTGATGCAGCGTGCGGCCATCACGCAGCGGTACGAAGATCAGCTCCCGCTTGGCGGCTTCGGTTGCCTTGCGGATGGCTTCCGGCACTTCGCGTGCCTTGCCGTGGCCGAAGCCGACGCGGCCCTTCTGGTCGCCGACGACGACGAGTGCTGCGAAACCAAAACGACGGCCGCCCTTGACGACCTTGGCGACGCGGTTGATCGCGACCAGCTTGTCGACGAATTCGCTATCGCGCTCTTCACGGCTCTGGCGGTCTTCCCGCTGCGGCCTTCTTTCCTGTGCCATTGTCCTCTTCCTTTTTCTTTTCCGGGTGCAATCGGCAAATGAATGTGGACCGCATTAGCCTCCCCTTCTTGCCAGGGAGTGCCTGCGGTCCGGCGAAAATCCGGCCGGAGCGACAGCGCCCGGCCGGAAACTGATCAGAAGGTCAGACCGCCTTCGCGGGCCGCTTCGGCGAGAGCCTTGATGCGGCCGTGATAGATGAAGGCGCCACGGTCGAATACGACGTCCGTAACACCGGCCTTGGAGGCGCGCTCGGCGACGAGCTTGCCTACGGCGGCGGCGGCGGCGGTATCGGCACCGGTCTTCAGAGAACCGCGCAGATCCTTGTCGAGGGTGGAGGCGGACGCAAGCGTCTTGCCGGCCACGTCATCGATGATCTGGGCATAGATGTTCTTCGAGGAGCGATGAACCGACAGGCGCGGACGGCCATTGGCCACCGACTTGATATGACGGCGCACGCGGTTGGCACGACGTGCAAGTGCTTCTTTCCTGCTAGCCATTTCGCGTGATCCTTACTTCTTCTTGCCTTCTTTGCGGACGATCCGCTCGTCGGCATACTTGACACCCTTGCCCTTGTACGGCTCGGGACCGCGATATTCGCGGATTTCGGCCGCAACCTGACCGACCTGCTGCTTGTTGATGCCGCTGACGATGATTTCAGTCGGCTTCGGAACAGCGATCGAGATGCCGACCGGCGGTTCATAGACCACGTCGTGGCTGAAACCGAGGGCCAGCTGCAGGTTCTTGCCCTGCATGGCGGCGCGGTAACCGACGCCGTTGATTTCGAGCTTGCGCTCGTAACCATCCTTGACGCCCTTGAAGATGCCTTCGATCATCGTGCGGGACATGCCCCACTTCGAACGCGCATCCTTGGACTGGTTTACGGGCGTCACGACGACCGCGTTGTTTTCGAGCTTGAGGCTGATTTCGTCGTTAGCGACGAAGAACAGCTCGCCCTTCGGGCCCTTTGCGGTAACCTTCTGGCCTTCGACCGTAGCCGTGATCCCAGCAGGCACCTGAACGGGCTTCTTACCGATACGAGACATGTTTCAATCCTGTCTGTTCGCTATGGAGATCCCTGCCCGATCTTAGAAGACCGAGCAAAGAACCTCGCCACCAACGTTCTGTTCGCGAGCCTGGTGATCGGCCATCACGCCCTTCGGAGTCGAAAGGATGGTGATGCCGAGGCCGTTCGCGACCTGCGGAATGGACTTGACCGAGACATAAACCCGGCGGCCCGGCTTCGACACACGGCCGATCTCACGGATCACCGATGCGCCTTCATAGTACTTCAGCTCGATGTTGAGCTCCGACTTGCCATTGCCGAAATCGACAACGGAATAGCCACGGATGTAGCCTTCGGACTGCAGGACATCGAGAACACGCGCACGGAGCTTGGATGCAGGCGTCGAAACCGACGACTTGCGGCGGGAAGCGCCGTTGCGGATGCGGGTGAGCATATCGCCCAACGGATCAGTCATTGTCATCTAACCTGCTCCTTACCAGCTCGACTTGACGATGCCCGGCACCTTGCCGAGATTGCCGAGTTCACGCAGCGCGATACGCGACATGCGCAGTTTGCGGTAGTATGCGCGCGGACGGCCCGATACTTCGCAACGGTTGCGAATGCGGGTCTTCGATCCATCGCGCGGCAGGGATGCCAGCTTGATCGAGGCCTTGAACCGCTCTTCGATCGGAAGAGCCTGGTTCATGATGATCGCCTTCAACGCAGCCCGCTTTGCGGCCTGGTTGGCGACCGTATTACGGCGGCGCTTGTTCTTTTCAACTGCGCTTGTCTTCGCCATGTCAGGTTCCTTTTCTACGCTCGTCGTTACGGTTATTGACGGAACGGGAAGCTGAACTCCTTCAGGAGAGTCCGTGCTTCGTCGTCGGTCGTCGCCGTCGTGCAAACGATGATGTCCATGCCCCACATCTGATCAACCTTGTCGTAGTTGATTTCAGGGAACACAATGTGCTCCTTGATGCCCATGGCGAAGTTGCCACGGCCGTCAAAGCTCTTCGGGTTCAGGCCGCGGAAGTCGCGAACGCGCGGAAGCGCGATGTTGACCAGGCGATCCAGGAACTCGTACATGCGGGCGCCGCGCAGGGTGACCTTTGCGCCGATCGGCATGTTTTCGCGGACCTTGAAGCCTGCGATAGAGTTGCGTGCGCGGGTGATGACCGGCTTCTGACCGGCGATCGCTGCGAGGTCGGCGGCAGCAACCGTCGGCTTCTTCGAATCAGCGGTCGCTTCACCGACACCCATGTTGATCACGATCTTGTCGAGCTTCGGGATCATCATCTCGTTGGCGTAGGAGAACTTCTCCTGCATCGCCTTGCGGATGCGCTCGACATATTCCTTCTTGAGCCGCGGCTCGTATTTTGCCTCAGCCATCGATCACTTCTCCAGAACGCTTGGCCACGCGGACCTTCTTGCCGTCAACGACCTTGAAACCGACGCGGGTCGGCTTGCCGTCCTTGTCGACGATTGCAATGTTGGACAGGTGGACCGGGGCTTCCTTGTTGATGATGCCGGCTTCCTGGGTCTGCGTCTGGCGCTGGTGGCGCTTCACGACGTTGACGCCACGGACGACGGCACGATCTTCCTTCGGCATGACCTGAACGACTTCGCCGGTGCGGCCCTTGTCCTTGCCAGCGAGCATGACGACCTTGTCGCCTTTACGTATCTTCTGCATCGCTTCGCTCCTTACAGTACTTCGGGAGCCAGCGAGATGATCTTCATGTGGTTCTTGGCGCGAAGTTCGCGCGGAACCGGTCCGAAGATACGGGTACCGATCGGCTCTTTCTTGTTGTCGATTAGGACTGCTGCGTTGGTGTCGAAGCGGATGACGGAGCCATCCGGACGACGGATGTCCTTGGCGGTGCGAACGACAACCGCCTTCATCACGTCACCCTTCTTCACGCGGCCGCGCGGGATCGCTTCCTTGATCGAAACGACGATGACGTCGCCGATCGAGGCATACTTGCGCTTCGAGCCGCCCAGCACCTTGATGCACATGACACGACGTGCGCCGGAATTATCCGCGACGTCGAGGTTTGTTTGCATCTGAATCATATCAGGTCGCCTTCTTGGTTTACCGGAATGGTTGGGCCTAAGCCCCCTACCCCGGCTTATGAAAATGTTCGCCGGCCAACCCACCGTAACGGCAGGCAAAAACACGGCATAGCTGAATAGCGCGGGGTCGATCGTGCCAGGGTGGTTTCCCGAACGGGACCTTCCGTGCGCTCAAAGCAAAAGAACGCCCGGCATTCGAGCGTTCTGACGCTGCTTCATACAGATATTTCGGCGAGACGCAAGGCCTCGCGCAAAATTCTGTTACTTGCCCTGGGCGGCAATGACCGTCCAGCGCTTGTCCTTGGAGATCGGCGCGCATTCCTCGATGGATACGGTATCGCCGATCTTGTACTGGTTGTTTTCGTCGTGGGCCTTGTACTTCTTGGAACGACGAACGGTCTTCTGGAGCAGCGGGTGAGCGAAACGACGCTCAACGCGAACCACTACCGTCTTCTCGTTCTTGTCGCCAACGACGACGCCCTGCAGGATGCGCTTCGGCATGTTTTTCTTCCTTTAGGCCTTAACTTCTGCCGCCTTCTGGCGGGCAATGGTTTTGACGCGAGCGATGTCCTTGCGGACTTCGTTGATGCGCGAGGACTTTTCGAGCTGGCCGGTCGCCTTCTGGAAGCGCAGGTTGAACTGCTCCTTCTTCAGCTTGGCAAGCTCGTCCTTGAGTTGGTCGGCGCTGAGCGCGCGAACGTCTGAGGCTTTCATGAGCTCAATCCTTACTCTGCAATGCGCTGTACGAAGCGCGTCTTGACCGAGAGCTTGGCAGAGCCGAGGCGAAGCGCCTCACGGGCGATCTCTTCGCTGACGCCGTCGATCTCGAACATCATACGACCGGGCTTGACCTTGCATGCCCAGTACTCAACGGAGCCCTTACCTTTGCCCATGCGGACTTCGGTCGGCTTTGCGGTTACCGGAACGTCCGGGAACACGCGGATCCATACACGGCCGGCGCGCTTCATGTAGCGCGTGATCGCGCGGCGGGCCGCTTCGATCTCGCGTGCGTTGACGCGGTTGGGCTCCTGAGCCTTCAAGCCGAATTCGCCGAATGCCAGGTCAGAACCGCCCTTGGCAACGCCCTTGATGCGGCCCTTGAACTGCTTGCGGTACTTAGTACGCTTTGGCTGCAACATTTTCTTACTTCTCCGAGCTTATCTTTCGCCAGCGCTAATTACGCGTTGTCGCGTTCGCGGCGACGATCGCCACGGTCGCGTTCGCGGCTTGCCGGACCCTGTGCATCGCCTTCCAGCGCGCGACGTTCGGAAGCCATCGGATCGTGCTCAAGGATTTCGCCCTTGAAGATCCAGACCTTGATGCCGCAGATACCGAATGCGGTTTCGGCTTCTGCCGTGCCGTAATCGATGTCGGCGCGCAGCGTGTGCAGCGGCACACGACCTTCACGGTACCATTCAGTACGGGCGATTTCAGCACCGCCGAGACGACCGGCGCAGGTGATCTTGATGCCTTCGGCTCCAAGACGCATTGCCGACTGAACGGCGCGCTTCATGGCGCGGCGGAAAGCCACGCGGCGCTCGAGCTGCTGGGCGATCGACTGTGCGACCAGCGTCGCGTCGACTTCGGGCTTGCGCACTTCGACGATGTTGAGGTGCGTTTCCGAATTGGTCATGTCCGACAGCTTCTTGCGGAGCTTGTCGATGTCGGCGCCCTTACGGCCGATGATGAGGCCCGGACGGGCCGAGTGGATCGTGACGCGGCACTTCTTGTGCGGACGCTCGATGACCACCTTGGAGATGCCTGCCTGCTTCAGTTCGCTCATGACGAACTTGCGCATCTTCAGGTCTTCGTGCAGCAGCTGGCCATACTCGGCATTGTCCGCGAACCAGCGGCTATCCCAAGTACGGTTGATGCCGAGACGGAAACCGATCGGATTGATTTTCTGACCCATTATGCGGCCTCCTCTGCTGCCTGCACTTCACGAACGACGATCGTCAGGTGCGCGAAGGGCTTTTCGATGCGCGATGCGCGACCGCGGCCACGAGCGTGGAAACGCTTCATGACGATCGACTTGCCGACGTAGGCTTCGGCGACGACGAGCGCGTCGACGTCAAGATCGTGGTTGTTCTCGGCGTTGGCGATCGCGGATTCGAGCGTCTTCTTGACGGCGCCCGCGATGCGCTTGCGGGAGAACTCCAGCTCAGCGAGTGCACGCTCTACCTTCTTGCCGCGGATGGCCGCAGCAACCAGGTTGAGCTTCTGGGGGCTGACACGGAGCGTGCGGGCGACTGCTTGCGCCTCGTTGTCCTTCAGCCGGCGTTCGGCTTTTGCCTTGCCCATTGTTACTTCCTCTTCGCCTTCTTGTCCGCGCCGTGACCGTAGTAGGTGCGGGTCGGAGAGAATTCACCGAATTTGTGACCGACCATGTCTTCATTGACACTGACCGGGACATGTTTGCTGCCGTTGTAGACGCCGAAGGTAAGACCGACGAACTGCGGCAGGATCGTGGAGCGACGGCTCCAGATCTTGATCACTTCTGCACGTCCGCCTTCACGAACCTTCTCAGCCTTCTTGAGAAGATAGCCGTCAACGAACGGACCTTTCCATACTGAACGAGCCATTGGAGACTTCCTCTCTTACTTCTTACGCTGATGACGCGAGCGCATGATCATCTTGTCGGTCGACTTGTTCGACCGGGTGCGCTTGCCCTTGGTCGGCTTGCCCCACGGTGTCACCGGATGGCGACCACCGGAGGTGCGGCCCTCACCACCGCCGTGCGGATGGTCGACCGGGTTCATGACAACACCGCGGTTATGGGGACGCTTGCCGCGCCAGACGGTACGACCGGCCTTGCCGTCGTTGATGTTGGCGTGGTCGGGGTTCGAGACGGCGCCGATCGAAGCAAGGCAGATGCCGCTTACGAGGCGCTGCTCACCGGAGTTCAGGCGAAGGATCGCCATACCCTGGTCACGACCGACGAGCTGCGCGTAGGAACCGGCGGAACGGGCGATCTGACCGCCCTTGCCCGGCTTCATTTCCACATTGTGGATGATGGAGCCGACCGGGATGTACTGCAGCGGCATGGTGTTGCCGGGCTTGACGTCGACAGCCTTCTCCGAAGCGATGACCTTGTCGCCGGCAGCGAGACGCTGCGGAGCGATGATGTAGGCCTGCTCGCCATCAGAATAGGTCACCAGCGCGATGAAAGCCGTGCGGTTCGGATCGTATTCGATACGCTCGACCGTGCCTTCGACATCGAACTTGCGACGCTTGAAGTCGACCAGTCGGTAGCTGCGCTTATGACCGCCACCGATGAAGCGAGCCGTGATGCGGCCGAGGTTGTTACGACCACCGCTCTTGGTCAGACCTTCCGTCAGCGCCTTGACCGGCTTGCCCTTGTAGAGCGAGGAGCGGTCCACGATGACCAGCTGACGCTGGCTCGGGGTCGTCGGATTGAATGTTTTCAATGCCATTTTCTTATTCCTCAGAGACCGGTGGAGACGTCGATCGTCTGGCCTTCAGCCAGCGTCACGACAGCCTTCTTCACGTCCTTCTGCTTGCCGACGAAACCGCGGAACCGCTTGGTCTTGCCCTTACGCAGCAGAGTGTTGACGGCCGTAACCTTGACGCCGAACAGCGCCTCGACAGCAGCCTTGATTTCCGGCTTTGTCGCCTGCTTGGCGACATTGAAAACAACCTGGTTGTTTTCAGATACCAGCGTGGACTTTTCGGTGATCGCCGGAGAGACGATCACATCGTAGTGGCGAAGATCGGTCACTTGAATCGCTCCTCTAGCGCTTCAACCGCAGCCTTGGAAAGCACGAGCTTGCCGCGGCGCACGATGTCGTAAACATTGATGCCCTGGATCGGCAGAACATCGATGTTCGGGATGTTCTGCGCTGCAAGCTTGAAGTTGCCGTCAAGCTCTGCACCGCCGATGAAGAGGGCGTTGGTCAGGCCGAGCGTCTCGAAAGCAGACGCGAGAGCCTTGGTCTTGGCTTCAGCTGCGACCAGGTTGTCGATGACGATGACGTCATCGGCCTTGATCTTGGCCGAAAGGGCATGGCGAAGGCCGAGTGCGCGAACCTTCTTCGGAAGGTCGTGCTCGTGGCTGCGAACGACCGGGCCATGGGCCTTGCCGCCGCCGCGGAACTGCGGAGCGCGAGCCGAATGGTGACGGGCGCGGCCCGTACCCTTCTGCTTGTACATCTTGGCGCCGGTGCGCGAAACCTCAGCGCGGCCCTTTGCCTTGTGCGTGCCCTGCTGCTTCTTGGCAAGCTGCCAACGGATAACGCGGGCGAGAATGTCTTCGCGGGGCTCGAGGCCGAAAATCTCGTCCGAAAGGGAGACCTTCCCGGCGTCTTTTCCCTCGAGGGTCTTGACGTTCAATTCCATTGATCTGGCTCCCTTACTTCGCGGCCGACTTGACGGCGTCGCGCACGATGATCCAGGCACCCTTGGAACCGGGAACAGCACCCTTGATCAGGATCAGACCGCGATCTTCGTCGGTCGAAACCACTTCCAGGTTCTGCGTCGTGACGCGCGTCTGGCCCATGTGACCAGCCATCTTCTTGTTCTTGAAAACCTTGCCCGGATCCTGGCGCGAGCCGGTCGAACCGTGCGAACGGTGCGAAACCGACACACCGTGCGTGGCGCGCAGACCGCCGAAACCGTGGCGCTTCATGGCGCCGGCAAAACCCTTACCGATGGTCGTACCCGTCACATCGACGAGCTGACCGGCGGCAAAGTGACCCGCCTTGAGCTCCGTCCCGATCTCCAGCAGATTGTCTTCCGACACGCGGAATTCTGCGAGCTTGGCCTTCGGCTCGACGTTGGCAACGGCAAAGTTGCCGCGCATCGCCTTCGACGTGTTCTTTACCTTCGCCTGGCCGGCACCGAGCTGAACTGCGGTATAGCCATTCTTTTCGACAGTGCGCGTGGCAACGACCTGGCAGCCGTCCATACGCAGTACCGTTACCGGGACATGCTCGCCGGCGTCGTTGTAGACGCGGGTCATTCCCACCTTCTGTGCAATCACACCTGAACGCATCGGTTCAATCCTTCCAACTCAGCTCGAGCAAGCTCAGAGCTTGATCTCAACATCGACACCGGCGGCGAGATCGAGCTTCATCAGCGCGTCTACCGTCTGCGGGGTCGGGTCTACGATGTCGAGCAGGCGCTTATGCGTGCGCATCTCGAACTGTTCGCGGCTCTTCTTGTCGATGTGCGGGGACCGGTTGACCGTAAACTTCTCGATGCGGGTCGGAAGCGGAACGGGGCCCCGGACGCTTGCACCGGTGCGCTTCGCCGTCGACACGATCTCGCGCGTGGAAGCATCGAGAATCCGGTGATCGAACGCCTTCAGGCGAATGCGGATATTTTGGCCGTTCATTCGACGTTATCCTTGTGTTTGTTTTCCACATGTCTCTCAACAAGACACGGGTTGTTCTTTCTTCCTAAGGCGGACCACCGGTTTCAAAGATCGAGAGGGCGCCGATGCCCGGCGTCCCTATCCAGTCTTCAGGGCCTTCTAGCCCACCTTATTTGCTTGTTCAGTCACCGCTTCGTCGTCCAAAGCGGCACGCAAATCGCGCTCGCGCGCCATTTGCTACATTTCTGTGTAATAAGCAAGCGGCTTACGCCGCCTGCATCATAATATTGTCATCGAATCGGCCACCCCACCGGAGTGGCCGAATGAA